>NZ_BBOX01000081.1 GCF_001553455.1 Streptomyces hygroscopicus subsp. hygroscopicus
GACGCGACGGGGTGCGAGAGCCGGGCCGCCTCCAGCGTGTAGGCGGGGGTGCGGGCCAGCACCCCGCCGTCACCGGAGACCGGCTCCTCGGCCAGCGCCACCGTCTCGCGGTAGGCGGTCGCGTACCGCAGCCGCTCGAAGAACCGCTGACCGTCCGCCGGGTAGTGGGCGGTCACCCGGTGCGGCACGCGGTCGAGGTTGATCCGCTGGATCACCCCGGCCAGGCCCAGGGAGTGGTCCCCGTGGAAGTGCGTGACACAGATCCGGTCGATGTCATGCGCGGCGACCCCGGCCCTCAGCATCTGCCGCTGAGTGCCCTCGCCGGGGTCGAAGAGCAGGCCCTCGCCGTCCCAGCGCAGCAGATAGCCGTTGTGGTTGCGGTGCCGGGTCGGCACCTGGCTGGCGGTGCCGAGGACGATCAGTTCCCGTGTGGACAAGGGCTTATCCGGGAGGCCAGTTGAGCCCGCGGCCGCCCAGGACGTGGGCATGTGCGTGGAAGACGGTCTGGCCGGCGCCGGAGCCGGTGTTGAACACCACGCGGTAGCCGGTGCCGTCGATCTTCTCATCGGCGGCGACCGCGCCCGCTTCGCGCAGCACATCGGCGGCGATCTGCGGTTCGGCGGCCGAGAGGGCGGCCGCGTCCGGGTGGTGCACCTTGGGGATCACCAGGACGTGGGTGGGCGCCTGGGGGTTTATGTCGCGGAACGCCACGGTGGTGTCCGTCTCGCGGACCACGGTGGCCGGCACCTCCCCCGAGACAATCTTGCAGAACAGGCAGTCGGCCTGCGGTTCTCCCGCCACCGGTGGCTCCTTACGGATCGTCGGCACGTACGGTCCGGATGGTACCGGGAGGCCCTGCCCGCGGGCGCGCCCGTGGCCTATCCGCCCTGACCGCCGCCGTAGGTGACGTCCGGTCCGGCGCTGCGCTCGACGCCGCCGGGAACGGAACTGTGCCCGCCACGGCCCGGCCCGACGCCGCTCCCGGCACCACTGGGAGTCGCGCCGCTCCCGGCACCACCGGGAGCCGTGCCGCCCCCATCGCCACCGGGAGTCGCGCCGCTCCCGTCGCCGCCCGGACCGACGCCGCTGCCCACGCCGTCCGGAGGTGCGCCGCTTCCGTCGCCGCCCGGATGTGCGCCGCTGTCGGTGGTCCGGTGGTCCCACGGGTGGCTACGGGTCGGCCGAGGGCTCTCGGTCTCGGGCTCGCGCTCGGTGTCGAGGGCGCGGCCCTGGCACTCCCCGATCACCTTCGCCTCGAAGACCTTCCGGCCGTCCACCTGGCCGGTCAAGTCGCCCCGGACGCAGTGGTTCTCCCGTACGTAGGTGACCCGTCCGCTGATCCTGATGTCCTTGTGGTTCTCGGTCCTGCCCCGGCAGTCCACCCGCGCGTCGGTCGCCTGTGCCCGCTCGCGCCGCTCGGTCGCACGCGCCCGAACGCTCTCCCGGACCCGAGCGCTCTCCCGGACCCGAACGTTCTCGCGCGCCCGCTCACCCGCCCGCGTCCACCCGCTCCCGCGCGAAGGCGAGGCGCCGACCGTACGGCCGTTCCTGAACTCGGCGTTGCAGCTCATCCAGAGGACGCCGACCCCGCCCCTCTCCAGCGCGCGGGTGGCGACCTGGTCCGTGGTGACCGCGACCGTCACGGAGCTGAGGCCGTCGTCCGCCGGCTCACATCCCGTCATCGCGACCGCCGCCGCGCCGACCACCGCGACGGCCAAGACCGCCCGTCCCCGCCTTACCCGGCTCAATGCCCCCATAGGGGACAGGTTCCCATCGGGCGACGTGAACCGGAAGACCGTCATCGGCCAGCTGCACGGCCCGCGCTATGGCTTTCCGTGCGGCTCGTCGGCGCGTCCACCGGCGCCCAGCAGCCCGGTGGGGCGCAGCGGTCGCTCGGCCTCCAGCCGTGGCAGTGTACGACGGGACACGCGCATCACGACCGGCGGCAGTGCGGCGCGCGCCACCTGGAGGAGGCGGAGCCACGCGGGCACGTAGAGCGCGGTGCGGCGCCGCTCCACGGCCTGCGCCAGCCGGCGGGCGACCACGTCCGCCTCGGAGACACGACGGATCGGTGGCGGCACATGGGAGCGCAGCGCACGCAGGGCGGCGGATGCGTCATCGCCGCGGATCATGTCGGTGTCGACCCAGTTGAGGTAGGCGATGCCGACCGCGACGCCGTGGTGCGCCACTTCGGCCCGCAGCGCGTGGACGAACGCCTCCACGCCCGCCTTGGACGCGCAGTAGGCGCTCATCATGGGAACGGCGCCGATCGACGCCAGCGACCCGATCTGGAGGAAGTAGCCGCGCGAGGCCATGAGGTCCGGGAGGAAGGTGTGCGCCGTAAGGGCGCTCGCACTGAGGTTGACGTCGATCACGCGGCGCCATACGGCCGGATCGGACGCGGCGAACAGCCCGGCTTCCGCGACCCCCGCGTTCGCGACGACGGCCGAGGGGCGGCCCAGGCACCGACGCACCTCCTGGGCCGCGCTCTTCAGCGCGGTGTCGTCAGTGACATCGACCTCCAGGGCCAGCGCGGCGGTCGGCAGCGAGGCGGCCACCTCGTCCAGGCCCGGTTTCTCATGGCCGAGAAGTGCCGTCCTGGCGCCACGTCGGGCGAGGTCGCGCACCAGGGCCGCGCCCAGCCCGCGGGCGGCTCCGGTCACCACCACGGTCCGGTCCTCGAGCGGACTGCCTCCCATGGCCGCCCCTTTCGTCACCGGGTTCCCACCGCAGTCGATGTGAGGGGTCACCGGGACTGATTCATCGCTTCGGTGATGTGTCGATCACGGCGGTTCGTCGATCACGGCGATTCGTCGCTTCGATGGTTCGTCGCTCACAACGATTCGCCGCCTCCATGGTTCGTCGCTTACGACGATTCGCCGCCTCGATGATTCGCGATCACGACGATTCGTCGGGGATTCATCGCCGGTCAGCGGGCGGGGGCGGCCGTCTGCCGAGCCGGTCGCGCCGGGCGAGCAGGCGCTGCGCCCCCGCCAGGCCCGGAGGCAGGTTCCGGCGCAGTGCGGCACGGGCGGCGTTGGCCCCCGGGGCGCCGTGGACCCCGCCGCCGGGGTGGGCACCGGCGGAGGCGAGGTACAGGCCACCCACCGGCGTCTCCGGCCGCCCGGTCCCGGGCAGCGGGCGGAAGACGACCTGCTGGTGGATATGGGCGGTGCCGCCGTTGATGGCGCCCCCGTACAGGTTGCCGTCGAGCGACTGGAGCGTGGGCGGGGCCAGGATGCGCCGGGAGCGGATCAGGGCCCGGAAGCCCGGCGCGAACCGTTCGACCTGACGTTCGACACGGTCGGCCATGACCTCCTGCTCCCTGGGGTCCCAGGTGCCCGTCAGGCCCTCCTCCGCGGCGTCGGCCGCTATCCGGTGGGGCACGTGGGTGTAGGCCCAGGCCGACTCGGTGCCCCGGGGCGACCGAGCGGGGTCCGCGGTCGTCATCTGGCCGAACAGCGCGAAAGGGCGGTCGGGGACGTGGCGCATGGCGATCTGCGCCGCGAACCGGGTGAGCTCGTCCAGCCCGTCGGCCAGGTGGACGGTACCGGCCCGCGCCGCCTCCTCGGCCTGCCACGGCACCGGTCCGCCCAGCGCCCAGTCCACCTTGAAGGTGGCGAAGTCCCACTGGAAGCGGCGCAGGTCGGACAGGAGGGACGGCGGCAGGTGCTCGGCCCCGACGAGCCGGCCGTACAGGGCGGGCACGGACACATCGGCGAGCACGGCACGCCGTGCGGCGACCGTCCCGCCCCCGGCGGTGCGCACCCCTCTGGCCCGTCCGGCGTGGACGATCACCCGATCGACGCGCTGTCCGCAGCGCAGCACCCCGCCGCGTGCCCGCAGCCGCCGGACCAGGGCCCCGACCAGGGCGCCCGAGCCGCCGACCGGGGCCGGGAAGCCGTAGGTCTGGCCGAGCATGGACATCAGCCAGCCGAATCCGCCGCTGCCCGCGGCCTCCGGAGCCAGGTCGGCGTGCAGGGCGTTTCCGGCCAGCAGCAGCCTGCCGCCCTCCCCCCGGAATTCCTCCTCCCCCAGCCGCCTCACCGGCAGCAGCATGGTGCGGGCCATGCGCAGCCCGCCCGCGCCCCGGAGCCGGACGAAGAGCCGGGCCGCCGCCTTGACCGGGGGAAACGGCGTGAACAGGGCGTCCAGCACAGCCGGCCGGAGACGTTCCCACATCTCGTGCAACCGGCGCCAGGCGTCCCCGTCCCCCGCCGCGAAGCCGTCGAGGGAGCCCGCCGTGGCGTCGAGCGCGCGGTCGAGCAGTGCGCACCTGCCGTCGCTCAAGGGGTGGGCCAGCACGTGCGGCGCATGGCTCCACCGCAACCCGTGATCCTCCAGGTGGAGCCCGGCCACGACGGGGGAGGCGGCGGCAAGGGGGTAGAAGGAACTGAAGACATCGTGGACGAAGTCGGGATGGACGCCCCTGTCGTGGCGCACGGCTCCGCCGGGTTCCGGCTGCTCCTCCAGGACCTCCACGCTCCAGCCCGCGTCGGCCAGCACATTGGCCGCCACCAGTCCGTTCGGCCCGGCCCCGATCACCACCGCGTCAGCCACGGCCGCCTCCTGCCCCGGGGGGCCGCCCGGCCGTGTGCGGGACGGGCCGGTCCAGCCCCTGGGCGGCGTCCCCCTCGCACACCTTGGCCAGCCGGGCGAGCATCGCCCGGTGCCGCACCTGGATCAGTGCCTCCACGCCCATGTTGTGCAGCGCACCGCCCGCGCCCCGCAGCGGATGCTCGTCCACGATCACCAGGCAGTGGTCGCCCCACGGGCGCAGCTCGATGGCGATCCGCGCCGAGCCCAGGAAGCCCGCCTGGGCCTCGAGCTCCACCGCGAATGCCCCGTCTCCCTCGTCGCAGCTCCGTACGACCGTCTCGTTGGCGAGCCGCAGCGGCCCCAGCCGTACCTCGTAGCCGATGACCGCGTCCTTCCGCGGCCAGTCGCCCCGCACCGGATGGGACGTGGACGTCCCCACCACCCACTCCCCGTACCGGCTGCCGTCCGCGAGGACACCCCAGACGGTCTGCGGACTGGTCTTGATCAGACGATGACGTATTGCCATACCCGCCTCCGCGGCCGAAACCGGCACCGCCGGACGCCACCGGGTCCCCCCTCCGCCGCCCGCCAATCAGGAGGAGACAGACGCGGCACGCCGGGCGGTGAGCGCGCGGCCGCGCGGACGGGAGCGGCGGCGCCGACCCGGCGACTGGATCGACGGGATCGGATCGACCAGATCAGAGCAACCGGATCGGATCGACTGGATCGGAGCGACTGGATCGGAGCGACCGGATCGGATCGACCGGATCGGATCGGCCGGGCAGTCGGAAGCCAGGGACGATCGGAGGGCCGGGCGATCGCGGGACCAGGGCGAGGGCGATCGGAAGCCCGGCCCGTTCGGACCACCGAGCCGACCGGCCCGAACGGACGCCCGGGGCGGCCCGGCCGGCCGGGCGGTTACGGCACCGCCCGGGGCGGCTCAGCTCCAGCGGCCGGTGCGGCCCAGCAGCAGCGCGGCGGCCGCCGTTCCGGCCGTGGAGGTGCGCAGCACGCTCGGGCCCAGCCGGTACGGCCGTGCGCCCGCCTCGGCGAAGGCCGCCAACTCCTCGGGGGACACGCCCCCTTCGGGGCCGACGACCAGCACGATCCGGCCACTCGCGGGCAGGTGCGCCGTGGCGAGCGGTTCGCCGCCCTCCTCGTGGAGCACGGCCGCGAAATCGGCGTCGGCGAGCAGCCGGGCGACCTGCTTGGTCGTCATCGCGTCCATGACCTCGGGGAAGGTCAGCCGACGGGACTGCTTGCCCGCCTCGCGGGCGGTCGACCGCCACTTGCCGAGCGCCTTGAGGCCGCGCTCGCCCTTCCACTGCGTGATGCAGCGGGCGGCCGACCACGGAACGACGGCGTCCACGCCCGTCTCCGTCATGGTCTCCACCGCCAGCTCGCCCCGGTCGCCCTTGGGCAGCGCCTGGACGACGGTGATCCGCGGGTCCGGGGCCGTCTCCCGGCGCACCTCGTCCACCGCGACCTGGAGCCGGTCCTTGCCCTCGACGGCCGCCACGGTGCCCTGGACGCCCGTTCCGTGGCCGTCGGTCAGCACCACCGGCTCCCCGACGCGCAGCCGCCTCACGGACACCGCGTGGCGCCCCTCGGGGCCCTCCAGCCAGACCCGGGCTCCCTCGGCCGCCCCCGCCAGGGAGTCGGCCACGAACACGGGGGCGGTCACGACACCGCACCCCGCTGGGGCTGAAGCCCCAACGCGCTCCGTGCCGCGTCGAGTTCCACCGCGAGCGTCTCCACCAGCCGCGCGGCGGGCAGCTCACGCGCCAGCCGGTGCCCCTGCCCGGCCCACAGCGCCATGCCCTGCGGATCGCCCGCCTTGGCGGCCGCCTTACGGAGGCCGGAGGTCATGTGGTGCAGCTGGGGGTAGGCGGCGGGCGCGTACGGGCCGTGCTCGCGCATGAAGCGGTTGACCAGGCCCCGGGCCGGGCGGCCGGAGAAGGCGCGGGTCAGCTCGGTGCGGCCGAACACCGGGTCCGTCATCGCCTGCTTGTGCAGGGCGTTCGCCCCGGACTCGGGGCACACCAGGAACGCGGTGCCCAGCTGGCCCGCGACCGCGCCCGCGGCGAGCGCCGCGGCGATCTGCGAACCGCGCATCATCCCGCCCGCCGCGATGATCGGGATCTGGACGTACTCCCGGACCAGCGTGATCAGGGACAGCAGGCCGATCCCGGCGCCCATCCCGTCGGCGGCCGGATCGTTGCCGTACGTGCCCTGGTGGCCGCCCGCCTCCACGCCCTGCACACAGACGGCGTCGGCGCCCGCCCACTGGGCGGTCTGCGCCTCGACGGGCGAGGTCACGGTCACGACGGTGCGGGTGCCGACCGCGGCGAGGGCGTCGAGGACCGCGCGGGTCGGGCAGCCGAAGGTGAAGGAGACCACCGGAACCGGGTTGTCGAGGAGGACGGCCAGCTTGGCGTCGTAGGCGTCGTCCGAGCCCGCGTCCGGGTCGCCCAGCGAGGTTTCGTACCGTGCCGCCTCGCCCGTGAGCCGACCGCCGTAGGCCGCGACGGCGGCCGGGTCGGCGTTGGGCGGCTGCGGCATGAAGAGGTTGACGCCGAAGGGCCGGTCGGTCAGCCCCCGCACCTGTTTGATCTCCTCGTACATCGCCTCCGGCGTCTTGTAGCCGGCGGCGAGGAAGCCGAGACCACCGGCCCCGGAGACGGTGGCGGCGAGCCGCGGGCAGGAGGCTCCACCTGCCATCGGCGCCTGCACGATCGGGTACCGGAAAAGGCCGGTCAGCGCGGAGGACATGGGCACATCGTGTCACGCCCTCCGCATCGGCTCACCCTTGGACCACCGTCCGCCGAACGGCATCCTCCGGGCCTTGGCCGGAAGCGCCCACCGCTCCCGGAGGCGTCCTCCGAGCGCCCACCGCCCGGTGAACGCGCCCCCAAGGGCTCACCGCCGCTCGAAGGCGCCCGCACGAAGGCGCCGAGGCGCTCATCCCGACCGAACGCGTCCCCGAAGCGCCCACGCGCCCGGTGAACGCGTCCCGCAAAGGCTCACCGCCACTCGAAGGCGCCGAGGCGCTCATCCCGACCGAAAGAAGCGTCCACCACCCGGTGACCGGCGTCCCCGAAGCGCCCACCGCACGGTGACCGGCGCGTGAACGGCGTCCCAAGGGCTCACCGTCCCCCGAGGCGCCTTCCCGCCTTACCACCGCTACCGCCCGTTGAACGCGTCCTTCAGGCGCGAGAACAGCCCCTGCTGCCCCGGTTTGAACTCGCCGGTCGGGCGCTCCTCACCGCGCAGCTTGGCCAGCCGCCGCAGCAGCTCCTCCTGCTCCGGGTCGAGCTTGCTCGGGGTGGTCACCTCGACGTGCACGATCAGATCGCCCCGGCCGCCGCCCCGCAGATGGGTGACGCCGCGCTGGTGCAGCGGGATCGACTGGCCGGACTGGGTGCCGGGCCGGATGTCGACCTCCTCCAGGCCGTCCAGCGTCTCCAACGGCACCTTGGTGCCCAGTGCCGCCGCCGTCATCGGGATGGTCACCGTGCAGTGCATGTCGTCGCCGCGCCGCTGGAAGACCGGGTGCGGGACCTCGTGGATCTCCACATAGAGGTCGCCCGCCGGGCCGCCGCCCGGGCCGACCTCGCCCTCACCGGCCAGCTGGATCCTGGTGCCGTTGTCCACACCGGCGGGGATCTTCACGGTCAGGGTGCGCCGCGAGCGGATCCGGCCGTCGCCCGCGCACTCCGGGCACGGGGTCGGCACCACGGTGCCGAAGCCCTGGCACTGCGGGCACGGCCGCGAGGTCATGACCTGGCCCAGGAAGGACCGCGTCACCTGGGAGACCTCACCGCGGCCCCGGCACATGTCACAGGTCTGCGCCGAGGTGCCCGGCGCCGCGCCCTCGCCGCTGCACGTCGTACACACGACCGCGGTGTCGACCTGGATGTCCTTGGTGGTCCCGAACGCGGCCTCGCTGAGCTCCACATCGAGACGGATCATCGCGTCCTGACCGCGCCGGGTCCGGGACCGCGGACCGCGCTGCGAGGCGGTGCCGAAGAAGGCGTCCATGATGTCGGAGAAGTTGCCGAAGCCCGCGCCGAAGCCGCCGGCGCCACCGCCGCCCGCCCCGGACATCGGGTCCCCGCCCAGGTCGTAGACCTGCTTCTTCTGCGGGTCCGACAAGACCTCGTAAGCGGCGTTGATCTCCTTGAACCGCTCCTGGGTCTTCGGATCCGGATTCACGTCCGGATGCAGCTCGCGGGCGAGCCGGCGGAATGCCTTCTTGATCTGGTCCTGCGAGGCATCACGCGGCACGCCCAGGACTGCGTAGTAGTCCGTCGCCACTTACGACTCCGCCAGGATCTGTCCGACGTAACGTGCCACTGCGCGTACCGCTCCCATCGTTCCGGGGTAGTCCATGCGGGTCGGTCCGACCACGCCGAGTTTGGCGACCGCCTCGTCGCCGGAACCGTAGCCGACCGCGACGACCGAGGTGGCGTTGAGCCCCTCGTGAGCATTCTCATGCCCGATGCGCACGGTCATCCCCGAGTCCTTGGCCTCGCCCAGCAGCTTGAGGAGGACGACCTGCTCCTCGAGCGCCTCCAGAACGGGCCGGATCGTCAGGGGGAAATCATGCACGAAACGCGTGAGGTTCGCGGTGCCGCCGATCATCAGCCGCTCCTCGGTCTCCTCCACCAGCGTCTCGAGCAAGGTCGACAACACGATCGAGACGGTCCCCCGGTCCTCCTGTTCGAAGGACTCCGGAAGATCCTGCACCAATTGCGGCACATCCGCGAAACGCCGCCCCACGACCCGGCTGTTGAGCCGGGCGCGCAGATCGGCCAGCGAGTCCTCGGTGACCGGCGCCGGGCAGTCGATCATGCGCTGCTCCACCCGCCCGGTGTCCGTGATCAACACCAGCATCACCCGCGCGGTGGCCAGCGGCAGCAGCTCCACATGGCGCACCGTGGATCGGGTCAGCGACGGGTACTGCACGACCGCCACCTGCCGGGTCAGCTGCGCCAGCAGCCGGACCGTGCGGCCCACCACGTCGTCGAGGTCGACCGCACCGTCCAGGAAGTTCTGGATGGCCCGCCGCTCCGGGCTGGACAGCGGCTTGACCCCGGCCAGCTTGTCCACGAAGAGGCGATAGCCCTTGTCCGTGGGGATCCGCCCGGCGCTCGTATGCGGCTGGGCGATGAAGCCCTCGTCCTCCAGAGCGGCCATGTCGTTGCGCACCGTGGCCGGGGAGACCCCCAGCCGGTGCCGCTCGGTGAGCGCCTTGGAGCCGACCGGCTCCTCCGTCCCCACATAGTCCTGGACGATGGCACGCAGCACCTCGAGTCTGCGTTCGCTGAGCACCCCGCGCACCTCCAGTCCAGCGGTCTCATCAGGTCGTCCGCCTGGCACTCACACGGCACGAGTGCCAGAACCCCTCCGCCAGTGTACGGCGGGGTGCGGTGGCATGGGCAAGAGCTGCCGTCGGCAGCAACTCTCCACCACCCCCGCTGAGCTAGCGTCGCGGTATGGAGACGTGTTGGGAAGAGGCAGGCTGGGAACGGCTAGCACCGGGTGTGGCCCGCCGCCGGATGCCGGAGTGGGACGAGACGGTCGGCGTGGTCGTCGGCCGGACCGGCATCCTCGTCGTGGACACCGGCGCGACCCTGCGCGCCGGGGCCGAGCTGCGCACCGCGATCACCCGGCTGACCGGCCGCCGTCCCACCCGGATCGCGTTCACCCATCCGCACTTCGACCACGTGCTGGGCTCTGCCGCCTTCGCGGGCTGCGAGGTGTACGGGGCCACGGGCGTGGACGAGCTGCTGCGCCGTGAGCGGGAGGCGCTGCGCGAGGACGCGATCCGCCACGGGGTGGACCGGGGAGCCGCCACCGAGGCGGTGGACCATCTCGTCGGCCCGCACCACCTGGTCTCCGGGGAGCTGACCCTCGACCTGGGCGACCGGCCGGTGCTGCTGGCCAATGTGGGGCCCGGCCACACCGCCCATGACCTGGCCGTTCTGGTGCCAGGCCGGCCCGAGGTGGTCTTCTGCGGCGATCTGGTGGAGGAGTCCGGCACCCCCCAGGCCGGACCCGACGCGATCCCCGGCCACTGGCCCGCCGCCCTCGGCCGGCTGCTCGCGCTCGGCGGCGAGGACGCGCTGTACGTCCCGGGGCACGGCTCCGTCGTGGACGCCGCCTTCGTCCGCGCCCAACGCGACGAACTGGCCGCCCGCTTCGGCGTGTCCACCTGAGCGGGCGGGCGCCCGGCGCGCGCTATCGTCATCCGGATGCGACAGTACGACCCGGACCTGACCCCGCCCTGGAAGCGGCAGCGGCCCGCCCCCGAGGTCCCCGCCGAACCGGACCTCGTCGTGGAGGAGGTCACCACAGGGTTCTGCGGTGCGGTGATCCGCTGCGAGAAGACCGCCCAGGGCCCCACGGTCACTCTTGAGGACCGCTTCGGCAAACATCGCGTCTTCCCCATGGAGCCGCGCGGTTTTCTCCTCGAGGGGCGTGTCGTCACCCTGGTACGCCCGCGTGCGGCGGCCCCCTCCGCGCCCCAGCGCACGGCCTCGGGATCGATCGCCGTTCCGGGAGCCCGCGCGAGGGTCGCCCGCGCGGGGCGCATCTACGTCGAGGGGCGCCATGACGCGGAGCTGGTCGAGCGGGTCTGGGGCGACGACCTGCGCGTCGAGGGCGTCGTCGTGGAGTACCTGGAGGGCGTCGACGACCTGCCCGCCATCGTCGACGGCTTCTCCCCCGGTCCGGACGCCCGGCTCGGCGTCCTCGTCGACCACCTGGTGGCGGGCTCCAAGGAGTCCCGTATCGCCGCGCAGGTCACCGGCGAGCACGTGCTGGTCCTCGGCCACCCCTACATCGACATCTGGGAGGCCGTGAAGCCGTCCTCCGTCGGCATCCCGGCCTGGCCGACCGTGCCGCACGGCCAGGACTGGAAGAAGGGCGTCTGCCGGGCCCTGGGCTGGCCGGAGAACACCGGGGCCGCCTGGCAGCGGATCCTGTCCTCGGTCCACTCCTACAAGGACCTCCAGCCGGAGCTGCTGGGGCGGGTCGAAGAGCTGATCGATCACGTCACCGCGGGGCGGTAGCCCCGGCCCACGGCCGCCCGTCGGCACGGTGGCGGGCCGGCCGCACCGCTCCGCGACGGCCGGGACGCTCCCCCGGCCAAGGCGCCGGCACGCCCGGCGGGTAGCGCTCCCCGCGCCGGGGCGCGGTCAGTCCACCAGGTCGCGCACCACCGCGTCCGCCAGCAGCCGCCCGCGCAGCGTGAGCACGGCCCGCCCCCGCCCGTACGGCTCCGGCTCGAGCAGACCGTCCTCCAGCGCCCGCGCCGCGGCCGCCGCCCCGGCCGGGCGCAGCAGCTCCCGTGGGCACCCCTCGGCCAGCCGCAGCTCCAGCAGGATCCGCTCCACCCGGCGCTCCTCGTCGGAGAGCAGCTCCCGGCCCGCGCCGGGGGACCTGCCCTCGCCCAGGGCCTGCGCGTAGGCCCCGGGGTGCTTCACGTTCCACCACCGCACGCCGCCCACATGGCTGTGTGCGCCGGGTCCGGCGCCCCACCAGTCGGCGCCGCGCCAGTACAGCTCGTTGTGCCGGCAGCGCCCGCCGGGCGAGGTCGCCCAGTTCGAGACCTCGTACCAGGCGAATCCGGCGGCCGACAGGGTCTCCTCGGCGATCAGATAGCGGTCCGCGTGCACATCGTCGTCGGTCATCGGGACCTCGCCGCGCCGGATCCGCCGCGCCAGCTGGGTGCCCTCCTCGACGATCAGCGCATACGCCGAGATGTGGTCCGGCCCCGCCCCGAGGGCCGCCTCCAGGGACGCCCGCCAGTCCGCGTCGCTCTCCCCCGGCGTCCCGTAGATCAGGTCCAGGTTCACATGGTCGAACCCGGCCGCCCGCGCCTCGGCCACACACGCCTCCGGCCGCCCCGGGGTGTGCGTACGGTCCAGCACCTTCAGGACGTGCCGGCGGGCGCTCTGCATGCCGAAGGAGATCCGGTTGAACCCCGCCTCGCGCAGCTCCGCCAGATACCGCGGACCGACCGACTCCGGATTCGCCTCGGTGGTGACCTCGACCCCGTCGGCGAGCCCGAACTCGTCCCGGATCGCCCCGAGCATCCGCCCGAGGTCCGCCGCGGCGAGCAGGGTCGGGGTCCCGCCGCCGACGAACACGGTCTCCACCGGCCTCGGGTCGTCCCCCAGCACCTTCCGCGCCAGCCGCACCTCCTCGGCGACCAGCTCGGCGTAGTTGTCCCGGGAGGCGAGCACACCGCCGGAACCGCGCAGCTCACTGGCGGTGTAGGTGTTGAAGTCGCAGTAGCCGCAGCGGGTGGCGCAGTACGGCACATGCAGATAGAACCCCAGCGGCCGCCGCTCCGCCCCCGCCAAAGCGGTCGCGGGCAGTGCGCCGTCCTCGGGCACGGGCTCACCATCAGGCAATACGGAAGGCATGCCCCCATTGTCCGGCACGGCCGGGGCCCCTGAAGACGACGAGCCCCGGGCCCCGGGAACGCGGCGCGCGGCCCCCCGGTGACGGCGAGCCCCGGACTCCGGGAAGCGCGAAGCGCGGCCCCCCGGTGACGGCGAGCCCCGGACTCCGGGGAGCACGGGGTCACGGACCCCGGCTCGGCCCGGCTCGGCTAGACCTCGGCCTGACCCGGCTGGACCGCCTTCAGGACCAGCATCGCCAGGTCGTCGTCCGGCGGCTCCGCCGCGAACTCGTCCACCGCCCGCCGCACCCGTTCGGCGACCTCCCGCGCGCTCAGCCCCGCGCACAGCGCGAACGTCGCCGCCAGGCCGTCCTCGTCGTCGAACTGCCGGTCACCGGATCTGTGCTCCGTCACCCCGTCCGTCACGCACAGCAGTGTTTCCCCGGGCGCCAGCTCGAACGATTCACTCTCGTACCCCACCTCGTCCACGACGCCCAGCAGTATCTGCGGCGCCGCGACGGTCCGCACCTCGCCCCCGGGCCGCAGTACCAGCGGCAGCGGATGGCCCGCGCTGGCCAGGGTGCAGCGCACCCCCTCGCCCTCGCCCAGCGGCTCCAGCTCCCCGTACAGCATCGACAGGAACCGCGGGACCCCGCCGCCGCCCGCCGGGAGCCCCGGGCCGGCGGTGCCGACGAGGTCCCCGTCCACCAGTTCCACTGCCCCGGCGGAGCCTTCCGCCGCCTCCACACCGGCCGCCACGGCCCCCGCGGCGCCCTCGACCGCCTGTTCCACCGCCTCCTCGCCCAGCAGCTGGTTGAGCCGGTCCAGGACCTCCCCCACGCCGTATCCCTCGCGGGCGAGCAGCCGCAGCCAGGGCCGGACCAGACCGGTCACCACGGCCGCCTCCGGGCCGTTGCCGCAGACGTCGCCCAGGACGAAGCACCAGCGGCCGTCGCCGGCCTGGAAGATGTCATAGAAGTCGCCGCCGGCCGAGATGTCGCCGGTCGGCTCGTACACCACCGCCGACTCGACCCCGGGGATCCGCGGGATGACGGCCGGCAGCAGCCCGCGCTGCAGCACCCGGCTGATGGTCGCCTGCCGGGTGTAGCGGCGGGCGGAGGCGAGGGCCAGGGCGACGCGGCGGGCGAAGTCCTCGATCAGGCCGACGTCTTCGGCCGGCATCCGCACCAGCCCGGCCCGCCCCAGCAGCAGCGTGCCGAGCGCACGGCCGCCCGCCACCAGCCGGCAGGCGAGGGCCGCGCCGCCGGGTCCGTAGGCGGCGGGGTCGGCCGGCCAGGGCCATGCCACGGCCCTGCCGCGGGCGGCGGCGGGCAGCTGGGGCGGCTCCTTCTCCAGCACCTGCCGCAACTCCTCGATGCGCCCCTCGCTGGCGTGCCAGACCCGGGCGAGCAGCGGCGGGCCGCTCGCGGAGTCGAGCCAGATCGCGCACCAGTCGGCGAGCCGGGGCACCAGCAGCTGCCCGGCGAGTGAGGTCACCTTGTCCTCTTCGAACTGTCCGGCCAGCAGATCGGACGCCTCGGCGAGGAAGGTGAGCGCGCCGCGCTCGATCCACTCGGGGTCGCGGCGGGCCGGGACGCGGCTCGGCGCGGGCGCGACGATCTCGATGGCCTCCTTACGGCTTTCACGGACGGCTCCGGCCTCCAACTGCTCCGGCTCCGTCTCGGCCCCGGTCGCGGGGTCCATGGCGGTCGCCGCGTCCCTGAAGGCCGCGCCCGCGGCGGGCCCGCCCGTGGGCGCCACGGCCATCTGGAACCACACCGACTTGGTGGCCCGCCGGTACGTCGTCCCCCAGGAGTCGGCGATCTCGGCCACCAGCCGCAGCCCGTGCCCGCCCGCGTATTCGGGCCGTTCGTAGGGATCCGGCGGGTCGCCGCGCAGCACCCGGGTGGGGTGGCGGTCGGTGACCTCGACGACCAGGGACGGCGGTTCGTCCTCGTGGTCCGACACGTCCAGCGCACAGCTCACCTCGACGTCGGTGCCGGCGTGCACCACCGCGTTGGTGACCAGTTCGCTCACCAGCAGTACGGCCTCGTCGGCGACCCGGTCGGTGATCCGGTCGGCGGCCGGGACGTCGAGTGCGGCCCATTCGGCGAGGGCGGCACGGACGAACCGGCGCGCGGCCGAGGCCGCTCGCGGTGTGCCGGGCAGGCTGGCGCGTGCCGAGGCGCTGGTACGGACGGGACCGACCCCACCCCCGACCGGTAGAACCACCCCACCGCCCTCAACCGACCCACCAGAAGTGGCAGAAGATGACGTCCCCACTGTGCGGCTCCTGAAGAAGCTCCGTCATAACGCCGTGTCCGTAACCGTATCCGGCACCGACAGGGTGGCAGACGGACCGCCTTGATATGCACCGAGTCACGCAAGTGAACCGCGATAAGGGGAAAATTCATGTGTCCGGCGGGCCGGTCGACCGGAAATCCGGCGCCGGACCGTATCCTTGCCCGTTAAACCTCCCTCGTGCCCACGTACATGTCCTCGATCAGACCCTTGTACTCACGCTCGACCACCGGCCGCTTGAGCTTCAGGCTGGGCGTCAGCTCCCCGTGCTCCACGTCGAGATCGCGCGGCAGCAGCCGGAACTTCTTGATCGTCTGCCAGCGCTGGAGCCCCTCGTTGAGCCGGCGCACATAGCCCTCGATCAGCTCCCGCACCTCCTCGGAGGCCACGACCTCCGCGTAGGACGTGCCCTCCAGACCGTGGTCGGCCGCCCACTTCATGATCGTCGGCTCGTCGAGGGCGATCAGGGCGGTGCAGTAGTTGCGGCCGGCGCCGTGCACCAGGATGTTGGAGACGAACGGGCACACCGCTTTGAACTGGCCCTCGATCTCCGCCGGGGCGACGTACTTGCCGCCCGAGGTCTTGATCAGGTCCTTCTTGCGGTCGGTGATGCGCAGATAGCCGTCGGGGGACAGCTCCCCGATGTCCCCGGTGTGGAACCAGCCGTCGGACTCCAGCACCTGCGCGGTCAGCTCCGGCAGCCCGTGGTAGCCCTGCATGATGCCGGGGCCGCGCAGCAGCACCTCACCGTCCTCGGCCAGCCGCACCTCCAGGCCCGGGAACGCCTTGCCGACCGTGCCGGTGCGGTAGTCCGCCGGGTTGAGGAAGCTGGCGGCGCTGGACTCGGTCAGGCCGTAGCCCTCCAGGATGTTGATACCGGCGCCCGCGAAGAAGTAGCCGATCTCGGGGGTGAGCGCGGCGGAGCCGGACACCGCGGCCCGCAGCCGGCCGCCGAACGCCTCGCGCAGCTTGGCGTAGACGAGCTTGTCGGCCACCGCGTGCCGGGCCTTGAGACCGACGGGCACGGAGGCGGTGCCGGTGCGGCGGAAGTTGTCCTGGGAGGTCTTGGCGTACTCCCGGGCGATCCCGGCCGCCCACTGGAAGATCTTGTACTTGGCCGCCCCGCCCTCGCGCGCCCGCTGGGCCACCCCGTTGTAGACCTTCTCGAAGATCCGCGGCACGGCACACATATAGGTCGGCCGGACCACCGGCAGATTTTCGATGATCTTGTCGACCCGGCCGTCCACCGCCGTGGCGTGGCCGACATAGATCTGTCCCGCCGTCAGCACCTTGCCGAAGACGTGTGCGAGCGGCAGCCACAGGTACTGCACGTCGTCGGGGTAGAGCAGCCCCTCCCGGGTGCCGATCACGATCGCCATGTACGACCACGAGTCGTGTGCCAGCCGTACGCCCTTGGGGCGGCCGGTGGTGCCGGAGGTGTAGATGAGCGTGGCCAGCTGATCGCCGCGCAGGGCGTCCATCCGCTCCCGCACGGCGTCCGGACGGCGCTCCAGACGGGCCGTGCCCCGCTTCTCCAGCTCGGTGAGCGAGAGCACCCAGCCCTCGGGGTCGTCCGCGGCCGGAACCGCGTCCTCGGCCTTGATCACCACCACATGGGCGAGCTCGGGGAGTTCATCGCGCTGCGCCCGCACCTTGGCGAGCTGGGCCGCGTCCTCGGCGATCAGCACCCGGCTGCCCGAGTCGGAGAGGATGAAGGCGGTCTCGTCGGCGTTGGTGGTGGGGTAGACCGTGGTGGTCGCCGCGCCCGCGCACAGCACGCCGAGGTCGGCCAGGACCCACTCGACGCGGGTGGCGGAGGCCAGCGCCACCCGCTCCTCGGGGCGGACCCCCAGATCGATCAGCCCGGCCGCGATGGCGAAGACCCGGTCCGCGCTTTCCCGCCAGGTCAGCGACCGCCAGTCGTCGGGGCCCTCGCCGGAGGCGGAAGGCACCGGATAGCGGTACGCCTCCCTGTCCGGGGTCGCCTCGACGCGCTGGAGGAAGTGCGTCGCCAGGGACGGCGGCCGGTTCTCGAGCAGGATCTGTGTGTCGGTCACGGCATCCTCCGGGGCCCGCGTCATTGCTTGGTGACTCGTGAGTAACCTTCAAGTGGTGATCAGAGTAGGGGCCGAATCCTTACCGCGTAAGGGGGTCCGCGTCACGTTGTCCTCATGAGGTGCCCAAGAGGAGCCCACGCACGCGGCGGGCCCGGCGCATCCCTCACGCCGGGCCCGCTGACCACGCTCTTCTCCCGGCGCCGGATGCCGGCCCGGGGCGTCTTCCGGTCCTTGGCGTTCCGTCCTCGCCTCGGAGCCGCTACTTCTTCGCCTTGGAGTCCTTGCCGTCGGAGTCGGACGACAGCACCGCGATGAACGCCTCCTGGGGGACCTCCACGCTGCCGACCATCTTCATCCGCTTCTTGCCTTCCTTCTGCTTCTCCAGCAGCTTCCGCTTACGGGAGATGTCACCGCCGTAGCACTTGGCGAGGACGTCCTTACGGATGGCACGGACCGTCTCACGGGCGATGACCCGGGAGCCGATGGCCGCCTGGATGGGCACCTCGAAGTTCTGCCGCGGGATGAGCTCGCGCAGCTTGGCGACCAGCCGGACACCGTACGCGTACGCCTTGTCCTTGTGGGTGATCGCCGAGAACGCGTCCACCTTGTCGCCGTGCAGCAGGATGTCCACCTTGACCAGGTCGGAGGTCTGCTCACCGGTGGGCTCGTAGTCGAGCGAGGCATAGCCGCGGGTCTTGGACTTCAGCTGGTCGAAGAAGTCGAAGACGACCTCGGCGAGCGGCAGGGTGTAACGGATCTCCACCCGGTCCTCGGAGAGGTAGTCCATGCCGAGCAGCACACCGCGGCGGTTCTGGCACAGCTCCATGATCGCGCCGATGAACTCGCTCGGGGCGAGGATGGTGGCCCGGACGACCGGCTCGTGCACCGTGTCGATCTTGCCCACCGGGAACTCGCTGGGGTTGGTCACCGTGTGCTCGCTGCCGTCCTCCATCTCCACCCGGTAGACCACATTGGGCGCGGTGGCGATCAGGTCGAGATTGAACTCGCGCTCCAGGCGCTCACGGATGACCTCCAGGTGCAGCAGCCCGAGGAAGCCGACGCGGAAGCCGAAGCCGAGAGCGGCCGAGGTCTCCGGTTCGTAGACCAGCGCGGCATCGTTGAGCTGCAGCTTGTCCAGGGCCTCGCGCAGCTCGGGATAGTCCGAGCCGTCCAGCGGATACAGCCCCGAGAACACCATCGGCTTCGGGTCCTTGTAGCCGCCCAGCGGCTCCTGCGCGCCGTTGGAGACCTGGGTGATCGTGTCACCGACCTTGGACTGGCGGACGTCCTTCACACCGGTGATCAGATAGCCCACCTCGCCCACGGACAGCCCGTCGGCGGAGGTCATCTCCGGGGAGTTGGTGCCGATCTCCAGCAGCTCATGGGCGGCGCCGGTGGACATCATCCTGATCCGCTCACGCTTGCTGAGCGTGCCGTCGACGACCTTCACGTAGGTCACGACGCCCCGGTAGGCGTCATAGACGGAGTCGAAGATCATCGCACGGGCGGGGGCGTCCTTGACGCCGACCGGGGCCGGAACCAGCTCGACGACCCGGTCCAGCAGCTCGGCCACGCCCTCGCCGGTCTTGGCGGAGACCTTGAGCACGTCGGAGGGGTCGCAGCCGATGAGATGGGCCAGCTCGGCGGCGTACTTCTCGGGCTGGGCGGCGGGCAGGTCGATCTTGTTGAGGACCGGGATGATCGTGAGGTCGTGCTCCATCGCCAGGTAGAGGTTGGCGAGGGTCTGGGCCTCGATGCCCTGGGCCGCGTCCACCAGCAGGATGCACCCCTCACAGGCGGCGAGGGAACGCGAGACCTCATAGGTGAAGTCCACGTGGCCGGGGGTGTCGATCATGTTGAGGATGTGGGTGGCCGGCTCGCCGCCCTCGTCCTTCGTCGGCGCCCAGGGCAGCCGGACCGCCTGGGACTTGATCGTGATGCCGCGCTCGCGCTCGATGTCCATGCGGTCGAGGTACTGCGCGCGCATCTGCCGCTGCTCGACCACACCGGTCAGCTGGAGCATGCGGTCGGCGAGCGTCGACTTGCCGTGGTCGATGTGCGCGATGATGCAGAAGTTACGGATCAGAGCCGGGTCGGTACGGCTCGGCTCCGGCACATTGGTAGGGGTCGCGGGCACGCAGGGTCCTGTGTCTAGGCGGGACTCGGTGTTATCGGTATGGGTCAGTCCCGTCCATGGTCCCATGAATGGCGACCTCCTCCGGGTTTGGGACGCCATCGACCCTGCTGGTAACCTGGCCGACCGTGTCTTGTGCCCCTCTCGCACGGACACGGACGCACAACGAAGCAAGCGATACCCAACGAACCTGCGAAGGCTTTTTACGTGGCGAACATCAAGTCCCAGATCAAGCGGAACAAGACGAACGAGAAGGCGCGCCAGCGCAACAAGGCGGTCAAGTCCGAGCTGAAGACCGCCATCCGCCGCACCCGCGAGGCCGTGGCCGCCGGTGACGCCGAGAAGGCCACCGAAGCCGCCCGCGTCGCCGCGCGCAAGCTCGACAAGGCCGTCAGCAAGGGCGTTCTGCACAAGAACAACGCCGCCAACAAGAAGTCGGCGCTCGCCCAGCAGATCGCCGGTCTCAAGGGCTGACCCAAGAGCCGAGCTCCAGGGCTGATTCCTCCCCGGGGCGTCACCGCCCCACCCCGCCGGTTTGGGCACAGCGGTCCCTCTCACCCGCTCCGACCGGCAGCCGACGGATTCGTCAGCGGCACCGCGCCGCACGCGGCCTGCGTTCGCCACGCGCACTGCGGCGCACTTGATCGACACGAAGGCCCGGCCACGTCCTTTCCCCAGGACAAGGCGGGGCTTTCGCGCTTTATTCGGGTATGTTCACGTCATGTCGATACCGGGGGAGACACCCAACCCACACGGACAGCCGCAGCCGCCCCAGCCGTCGCAGCCGCCTCAGCCGCCTCAGCAGAACCCGCCACAGGGGCAGCCCCAGGGACCGCCCCAGGGGTCTCCGCAGGGACTCCCGCCGGGGCCTCCCCAGCAGCCGTCTCAGGGGTCTCCGCAGGGCCCGCCGCCGCCCGGCCCGTACGGGCAGGTACCGCCGCAGGGCCAACCGCCCCAGCACAATCCGTACGCCCAGCCGACGATGCCTTCCATACCGCTGGGCGGATACGGCCCGGTGGGCACGCCTCCCGGGGCGCCGCCCACGGGCTCCGGGGGCGGCGGCAAGGGCTGGCTGTGGGGGCTCGGCGGGGCGGTCGTCACCTCGGCGGTCTGGGCCGGGGCGCTGTTCGCCACAGGAGGCTTCGACGGGGAGGCGAAGGCCGATCTCGCGGGCTACCGCTACATGACCAATCTGTGCAACCCGACGGATGCCCAGCCCTTCGAGGACTCCGGGTACCGGCAGAAGGACGACAGCGGATCGACGTCCGACCAGCACAGCAGTTCCGAGAGCCCCACGCTGGACACGATGACCTGCAACATCGACTTCGAGCCGAGCGACGCGGTCAGCAACGACTACTCCTCGGTGTGGCTCTACACCTCCGCGTCGCTGCACAAGAAGACCAACCCCGAGCCCGAGTTCGAGGCCCAGTACCGGGCGTACGAGAACCAGGAGACGTCCAGCTACAGCTACAAGGTGAGCCCGGTCGGCGGGCTGGGCGACGAGGCGTATGTGGTGCGGCAGCAGACCAAGAGCGGCTCCACCACCGGTGCCTATGTGATCCTCGCCGTGCGGGACGGCTGGATGACCTACCAGTCGACCTGGTCGGAGTATGTGTCGTCCTCCTCCAGCACCAAGGCCAAGACGCCCGATGAGGCCACCGAGATGCTCAAGAAGAGCGCCAAGGCGACGCTGGAGAAGATGAAGGAGTGACCACGGGCCCGGCCTGGACAGGGCGCCCAGCCGGGTCCTGCCCAGGCCGGGCCGGGCGCTGATCAGGTCCTGGGCCCTCGGCCATGGGGACGGGCGCTCAGCCGAGGCCGGGCCCTCAGCCGAGGGACGGACCCCCAGCCGGGGGCGGGTGCTCAGCCGGGGGACAAACCCTCGGCCGTGAACGGCCCCCCAGCCGGGGGACAAGCCCTCGGCCGTGAGCGGGCCCTCAGCCGGGGGGCGGGGCCTTCGCTCGGCTAGCCGACGGCTAGCCCCGGCCCGCTCGGGCGGCGCGGGCGATCGTGACGACCGCCTTCTCCAGGGCGTACTCCGGATCGTCTCCGCCGCCCTTGACCCCCGCGTCGGCCTCGGCGACGGCGCGCAGCGCGACCGCCACCCCGTCCGCCGACCAGCCGCGCATCTGCTGCCGCACCCGGTCGATCTTCCACGGCGGCATGCCCAGCTCACGGGCCAGGTCACCGGGGCGGGCGCCACGCGGCGCCGAGGCCAGCTTGCCAATGGCGCGGACGCCCTGGGCCAGGGCGCTGGTGATCAGCACCGGCGCCACCCCGGTGGAGACGGCCCAGCGCAGCGCCTCCAGCGCCTCGGCCGCGCGGCCCTCGACGGCGCGGTCGGCGACGGTGAAGCTGGACGCCTCGGCGCGGCCGGTGTAGTACCGGCCCACGACGGCCTCGTCGATCGTGCCCTCGACATCGGCCACCAGCTGGGAGACCGCGCTGGCCAGCTCGCGCAGATCGCTCCCGATGGCGTCGACCAGCGCCTGGCACGCCTCGGGCGTGGCGGACCGGCCGGTGGTGCGGAACTCCGACCGCACGAACGCCAGCCGGTCAGCGGGCTTGGTCATCTTCGGGCAGGCGACCTCGCGCGCCCCGGCCTTGCGGGCGGCGTCGAGCAGCCCCTTGCCCTTGGCCCCGCCCGCGTGCAGCAGCACCAGGGTGATCTCCTCGGCGGGGGTGCCGAGGTAGTTCTTCAGGTCCTTGATCGTGTCCGCCGTCAGATCCTGTGCGTTCCGTACCACCACGACCTTGCGCTCGGCGAAGAGCGAGGGGCTGGTCAGCTCGGCGAGAGTGCCGGGCCGCAGCGCGTCGGGCATGAGATCGCGCACGTCGGTATCGGGGTCGGCCGCGTGCGCGGCCGCCACCACCTGCTGCACGGCGCGGTCGAGCAGCAGCTCCTCCTGCCCCACGGCGAGGGTCACGGGGGCGAGCGGATCGTCGGTCGTCGTCTTCCTGGCCATCGCGGTCCAGCATCCCACGGACCACCGACAGCGCGGCCGTCCGGATGTCCGACAATGTTCCGGTGATCGATGAGGGACTGACTGGCGCCCGGCACCTGCTGGTGCTGCCCGACCGCGACGCGGCGGAGGAGGTGGCCGAGGCGCTGCCCGAGCGCTTCGGCGTCACCCAGGAGCCCCAGCTGGTGCGGGACGCGCTGGCGGGCGAGGACGACGCCGAGGACGCCCAGTGGCTGGTGGTGGTCGAGGACCCGGCCGGGGAGCTGGACCCGGCGGCGCTGGACGCGTTCGCGGACGAGTACGACGGCTGGCTGGAGGCCGAATGGCCGGAATAGCCGGGTGCGTGGCCGACACCCGGCCACTGCCCGTCGCAGGCCGTCTGCCTCTTTCCCCCGGTGACCAGTTCCGTCGCGAACCCGTCGTACCCGCCCCCATTGACCAGCACCCTGACGAACCCGTCGTACCTGCCCCCGGTGACCAGCGCCCTGACGAAACCGCCGTACCTGCCCCCGGTGACCAGCGCCCTGACGAAACCGCCGCACCCCGCCCCCAGTGGCCAGCGCCCTGACGAACCCGTCGCATCCCGCCCCCGGCGACCAGCGCCCTGACGAGACCGTCGCATCCCGCCCCCGGCGACCAGCGCCCTGACGAGACCGTCGCATCCCGCGCCCCGTGACCGGCGTCGGCACGGGCCCTTCCCGGCGCCGGCGCGGGTCATACGCGCCTAGCCCGTGACCAGTGCCAGCGCGAAGCCGTCGTACCCCTTTTCGCCGACGGTCTGTATCGCGGTGGCGGTCAGCCGCGGCTCCTCGGCGATCAGTTCGGTGAACCGCCGTACTCCCCGCACCTTCGGGTCGGTGCTCTCCGAGTCCGCCACGGCGCCGTCCCGCACCACGTTGTCGCCGATGATCAGGCTGCCCGGCCGGGTGAGCCGCAGCGCCCACTCCAGGTAACCGGGGTTGTTGGGCTTGTCCGCGTCGATGAAGACCACGTCGAACGGGCCGACTCCCTCCTCGGCCAGCCGAGGCAGCGAGTCCAGCGCCGGGCCGGTGCGGATCTCGACCACGTTGCCCAGCCCGGCCCGTGCCACGTTGGCGCGCGCCACCTCCGCGCACTCCGGATCGGCCTCCAGCGAGATCAGCCGACCGTCCTCGGGCAGCGCCCTGGCCAGCCAGATGGTGCTGTAGCCGCCCAAGGTGCCGATCTCCAGGACGGTCCGCGCGCCCTGGATCCGGGCCAGCAACTGCAGCAGCTTGCCCTGGTTGGGGGCCACCTGATGCGGCGGCAGTCCCGAGGCCGCGCTGTGCTCCAAGGCCGCGTCCAGATCCGGGTCCGAGGGAGCCAGCAGGCCGTTGAAGTACGCGTCCACCTTGGTCCATTGCGCAAGCGACATGAGTGCGCTTCCTTTCGGAATTGACAGAGTCTCCGAGGGGGAACCTACGCCGTCTGCGGCGTCGGCCGGCGGAATGTTCCGCGGCCCTGCCGCGGCCCCCGAGCACCGCGCGCAGCTCCGGGCCGCCCGTCACCGCGATCGGCCCATCGGTGTCGGTCCGCAGCACGGCGGCCCCTTGGGCCCGCAGGGAGGCGATCGTGCGGGGCGACGGATGGCCATAGGGGTTGTCGGCACCGCAGGAGATCAGGGCGAGGCGGGGCCGGATGCGCTGGAGCAGCCGTGGCTCCTGGTAGGCCGAGCCGTGGTGGGCCACCTTGAGCACATCGACCGCGGGGAGGGCGGGGTGTGCCGTCAGCAGGGACTGCTGGGCCGGGGGTTCGAGGTCGCCGAGGAGGAGCAGGGTCAGCCCGGCCGTACGGACCAGCAGGGTGACGCTCGCGTCGTTCGGCCCCTCGGCCACGGTCGGAGTGGACACGGGCGCGGGCCACAGGACCTCCCAGGACAGCGGGCCGAACCGGCGCCGCTCGCCCGGCACCGCCGGGACCACCGGGATCCGCGCCGACCGGGCCTGGCGCCGCACGAACTCGGCCTGACCGGGCGGCTCTTCCAGACCGGTCGTCTCAATGGCACCGACCGCGCGCCCGCGCAGCGCCCCGGTCAGCCCGGCCACATGGTCGGCGTGGAAGTGGGTGAGCACCAGAAGCGGGATCCGCACGACGCCCAGGGAACGCAGACAGCGGTCGACGGCCCGCGGCTCGGGTCCGGTGTCCACGACGACGGCCGTGCCGGGTCCCGCGGCCAGGACCAGGGCGTCGCCCTGCCCCACATCGCACGCCACCATCCGCCAACCGGGCGGTGGCCAGCCGGTGATGACCCGGGCCAGGGGTGCCGGACGCACGACGGCCAGCAGCAACAGCAGCGCGCACACGGCGCACAGCAGTCGGTGGCGCAGCAACCGGCGGCCCGCGAGGACCACGGCCAGGGTGACGGCGGCCAGCAGCAGCCCGCCGGTCCAGCCGCCCGGCCAGTCCACCTCGGCGCCGGGCAGCGCCGCGCCGGTACGGGCCACCTGGGCGATCCATCCGGCGGGCCAACCCGCCGGCCAGGCGATCCACTCGGCGACGGGCGGCGCGACGGCGGCCACCGCGAGCGCGGCGAACCCGAGGACGGTGGCGGGGGCAACCGCCACCTCGGCGATGAGATTGCACGGGACGGCCACCAGACTGGCCCTCGCGGCCATCGCCACCACGACCGGTGCGCAGACCGCCTGGGCCGCGGCGGCGGCCGCCAGCGCCTCGGCCACCCGGGGCGGTACACCACGGCGCCGCAGGGCCGCGCTCCATCCCGGCGCGAAGGTGAGCAGCGCACCGGTGGCCAGCACGGAGAGCAGAAACCCGTAGCTCCGGGCCAGCCAGGGGTCGTAGAGCACCAGCGCGAGGACGGCGGCGGCCAGGGCCGGGAGCAGGGAGCGGCGGCGGCCGGTGCCGAGGGCGAGCAGCGTGATCAGCCCGCAGGCCGCGGCGCGCAGCACGCTGGGCTCGGGTCTGCAGACGATGACGAAGGCGAGCGTGAGCCCGCCGCCGAGCAGGGCGGTGGTCCGCAGCCGGATACCGAGCGCGCCCGCGAGTCCACGCCGCTCGGCCCGCCCGGCCAACCGTGGCGGACCCGTGAGCAGCGCGAGCACCAGCGTCAGGTTGCTCCCCGAGACGGCCATCAGATGAAGCATGTCCGTGGCCCGGAACGCCTCGTCCAGCTCGGGCGGCACGCGTGAGGTGTCCCCCACGACCAGCGCCGGGAGCAGGGCCCGCGCGTCCGGCGAGAGCCCGTCGGCCGCGGTGCGCAGCCCCGCGCGCAGCCGCCCGGCCAGCCGCTGTACCGCGCTGGGCGCACCCGTGACCC
Organism: Streptomyces hygroscopicus subsp. hygroscopicus; assembly: GCF_001553455.1. Lineage (GTDB taxonomy): Bacteria > Actinomycetota > Actinomycetes > Streptomycetales > Streptomycetaceae > Streptomyces > Streptomyces hygroscopicus. The sequence continues at coordinate 25,700 of NZ_BBOX01000081.1, forward strand.
GTGGGGCCCCGCCGCTCACGCGCACGACGGCCGCGATACGGTCCCCGTCGCGCAGCGGCGGCGCCAGGCGGCCGTGGACGCGCAGACGGGTGGACGGCAGCAGCCCGAGCCAGGCCGCCCGCTGCTCGCGTGCCCCGGGGTGGACCGTCAGCAGGACGGGGGCCCGGGTGGCGGTCGTGGTGCCGCCCGGCCCGGTGACGCGGGTGACCTCGGCTTCGAGAACCACGGAGGTGGGCGCGAGCGCGGCGCCACGCACCCGTGGCCGGGTGAGCCGTGGATCCCCCGTGACGGTCACCTCGGCCGTGGCCTCGGCGTATTCCCGGGCCAGCGCGGGCACCGGGCCGGTCCGCACGTCCGCCCCGTGCAGCCCGGCGACCGCCCCCGCGGCGGCCCCGCACAGCAGCATCGCCGCCACCGCCCCCGCCGCACGCCGTCCACGCCACGCGACGGCTCGCAGCGGCGATGCCGCCTGCTCCCCCAGCGCGTCGCGGCTCGCGCCACTGCCCATCCGCCCACCCATCCGCCCACGGGCCCCAGGTCCGAGACCGGACGCGGCGCCACGCACCCCGGGCCCAGCGCCGGATGCGGCACCAGGCGACCGGGAGGAGGCGCCGAACGCGGCACCGGACGGCCCGGGTACGACACCAGGCGGCCCAGGCGCGGCCCGGGGCGCCCCGGGCAGGACGCCGGACGTCTCTGGCCGAACGCCAAGCACGGCACCAGACGCCCCGGGCGCAGCACCGGACCCGGCATCAGGCGCCCTGGGCACAGCACCGGGCCCGGCACCAGGCGAACCAGATGCAGCGCAGGACGGCCCTGACGCGACACCAGACGACCCTGGCGCGGCGCCAGGCACGGCACCAAGCGCCCCGGCCCCAGCACCAGACGCCCCGGGCAGGACGCCAGGCGCGGCACCAGACTCCCCGGACCCAGAACCAGACGACCCGGACGCAGCACCGGACCCGGCACCAGGCGAACCGGATGCGGCACCAGACGCCCCGGACCCAGCACCGGAGGACCGTCCGGCCGTCAACCGTGGTCCCTTCCGCCCCTGCCCCCGTGGCCGGGGCGCGGTGCCGCCCGGCTGCGGCGCGGCGGGCTCGAGCGCGGCCCAGGCATCCGAACGGAGCACGGGTGAGGAGGCGTCCGGACCACGCCGCGAGCGGGGTTCACCACGCCGTCGTCCACCCGGTGCCGGGGTGGCTCGTCGGCGAGCCCTGATGAGCAGGACGGCCGCCACGAGGGAGGCCAGGGTGCAGGCCAGGGTCACCGTATGGACGGGCGCGTCCAGGGCGAGGGCCGCGGCCGCCCAGGCGGCCAGGGCCGGGGGTACCAGGCGGAGGTCGGGCGGGCCTTCCTGGCGTGGCTGTGAGGCACCGCGCGGGGACGCGGCCGTGGCGTGGACCGGGGCGCGGGCCCGTGTCGGATTCGCGACCGTCACGGCCGGACCAGCGGACGCAGATCGGCGAACCGGCGCTCACCGATGCCGTTCACCTCGCGGAGTTCATCAATGGATCGGAAACCTCCGTGCTGGGTGCGGTAGTCGATGATGTGCCGGGCCAGTACGGGGCCGACTCCTGGGAGGGTGTCAAGCTGTTCGGCCGTCGCGGAGTTGAGGCTGACCAGACCGCCGGGTGCCCCCACGCCGACCGGTCCGGCCGGGGCACTCGCCGCGTCCGGCCCGCTCGGCGCGCTCGGCCCGTTCACCGTGTTCGACCCGCTCGGCCCGTTCGGCACACCGGCGGCCGGGGCGGCGGCCCCGCCCGGTGCGGCCGGGCCGCCCGCGGGGGCGCCGACCACAATCTGCTCTCCGTCCACCAGCGGGCGGGCCCGGTTCAGCCCGCTCAGGTCGGCGCCCGGCCGTACCCCGCCCGCCGCTTCCAGGGCATCGGCGACCCTCGCCCCGGGCGGCAGTTTCCGCAGCCCCGGGCGCCGGACCTTGCCCGTCACATCCACCACGACCGTCCGACCACCGCCGCCGGAGGGGGTGGGCCGCCCGGCGGTCATCGGGCCGGGTCCGGAGGGCGCGGCGCGTGCGGGCTCCGGGTCCGGTGCCCGCACGGTCTGTGGGCGGCCGGTCCAGAAGTGGTAGGCCGCGAAGGCCACCGCGGCGAGCAGGACGATGGCCAGGGCGGCGACCGTTCTGAGCTCCATACCGCAGCGCACCTGAAGCCACACCGGCAGCCGCTCACGCAGAGCCAGCCCCACCCGGTCACGGCGGCGCAGCGGACCGTCCTCAGGCGGCCCGGGCTCCTCCTTCCGCCTCTCCTCCGCGCCCTCGCCCCGCGCGTCCTTGTCCGGCAAGCCCCCGGCCAGACGGCCCCCGGCCAGACGGCTCTCGGCCAGACGGCTCTCGGCCGGAAAGCCCCCCACCAGACGGCTCTCGGCCTGGAACCCCCCGGCCATCCGGCTCTCGGCCAGGTCGCCCTCCGCCGAGAAGCCATCGGCCGGGAGACTCTCCGCTGGGCTCTCCGCCGGGAGGCTCCCCGCCGGGAGACTCTCCGCCGGAAAGTCCTTGCCCGGGAGCCCCTCGCCCCCGACCCCCGTCACACCTTTCGGCCCGTCCCGGCTGCCCAGAGCGCGCGATCCGGCCGCGGCCGGGGGCGCCGGCGACCTGGCGAAGAGCGCCGCCGCGCGAGTGGCACGTGCGGGTGCGGTCGGGTGGGTACGGCGGGGTGCGCCGCCGTGGCGGCTTCCGGCCCGGGACGGTCCGGTGCCGGATGGCGGGCGCGGCCGGCGTCCCGCCCCGACGTCGCGATGGCGGCCGCGCCCCGGCCCCGCGCTGATTACCGTGCGTGATCGTGACCTCATGCCACCTGACGGTAGACACCCGCGGCCGATCGCACCGACCGACCGCGTTTTCCGGGGATAACCCCCAGGTTGTGGACAACTCAGTCACCCCACCGGGTGAGTCCCCCGACCACTCGCCGCCCACCCCACCACCGCCACCCTCCGCTACCGCGGAGAGACCACCGCTCCCAGCAGCCCCGGTCCGGTGTGCGCCCCGATCACCGCGCCGACCTCGCTCACGTAGAGCTCCTCCAGCCCTGGCACCCGCTCCCGCAACCGCTCCGCGAGCGCCGCCGCCCGTTCGCCCGCCGCCAGATGCTGCACCGCGATGTCCACCGGGCTTCGCCCCGCCCGCTCCACCACGATCTCCTCGAGCCGGGCGATGGCCTTCGAGGCGGTGCGGACCTTCTCCCGCAGCTCGATCCGGCCCTCATCCAATTGGAGCAGCGGTTTGACCGCGAGCGCCGAGCCGAGCAGGGCCTGGGCCGCGCCGATGCGGCCGCCGCGCCGCAGATAGTCGAGGGTGTCGACGTAGAAGTAGGCGGCGGTGCCGTCGGCACGTTTCTCCGCCGCCGCCACGGCCTCGTCCAGCGTCCCGCCGCCCTCCGCCGTCTCGGCCGCCGCCAGCGCGCAGAAGCCGAGTGCCATCGCGACCATTCCGCTGTCCACCACCCGCACCGGAACGGGTGCGTCCTGCGCCGCGAGCACCGCCGCGTCATAGGTGCCGGAGAACTCGGCCGACAGATGCAGGGAGACGATGCCCGTCGCGCCCTCCTCGGCGGCGGCCCGGTAGGCGGCCGCGAACATCTCCGGACTGGGCCGGGACGTCGTCACCGACTTGCGCTTCTGCAACGCCTGCGCGAGGGACCGGGCCGAGATCTCGGTGCCTTCCTCCAGCGCCCGGTCTCCGAGCACCACCGTCAGCGGTACGGAGGTGATGCGATGCCGCTCCATCGCATCCGGCGGCAAGTAAGCCGTGGAATCGGTCACGATCGCGACATGGCGGGACATGACTGGGAGGTTATCGGTGGAGGGAGTCCGCTCACAGCGCGACCCCAGCGGATGATCAATTGCCTTTCCGATCATGCCCTGTTCAGACGTGGCTCAGCTTCCTGTTCTCAGATCGGGTTCTCGGCGTGCTCAGACCCGGCTCTCAGCTTTCTCAGGCCGGGTCCTCGGCGTGCTGACCGGGCTCTCGCCGTTCTCAGGCCGGGCTCTCGGCGTGCTGACCGGGCTCTCGCCGTTCTCAGGCCGGGTTCTCGGGGCGGGTGGGCTCCTGCCAGGGCTTCTGCCAGGAGTTCTGCCACGTACGGGGCTCCGTCGGCGTCGCTCCGAGCGCGGGCGGGGACGGGGGCGACTCCGGCTCCCTCCCCGCCTCGGGCCCCGTCCGCGGCCCCGGTTCAGGGGTCAGCCGGGCCTCCGCCTCGGGCGTCGGCCGGGCCCCCGCCCCAGGCCCCGGCGCCTCCGTCCCCGGCGTCTCCGTCCGCGGACCCTCCGGCTCCGCCGCCGTCCAGTGCCGCAGCGCCCCGGTCTCCAGCTCGATCTCGCGGCCCAGCGAGTCCAGATCGTCGTGTGCCAACCGCTGTGTCCGCTCCTGCACCGCCCAGCGCAGCGAGTCGGCGGAGTGGGTGATCCGCTGCGTACGCTGCCGCAGCTCGGGCAGCAGGGCCGCGATACGGGCCTTGTCGGGCTCCTGCTCCAGCCGCTTCAGATCCGCGTCCAGATCCTGCGCATGCGCGCTCAGCCGCTGGAACAGGCCCAACGACTCCGAGAGGGAGCGGTCTTGCGGGGCGGCTGCCTGGAGCGCCTGCTCGGTGGCGCGCATCGAGCCGCGCAGGGAGAGCCGTAGCTGGGCGAGGTCACCGGCCGCGCCCGGCTGGGCGAGCTGCCGGGCCCGGAGTCTGGTCTCCTCCACCGTGCGGCGGGCCTGGTGCACGGTGCGGTCGATACCGCGCTTGGCCGCCCTGACCGTTCGCACGGCCGCGTAGACACCCAGCAGCATGATCAACACGAAAAGCAGCAACAGGATCCAGATGGCTTCCATGTGCGCTCCTTGGGGCGGCGGTCACGGCGCGGTGGCGGTCGTCCTCCCAGCGTAAACGCGCCGGGCGGGCCGGAGGTTCCTGACGAACCTCCGACCCGCCCATGCGTGGGACCCCGGCCCGCCGTCAGGCCGGAACGATGTTGACCAGCTTCGGCGCCCGCACGATCACCTTGCGGATGCCCGCGCCGTTCAGCGCGGCCACGACCGCCGGATCGCCCAGCGCCAGCGCCTCCAGCTCCTCGTCCGAGACCGAGGGCGCGACCTCCAGCCGGGCCTTGACCTTGCCCTTGACCTGCACCACACAGGTGACGGTCTCGTCCACGACATACGCCGGGTCGGCGACCGGGAAGGGCTCGTGGACGACCGACGTCGAGTGGCCCAGCCGCCGCCACAGCTCCTCGGCGATATGCGGGGCCAGCGGCGAGATCAGCAGCACCAGGCCCTCGGCCACCGAGCGGGGCACCTCGCGCACCTTGGTGACGTGGTTGTTCAGCTCGGTGATCTTGGCGATGGCGGTGTTGAAGCGCAGGCCCTCCATGTCCTGCCGGACGCCGTCGATCGCCTTGTGCAGGGCGCGCAGCGTCGCCTCGTCGGGCTCGGTGTCGACGACGGTGACCTCTCCCGTGCCCTCGTCGACGACATTGCGCCACAGCCGCTGCAGCAGCCGGTACTGGCCGACCACCGCGCGGGTGTCCCAGGGGCGCGAGACGTCCAGCGGGCCCATGGCCATCTCGTACAGGCGCAGCGTGTCGGCCCCGTACTCGGCGCAGATCTCGTCCGGGGTGACGGCGTTCTTCAGGGACTTGCCCATCTTGCCCAGCAGGCGGCTGACCTTCTCGCCCTGGTAGTAGTACGCGCCGTCGCGCTCCTCGACCTCCGCCGCCGGGACCGCGATGCCGCGCTTGTCCCGGTAGACATAGGCCTGGATCATGCCCTGGTTGTACAGCTTGTGGAACGGCTCGGCCGAGGAGATGTGCCCCAGGTCGTACAGCACCTTGGACCAGAAGCGCGCGTACAGCAGGTGCAGCACGGCGTGCTCGGCGCCGCCGACGTACAGGTCGACGCCGCCGGTCGGCTGCCCGTCGCGCGGCCCCATCCAGTACCGCTCGATGTCGGGGTCGACCAGCCGCTCGGTGTTGTGCGGGTCCAGGTAGCGCAGTTCGTACCAGCAGGAGCCGGCCCAGTTGGGCATGGTGTTGGTCTCGCGGCGGTACGGGCGTGGGCCGCGGCCGTCGCCCAGGTCCAGCACCACGTTGACCCACTCCTCGTTCCGGGACAGCGGGGTCTCCGGGGAGGTGTCGGCGTCCTCGGGGTCGAAGGTGCGCGGCGAGTAGTCCTCGACCTCGGGCAGTTCCAGCGGCAGCATCGACTCGGGCAGCGCGTGGGCCACGCCGTCCTCGTCGTAGACGATGGGGAAGGGCTCGCCCCAGTACCGCTGACGGCTGAACAGCCAGTCGCGCAGCCGGTAGTTGACGGTGCCCTCGCCGATGGAGCGGGCCTCCAGCCACTCGGTGATGCGGGCCTTGGCCTCGACGACGCCCAGCCCGTCCAGGGTGACGCCCTCGCCCGCCGAGTTGACGATCGTGGCGTCGTACGAGGCGAATGCGTCGTCCCAGGTCGACGGGTCGGTGCCGCGGTCGTCCGACGGCTGGACGACGCAGCGCATCGGCAGCTCGAAGGCGCGGGCGAAGGCGAAGTCACGGCTGTCGTGCGCCGGGACGGCCATGATCGCGCCGGTGCCGTAGCCCATCAGGACGTAGTCGGCGATGAAGACCGGGACCCGTTCGCCGCTGACCGGGTTGACCGCGTAGGCGCCGGTGAAGACGCCGGTCTTCTCCTTGACCTCGGCCTGCCGCTCGACGTCCGACTTGGCCGCGGCCTGCTTGCGGTAGGCGTCGACCGCCTGGGCCGGGGTGGCGTGCCCGCCGGTCCACACCTCGTGGGTGCCCTCCGGCCAGGCGGCCGGGACGATGGCGTCGACCAGGTCGTGCTCGGGCGCCAGCACCATGTAGGTCGCGCCGAACAGGGTGTCCTGGCGGGTGGTGAAGACCGTGATCTTCGCGTCGGGGTGGCCGGCCACGGGGAAGTCCACCCGGGCACCCTCGCTGCGGCCGATCCAGTTGCGCTGCTGCAGCTTGATGGCCTCGGGCCAGTCCAGCGCCTCCAGGTCCTCCAGCAGCCGGTCCGCGTAGGCGGTGATCCGCATGTTCCACTGGCGCAGCTTGGCCTTGAAGACCGGGAAGTTGCCGCGCTCGGAGCGGCCGTCGGCGGTGACCTCCTCGTTGGCCAGCACGGTGCCCAGACCGGGACACCAGTTGACGGGCGCGTCCGAGGCGTAGGCCAGGCGGTACTCGCCCAGCACGTCCGCGCGCTCGACGTCGGTCAGCTCGCCCCAGGGGCGTCCGTCGGGGGTGGCGCGCTCACCGGAGGCGAACTGCTCGGCCAGGGTGTCGATCGGGCGTGCCTTCTTCGCCTCCGGGTCGTACCAGGAATTGAAGATCTGCACGAAGATCCACTGGGTCCACTTGTAGTACTCCGGCTCGATCGTGGCGAAGGAGCGGCGCTGGTCGTGGCCCAGGCCCAGGCGGCGCAGCTGGCGCCGCATGTTGTCGATGTTCGCCTCGGTGCTGACCCGGGGGTGGGTGCCGGTCTGCACCGCGTACTGCTCGGCGGGCAGGCCGAAGGCGTCGAAGCCCAGGGTGTGCAGGACGTTGTGGCCCGCCATGCGGTGGTAGCGGGCGAACACATCGGTGGCGATGTAGCCCAGCGGATGGCCCACGTGCAGTCCGGCGCCGGACGGGTAGGGGAACATGTCCATGACGAACTTCTTGGGCCGGGCGGCCGTCCCGGCGTCGCCGGCCAGGTCACCGCTCGGGTTGGGCGCCTCATACGTGCCGTTCGCGTCCCAGAAGTCCTGCCAGCGGGCTTCGATGTCGGCGGCCAAGGCGGCCGTGTAGCGGTGCGGCGCGGCCACCTCGGCCGCGGCATTGGTCTCGCTCATGGTCCTCAAAGCTCCATCGATCGTCTCTGCCTGCGGCAACGCAGCGGATGCCCCTCGCTTCCGAAACAAAAAGACCCCTCGCACAGGAGGGGACGCCGCGCTGATACCGACCGGAGCTGTTCTCGGTCGGTGCTGATCAGCGCGGCCCGCTAAGCAGAAGGCGTACGGCACGCATGGGGCCAGGTTACCGCAGGGCGCCGACGACCCGCACGGAGGTGGCCTCCGCCACACAATGCCGGAGGCGGGCCGCCCTTTCCGGACGACCCGCCTCCGCGATGTGGAGCTAAGGAGAATTGAACTCCTGACCTCCTGCATGCCATGCAGGCGCTCTACCAACTGAGCTATAGCCCCAGGTCCTGCTCCGCCCGGTTTCCCCGGCGGCGACGCCTACATTACACGGATGCCCCGGCCTTCCGCCAAATCGATTCCCCGGGGGCCGGGAGCAGGGCCCCGTTACGCCGTGGCGAACGAATAGAAACGCTTCAGCGTGCAGTGCTCGTCGAGAAGCCGGCCGTAGATCGGTTCCCCCTCGAGCTCGCGGTACGTCTCGATGGGGTCGCCCCTGATGATCAGCGCCCGCGCGCACTCCGCGCACCAGTACTGGTAGTCGGAGTTGAGCGGCTCCATGTCGCGGACGATCGGTGTGCCGGTGCCGCACCAGTCGCACTTCCGGCTGTGGGCTCCCATCTCACTCAGCTCCCGCTATGTCCGCAGGCCGTACACACGTAGGAAACACCGCCGTTGTCACCGGGGACCTGGGCCACCTTCGCGGAGCCACGGGACGGGCACGCCATGTCCGCTCTCGCCCTGTGCGACGGGCACACCATGGCCAATCGCACCCTGCGGGACGGGTCCTCGATCGCATCGAGGATGCTCGTCGGCATCCCACCTGCCCTCCCCATCGGACGTCGGCCCCATCCCCCTCCGGCCGTCCGATTCTGCCACGGGACGACGCGCAGGTCAGCGGAGATTCCCCACTCGTCTCACCAGACTCATCAGTACTCCGCAGTACTCCGCGCGGCGCGGCCCGGCCAAGGCGGCGCAGGTCACCCGCGGGGCGTGTGCGGAGGAATCCTTACGGGGCACCGTACCGTCCGACGCGTTCGGAGAACACGCCGCCAGGAGCACCGGCCCTGGCCGGCGGGCCGAGTTGAGCCCACATCGCCGGAACTCGCCGCTGTCCACCGCCCCATGCCCCCTTACGGTCGTCAACGCCCGTGCGAGCGGGGGCCGCAGGACGCACGGCCCCGCACCGGAAGCCAGGGGAACGGCGCATGGGGACAGCACGTGGGGATGGCACATGGGAACAGCGCGTGGGGACGGCGCTACGGTGACGGGCCGTCGGCGCGCGGGAGCCGGTCCCGGGCGGAACCAGGTCCCGGGCCCGCCGAGCAGGGGTCGCGGACAGGGCCGCCGAAAGCGGCGATCCCGCCTCCCTGACAAGGGAGGCGGGATCGTGGTCGTGTGGAGCTAAGGAGAATTGAACTCCTGACCTCCTGCATGCCATGCAGGCGCTCTACCAACTGAGCTATAGCCCCGCTCTTCGCTGCGCCGGAGCGCTTCGAACGAGAAGGAGCATAGCTGGTGAGCTGCCGGAAAAGGAAATCCGCTCAGTCGTCGTCGCCGAGCACCGGCTCGGGCAGCGAACCGGCGTTGTGCTCCAGCAGCCGCCAGCCCCGCACGCCCTCGCCCAGAACCGACCAGCAGCAGTTGGACAGCCCGCCCAGCGCCTCCCAGGTCGAGGGCTCCAGGCCGAGCAGCCGGCCGATGGTGGTGCGGATGGTGCCGCCGTGGCTGACCACCACGAGCGTGCCGTCGTCCGGCAGCTTGTCGGCGCTCTCCAGCACCACCGGCGCCGCCCGGTCGGCGACCTCGGCCTCCAGCTCACCGCCGCCGCGCCGGACCGGCTCGCCGCGCTTCCACGCCGCGTACTGCTCGCCGAAGCGCTCGACGATCTCCTCGTGGGTCAGCCCCTGCCACGCGCCCGCGTAGGTCTCCCGCAGCCCCGCGTCATGCGTGACCGACAGACCCGTGACGGCGGACAGCTCGGCGGCCGTGGCCGCCGCCCGCTTCAGATCGGAGGCGATGATCGCGTCCGGCTTCAGGGCGGCCAGCAGCCGGGCCGCCCGGTGCGCCTGCGCGACACCGGTGTCGGTCAGCTCGATGTCCAAGGAGCCCTGGAAACGGCGCTCTATGTTCCAGGCCGTCTGACCGTGGCGCCACAGGACGATGCGGCGGCCACGGCCGCCTTGGATGCCGTTCAGCTCAGCTCACCGCCCGCGCCACCGTCCGGGCCTTGCGCCTGCGCGTACTCCTCCGCCTTGCCCCGGGTGGCCTCGGCGTCGGCCGGCAGCTCCAGCTGCGGGCAGTCCTTCCAGAGCCGCTCCAGGGCGTAGAACACCCGCTCCTCGCTGTGCTGGACGTGCACCACGATGTCCACGTAGTCCAGCAGCACCCAGCGGGCCTCGCGGTCGCCCTCGCGGCGCACCGGCTTCGCGCCCAGGTCCTTGTTCAGCCGCTCCTCGATCTCGTCGACGATCGACTTGACCTGGCGGTCGTTGGGCGCCGAGGCCAGCAGGAAGGCATCGGTGATGGAGAGCACGTCACTGACGTCGTACGCGATGATGTCGTGCGCGAGCTTGTCGGCGGCCGCCTGGGCGGCGGCATTGATGAGCTCGACGGAGCGGTCCGTGGCGGTCACAGGCAAGGCTTTCGGTCGGTGGTACCTCGAAGGTCTGGCTCCCCCCAGGGTCTCACGCCCCACCGTCACCCCGGGCGGCCGAGAATCGGCCGCCCGGGATGCCCGGGGTGCCCGGGATGTCCGGCTCAGCCCTTGGCGTCGTAGTCCGGGCCCAGGAGGACGGTGATGTCCGCGTTGGCCGCGCCCTTGCCCTTCTTCACCGCGGTCGCGGGCAGCCCGAGCGTCTTGGCGACCTCCTTGGCCTGCCCCGCCTGCGCGGCGTCCGCGTAGGTCACCTGCGAGGCCGGCTGCGGCGTACCGCCGCTCTCGGTGGCCGTGACGACCGTGAAGCCGCCGTTGACCAGCGCGACCCGCGCGGCGCTCGAGGCGTCCTCGGGGCCTCCGGCGTTGGTCACGCTGACCCGGGGCGCGGTGCTCTTGTCGGTGTTCTTGACCGTGCCGCCGAGGATGTCCTTGACCACATGGTCGGTCGCCTGGCTGCTGAGCGTCCCGTCCGGCTGGACCGGCAGCGTGGTGGTGTCGTACGCGCCGGTCTTGGCCTGCTCGGCCAGCTTGGCCAGCGACGCGCCGAGCTGCTGCTCGGACAGCGAGGGGTCGGGGATCTGGGCCAGCGACTCCACGGTGCTGGTGGCGTCCTTGGCATCGCTGGAGAGCTTCTTCAGCGCCGCGTGCATGACCTGTCCGAACCGCGCGAGCTGTTTGGTCTGCGCCTCGCCGGGCGCGCGGTAGGTGGCGTACGCCACGGCCGCCTGGCCGCCCAGCATCTGGTCCTTGCCCCGCTTGACCAGCGGATCCTGGCCCTTCTCCGGGCTGGGGACGGTCGCGTCGGCGTCGAGGGTGATCCCGCCGACCAGTTCGACGAGGTTCTCCAGATACGGCGTGTCCAGCCGCCAGGTGCCCTGGATCTTCGAGCCCAGCAGGGTGCTCAGGGAGTCCCGGGTGGAGTCGGAGCCCTCGTCGGTCACCGACTTGCCGAGTGTGGTGGAGGCGCCGTCCTCGGTGGAGACGGCCAGCGAGTTCGGCAGCAGCACGGTGGTGCCCTTCTTGGTGGTCTCGTTGTCCACCAGCAGGGCCGTGGAGGAACGCCCGCCCTTGGTCTCGCGCAGATGGACGACGATCACATCGCGCTGCTGCGGCCCGCCCGCGGCCGCCTGGTCCCCGGAGCCGCCGGACAGCCCCGGGAGCTTGCCCGCGTACCAGAGGAAGCCGACCCCGCCCACGACGGCGACGGCCAGGACCACGACCAGCGCGATGAGGCGGTTGCGGCCCTTACGGCGGCGCTCGTCACGGCGTTCGGAACGGGTCTCGGCGAACTTCAGCCAGTCGATGACGTCGTCGGAGTCCTCGTTCTCCTCCTCGACGAAGGAGAACTGCTCGGTGCGGTACTCCTCCTGGCCGGAATCCCGGGGCCGCTCCGGCTCCGCGGACCGGGGCTCCTCGGCCGGGGACGTGTCGGCCGCGCCGCGCAGCTGCTCCGGGCTCAGCTCCTCATAGGGGTTGGACTCGCGCTGCGGGGGGACGGTCGGGGCGGCGGCCGTCGGGTAGCCGTAGCCCTGTGGCTCTGGCTGTGGCTGTTGCTGGTACTGGTGCTCCTGGGTCTGGTAGTGGCCCTGGTACTGGTCCTGCTGTTGCTGTTGCTGTTGCTGTTGCTGTTGCTGTTGCTGCGGAGCGTACGGGTCGTAACCGTGCGTCTGGGTGTGCTGCTGGTGGTGCTCCGGCTGGGTGTAGGGGTCGTAGCCGTACCCGTCGTGCTGTTGCTGCCCGTACTGCGGCTGCTGCTGCGCATACGGGTCATACGGGTCGTATCCCTGCTGCTGCGCCGCCTGCGGCTGGTACACGGGACGTCCGTAGGCGTCATAGCCGTAGATCTGCGGGTGCTCCTGGCCGTACGGGTCCTGTGCGTACGGGTCGTACGAGTCCTGCCGGTCGTTCACCGGTACCCCTTCAGCAGTCGTGCCGGTACAGCTCGCGCTTGTCGATGTAGCGCACCACGCCGTCCGGCACCAGGTACCAGACGGGGTCGCCGTGAGCGACCCGCGCCCGGCAGTCCGATGACGAGATCGCCAGTGCCGGGACCTCGACCAGCGACACCCCGCCCTCCGGCAGCCCCGGGTCGGCCAGTATGTGCCCGGGTCTGGTCACCCCGATGAAGTGGGCCAGCGAGAAGAGCTCTTCGGCGTCGCGCCAGGTGAGGATCTGGGCGAGTGCGTCGGCTCCGGTGATGAAGAACAGATCGGCGTCACCGTTGAGCGCACGCAGTTCCCGGAGCGTGTCGGTGGTGTAGGTCGGGCCGCCGCGGTCGATGTCGATGCGGCTGACCGAGAACTGCGGGTTCGAGGCGGTCGCGATGACCGTCATCAGATAGCGGTCCTCGGCCGGGGAGACCTTCTTGTGGCTCTTCTGCCAGGGCTGACCGGTCGGCACGAACACCACCTCGTCGAGGTGGAACTGCGAGGCCACCTCGCTCGCCGCGACCAGGTGACCGTGGTGGATCGGGTCGAACGTCCCGCCCATCACACCGAGTCGCCGCTTACCGGACCCTTTCTGCTCTTCCATGCGTGCAGACCCTACTGGGCCCGGCCCGGAGCCGGGGCCCATGGGGGCTAGTGCCCAGGTCAGCGGTCCCGGTTGAAACGCGTGGTGATCCACAGCAGCAGGAACAGGATCACCAGGGCCGCACCGCCGGTCATGAACGGGCTGATGCTCGGGTGGGTGTCGGTGTGCTCACCGCCCTCGGACGCGAGCGTGGTCAGGGCAGCGTGTGCGGTGCTGATAGCGGTCATCGCAGGCAATACCTATCCGGGTCTGGGCGTCACAACACGTCGGCCACATCGTATGCGAGGCGGTTTTCGATCCTGATGTCCGTCCTGCTTCGGGCCCCGCCCCGCCGGCGGGGCGGTGGCCGGCCCCCGGCCCCGCGGTCAGTCCTGCTTGTACCCGCGCAGCAGGAGCCAGGCGAGCAGCGCGGCGCCCACGACACCGACCACGATGACGATGCGCAGCAGCGCCCCCGGACCGTCGTTGCTGTGGGAGGTGGCGGCGAGGACTTCGGTGAGGCCAGTCATGTCGGGCATGTCTCCACGCTAACCCCCGGCCGCCCAGGGCCTAGGCTGGGGGCCGCCGGACGAGGTGGCCGGACCGGGCGGCCCCGTCGAGGGGCAATCGAACGAGGGGGCCAGATGAGCGACATTCACCAGACCGGTGGCGGAAACGGGGCGGGAGGCGCCCGGGAGCATGTGCCCGGCCGGGAGCGGCGGCGGTTCCCCGGCATCTCCTCACGGGCGTACGAGCATCCGGCGGACCGCTCCGCGCTGGTCGCGCTGCGCAAGCTGACCGGTTTCGACACGGTCTTCAAGGCGATGAGCGGTCTGCTGCCGGAGCGGAGCCTGCGGCTGCTCTACCTGTCCGATTCGGTGCGGGTGAGCGAGCGGCAGTTCGCCCATCTCCACGACATGCTGCGGGACGCCTGCTACATCCTGGACCTGGAGCGGGTTCCGGCCATGTACGTCACCCAGAACCCGCAGCCGACCGCGATGTGCATCGGCATGGACGCGCCGATCATCGTGATCTCCACCGGACTGGTCGAACTGCTCGACGAGGAGGAGATGCGGGCGGTCATCGGCCATGAGGTGGGCCACGCCCTGTCGGGGCACTCCGTCTACCGGACGATACTGCTGTTCCTCACCAACCTCGCGCTGAAGGTCGCCTGGATCCCGCTCGGCAATGTGGCGGTGCTGGCGCTGGTGACGGCGCTGCGGGAGTGGTTCCGCAAGTCGGAGCTGTCGGCCGACCGGGCGGGGCTGCTGGTCGGGCAGGATCTGCGGGCCTCGATGCGCGGGCTGATGAAGCTCGCGGGCGGCCACCACCTCCATGAGATGAACGTGGACGCGTTCCTGGAGCAGGCGGAGGAGTACGAGTCGAGCGGCGATCTGCGGGACTCCGTCCTCAAGATCATGAACATGCTGCCGCGCAGCCACCCGTTCACCACCGTGCGCGCCGCCGAACTCAAGAAGTGGGCCGCGACCCGCGACTACCAGCGGCTCATGGACGGTCACTACCCGCGGCGCGACGAGGACAAGGACACCTCGGTCAGCGACTCGCTCCGGGAGTCGGCGAACCACTACCGCGAGTCGGTCCGCAGCAGCAAGGACCCGCTGTTCGCCTTCGTCAGGGACGTGGCGGGCGGCGCCGGGGACCTGGGCAGCAAGCTGCGCGACCGGTTCACCGGCGGCGGGGGCAAGCCGGGCGGGCAGACCCCGGAGGACCACACGCCGCCCCGGGAGGAGCCCGGGGACGCGTCCGAGGACCGGCGATCCGAGGACCGGCGGCCCGGTGACGCGTCCGAGGACCAGCGGCCGGGGGACGGGCCGGAGCAGCGGCCGGGGGGCGACGAGCCCGGAGACACCCCGCCGAAGCGCTGAGACGCCCCGGAGAGGGCCCCCGCGCCCACGGACGGGCCCTGGGGCCCCTGTGTCCGAGAGACCGGCCCAGGGGCCCCAGGGCCGCAGACAGGACGGGCGGGGCAGACCGCCCGAAACGGCCCCCGGGCGGGCCGGGCGGGGCAGACCGCCCGAGACGGGCCCCAGACGGACCGGGCGGGCCCGGGACAACGGCCGGGCCCGAGACGCGCACCCCAGTGGGGCGGACGGGCCCGCGGCGCCCCCTGAAGGCCCTCGGGCAGGACCTCCCGTTCCCCTCGGCCAGGACTACCCGTTCAGGGTGGGCTGGGTCCCCGGGGCCAGGACGCCGCACAGCGAGACCGGGGTGCGGCCCCTGGTGTACGGGTTGGTGCCGGTGGGGGCGTCGCCCTTGGCGCTCTGGCCGGCGAGCAGGGGCCGCAGATAGCCGGCGGCGTTCGCGGCGCATGCCTGCGGGCCCGCCATGACGGCGCTCTGCACCAGCTCCACATGGTGGTCGCGCAGATCGTCACGGTCGAAGCGGAACCGTGTCTCACGGCGCACGGTGTACAGGGAGGCGTGGTCCGGTCCGCGCTCGTGGGCCCGCTGGACCGCGTAGACGAAGACGTGGTCGGCGGCGATCTCCAGGGTCGCGGGGCTGCGCTCGAGAACGGTAAGGGTGCCGCGGACCCGTACCGGGGTGTCGGCCAGGGTCACCTCGGCCGGGTTGAAGCGGGTCAGCCAGCCGATGGCCGCATGCCGTCCGTCGTCGACCGGGTGTGCGAAACTCTGGTCGAACTGGGTCTGCTGGGCCGGGTCCAGCAGCAGCCTTACGGCCTGCACCGGGCCGCCGGTGAGCACGCTCGGGTCGATGGCGGACTTGACCACGTACTCCTTGGCCGTGGTGAGCGCCGCCATCACCTGGCTCTCGGAGAAGCTCCGGGTCCGGCGGGCGCCGGGCACGGTGACGCCTTCCGCGCCGGTGCGGAACTCGGCGGCCGGGCTGGTGCGGAACAGCCGGTCCGGCGGCCCCCCGGGCACCTCACCGCGCGGTGCGAGCGGCACCACACTGCTGCGCAGCGGTTCGACGGCCTGCGGCTGCGGCGCCCGGTACGGGTGGCGCACCCCCATATAGACGGCCGTGGCGAAGGCGACGGCGATCAGCAGGATGAGCGCGATGGCCTGGCGCGACGCCCCGGCCCTGGCCCAGGCGTGCCGGCTGCGCACCGCCTGCGCGTGCTCGCCCATGCGCTCCTGGGCGGAGAGTTCCTGGAGCCGGGCAGCACGGACGAACGACTCGTCGAAAACGACGGAGCGGTACTCGTCCTCACCACCTCCCGGGACGCCATCGGGTGTCCCCTCGGGAGGGTCTCCACGCCCGGTCATGTCTCAAGAGTAGGTCGCCGGGGGCGACGGTAAACGCCGTGGTACTCCACAAGTTGGGAGACAGCCGGGGAGGAACCCCCTCATATCCCGCGACACGTCGGCGACCTGCGAGGACGTCACTGTGACGGCGGTACGGCGGAGGCGGGCGGGCTCGTGGACCCGGCCGGCTCCGGGGCCGACTCCGAACCCGACGGCTCCAGGCGCGGCTGCCCCGGGGGCGAGCCGTCGACACCGGTGGTGGCGGGCGGCGGAGCGGGGTCCTGGCGGTTGCCCGAGGCGCCCCGGTAGACGGCTGTGAAGGCCAGGGCGACCACGCCGATGCCCATGAGGACGGCCAGCAGCCAGGCCACCGGGCGGTGCCAGCGCGCATGGCCGCGGTAAGGACGCCCCGCGCTGCCGTACCGCCCGTAGGGGCCATAGGCGTCGTCCGCGTCCCCGGCGGGGCCGAAGCGGCCGGGGTCGTCCGGGCCGTAGAACTCGGTCTCCGGGCCGTAGCCGTCCTCGAAGAGCTCGTCCTCGGGAGGTACGCCGAGCCTGCGGCGCCGGGACGCCTCGGCCTCGGCACGGGCCTCCGCGGCGGCCAGCATCCGCTCGATGGCAGTGGGCTCATGGACCGGGGCCGCCCGTACGAAGTCCTCGTCGAAGACCACGGCGGCGAACTCGTCGTTCGACTCGCCGTGGCTGCGGTCGTCGGGCTCGTCGCCGTTCGGGAACGGCTTGCCCCCCACGTCGTCCGGCACCCATTCAGAGTAGACCGGATGGGTCAATTTGGGCAGGGTGAAATGGTATTCGGGGGAAGATCCGCCCCCCGGTCCGGGAAAGATCCGCCCCCTGGTTCGGAGAAGATCCGCCCCCGGTCCGGGGAAGGTCCGCCCCGGCGCCGCCGGGAAGCGGTATCCCCCGAACGGGTGAGTCAGCGGGTGTGGCCGTCGCCGGTGACGATGTACTTGGTCGAGGTCAGCTCGGGCAGCGCCATGGGCCCCCGGGCGTGCAGCTTCTGGGTGGAGATGCCGATCTCGGCGCCGAAGCCGAACTGCCCGCCGTCGGTGAACCGCGTGGAGGCGTTCACGGCGACCGTGGTGGAGTCCACCAGCTGGGTGAAGCGGCGGGCGGCCTTCTGGGAGGACGTGACGATGGCCTCGGTGTGCCCGGAGGACCACAGGCGGATGTGGCCCACCGCGGCCTCCAGGGAGTCCACGACGGCCGCCGCGATGTCGTACGAGAGGTACTCGGTCTCCCAGTCCTCGACCACCGCCGGGACCACCGTGGCCTTGGAGCTCTCCGCGAGGGCGATGACCCGCTCGTCGGCGTGGACCGTGACCCCGGCCTCGGCCAGCGCGTCCAGCGCGCGGGGCAGGAACCGGGGGGCGATGTCCTGGTGCACCAGCAGCGTCTCGGCCGCGTTGCACACGCTCGGCCGCTGGGCCTTGGAGTTCACCAGGATCTCGACCGCCATGTCGAGGTCGGCGTCGGCGTCCACGTACACATGGCAGTTGCCGGTGCCGGTCTCGATGACCGGGACCGTGGACTCCTCGACGACCGTACGGATGAGGGAGGCACCGCCGCGCGGGATCAGCACGTCCACCAGGCCGCGGGCGCGCATCAGCTCGCGCACCGACTCCCGGCTCTCCCCCGGCACCAGCTGCACGGCGTCCGCGGGCAGCCCGGCCCCGCCGACGGCGTCCCGCAGGACCTTCACCAGCGCGGCGTTGGAGTGGGACGCCGACGAGGAGCCGCGCAGCAGCACCGCGTTGCCGGACTTCAGGCAGAGCGCGGCGGCGTCCACCGTCACGTTCGGCCGGGCCTCGTAGATGATCCCGACGACGCCGAGCGGCACCCGCACCTGGCGCAGGTCGATCCCGTTGGGCAGCGTGGAGCCGCGCACCACCTCGCCGACCGGGTCGGGCAGCGCGACCACGTCGCGGACATCGGAGGCGATGGCCCGCACCCGCTCCGGGGTGAGCGTCAGCCGGTCGACGATGGCCTCGCTGGTGCCGGCCTCCCGGGCCCGCGCCACATCGGCCGCGTTGGCCTCGACGATCTCCTTGGTGCGCACCTCGAGCGCGTCGGCCATCGCGAGCAGCGCGTCGTCCTTGACGGCACGGGGCAGCGGGGCGAGATCGGCGGCCGCGGCACGGGCCCGGTAGGCGGCCTGGAGGACCGGGGACTTCGGCCAGGGGTCGGTGAGCGGCGACGTGGGTGCGCTGGTCATGCAGGAAGCCTACTGAGCCGACGGCCGGGAACCGCGTGCTATTCCGTAGTTCGAGATGGCATTCTCACATCTCGGTGCCGTACCTCCGTCCTCAGAACGGGTGTACGCCCACCGGGGAGGCCGGCGGCGGTCCGTACCCCTCGGCGACCCGCTGGTGATACGTATCGCGGTCGATGACCTCGAGCCCCACGATCTCCCAGGGCGGCAGCCTGGCCGAGGAGCGGTGCTCGCCCCACAGCCGCAGCGCGACCGCCGCGGCGTCGTGCAGATCACGGGCCTCCTCCCAGTAGCGGATCTCGGCGTGATCGTTGGCGTAGCGGCTGGTCAGCAGGAAGGGATGGTCGTGGGCCAGCTGTTCCAGGGCCCTGCGGACCTCCCTCAGCGGCGCCTCGTTCCCCGAGACGCTGAGCGTGATGTGCCACAGCCGGGACGCCTCGCCGCGCCCGGCACCGCGCGCCACGGCGCCGCCGTCCGCCGCGGCGTCGCCGTCGCCCGCTCCGACACTGGTCAGGGTGCGCTCCGCCGCCCCTCCGGGCGACGCCCCCGGGCGCCCTCGTCTCACCGGCGGCCTCCTGTAACTCGCTGCTCCGCTCACGCGCGGGCGGAGCACTCGTGACGGTGCCGTAGGCGCGGCATACCGCTCGGTCGCCGCCGCGTCTCCCACAGCGGGTGCGCTGCCCCGCGCGACCCCGTTGAACAAAGTTGACCAGCCCCCGCCCGCCCGCGGGGCGCTTTTGAGGTTTTTCGGAAGCTCGGTTCGGCCGCGGAGCGGCTCAGTCCAGGACGACGAGGTCGTCGCGGTGGACCACTTCGCGCTCGTAGGCCGGGCCGAGCTCCCGGGCCAGGTCCCGGGTGGACCGGCCGATCAGCTGGGGGATCTCCTTGGCATCGAAGTTGACCAGGCCACGGGCCACCGGACGGCCCCCGGTGTCCCTCAGCTCGACCGGGTCACCGGCGGTGAATTCCCCCTCCACGCCCGCGATCCCGGCCGGCAGCAGCGAGGTGCGGCGCTCCACGACGGCCCGTACCGCCCCGTCGTCCAGGGTGAGGGCGCCGCGCGGCGCGGAGGCGTGGGCCAGCCACAGCAGCCGGTTCGCGGAGCGGCGGCCGGTGCGGTGGAAGAACGTGCCCGTACGGCGGCCGAACAGGGCGTCACCGGCCCGGCTGGCGGAGGTGAGCACCACCGGGACCCCGGCCGCGGCGGCGATCCGCGCCGCCTCCACCTTGGTGACCATGCCACCGGTGCCCACCCCGGAGCGGCCCGCGCTGCCGATGGAGACGCCGTCCAGGTCCGCGGGGCCCCGGACCTCCTCGATCCGGGAGGCGCCGGGGGTCCTGGGGTCCCCGTCGTACAGGCCGTCCACATCGGAGAGCAGCACCAGCAGATCCGCCCGTACGAGATGGGCGACCAGGGCCGCGAGCCGGTCGTTGTCGCCGAACCGGATCTCGTCCGTGGCCACCGTGTCGTTCTCGTTGACGATCGGCAGCGCGCCCATGGCCAGCAGCTGGTCCAGGGTGCGGGTGGCGTTGCGGTAGTGGGCGCGGCGGCTGGTGTCGTCCGTGGTGAGCAGCACCTGTCCGACCCGCCGCCCGTAGCGGGCGAAGGAAGCGGTGTAGCGGGCCACCAGGAGCCCCTGTCCGACGCTCGCGGCGGCCTGCTGGCGGGCGAGGTCGCGGGGGCGGCGGTCCAGGCCCAGGGGCGCCAGCCCGGCGGCGATGGCGCCGGAGGAGACCAGGACTATCTCCTTGCCGTTGCCGCCGTTCTTGCCGCTGCCCTTACCGCCGCCGTCGAGCACCTTGGTGACCACGTCGACCAGCGCGTCCACGCGGTCGGCGTCCAGACCCCCCGCCGCGGTGGTGAGGGAGGACGAGCCGATCTTGACCACGATCCTGCGGGCGGCGGCCACCTCGTCCCGTAGCGCCGACCCGTCCTGCTCCGCCACGCCGCTCCCTCGCTCGTCCCCGGCTCACCACACGTCCCGAAGAAACGCATGCCCTACACACTCATCATGACAAGTGGGCAATCTACGACAGTCGGGGCCTGGCCCGCCTTGGCATTTCAGCCCCCGGACACCGCCCTACGGGCCGCTCCGAGCGGTCGGCGGACACCACATGGACACCACATGGACACCACACGGACACCCAACGGGGCCCCGCGGACACGCCTCACAGGGGACGCCACGGACACACCACGGACACCGCACGGACACTTCACCGGGACACCATGGACGGCACACCACGGACACCGCACGGACACCTCGCCGGGCCCGGCGGACACCTCCCGGGGCCCGCGGACACCTCGCCGGCACGCCACGGACGCCTCGGCGGCGCACAGCGGACACCTCGCGGGGACACCTTTGACACCGATTGCGACCGGTTGGCACCAGCGCGGATTGTCACCGGGCGGGGCGTCGGCATACGGTCAGGGGTCCCCCATTCAGTCCGTCGCTCTCCTGCCAGGAGCCCACCCCGTGCCCTCTGCCGGAATCGCCCCACGTCGGGTCGTACAGCTGACGGCGTTGCTCGCGATGCTCGTGTTCTTCGCCACACAGCTCGTCGGCGCCGTGCTTCCGAACGTACCGCTTTTCATCGTCGCCTCGGCGTGTGGTCTCGCGCTCGATCTCTTCCTGCAGCACAAGCAGCCCGGACTGCTGTCGCTGCTGGGCAAGATCCGCCTCGACGTCACGGTGCGCCAGCTGTTCCGCGACATGCTCATCGTGGTCGGGCTGCTGCGGATCGAGGGCATCAACCCCCTGCACGAGCAGGCGCCGCTCACCGTGGGGCTGCTGCTGTTCTACCTGGTGCACTTCGCCTGCCAGGCGGCGGCCATCCTGGTCCGCCGGAGCCGCCAGCTGCCGTTCGTCACGCGCAACATCGACGCCTCCGCGCTGCGGCTGAGCGAGGCCCCGCCGCGGCTGTTCGCCCGCCAGCACGGGCGCCGGCTGCTGCGTCTGGCGGTCCCGTCCACCGCCGGTCTGCTGGCCACCGCCGCCACCAAGAACGCCGTCTGGGGCGGCGCCGGCCTGGCGATCGCGCTGCTGATCGGCATCGGCGGCACGGCCCACCTCGCCACCTGGATGCTGCCGCGCAAGCGCGTGGTGAACGAGGCCGCGGCCCTGCAGTGGCTGGACAAGTGGCTGGCCGACTACAAGCCGACCGTGGGGATGTACTTCTCCGGCGGCACCACCTCGGCATACCAGGCGAACATGTGGCTCTCCACGCTCTCCGCGCTCGACGGCAAGCCGCTCATCGTGCTCCGTGAGCGGTTCATGGTGCAGAAGATCGAGGCGACGGACGTGCCGATCATCTGCATCCCCAAGGTCGCGCACCTGATGCGCCTGGAGCACTCGACGCTCAAGGTGCTGCTGCACCCGGCGAACTCCGGCAAGACCTCCCAGGTGCTGCGCATCCCGTCGATCAAGCACGCGTTCATCAACCACGGCGAGAGCGACAAGCTCTCCAGCTGCAACCCGTACGCCAAGGCGTACGACGAGGTGTGGGTCGCGGGTCCGGCGGCGCGCGAGCGCTACCAGCTCGCCGACATCGGCGTCGAGGACAAGGACGTCGTGGAGGTCGGCCGGCCGCAGCTGGCCCCCATCCGCCCCTACGCGGGCGTGCCCACGGGAGCCCTCGGCGGCGCCGGTGGCGAACACTTCACGACCGTGCTGTACGCGCCGACCTGGGAGGGCTGGGACGGGAACCCCGGCAACACCTCGGTGATCCTGGCCGGTGAGAACATCGTCCGCCAGCTGCTCGCCGACCCCAAGGTGCGCCTGCTCTACAAGCCGCACCCGATGACCGGCTCCGTCGACCCGCGTGCGGGCCGCGCCAACGAGCGCATCATGGCGATGATCACCGAGGCGAACGGCAAGCGCTCCGGCGCCCGCCCCGGCCCGGAGGCCGCCGCCGAGCTGGCCCGGCGCGCCGCTGAGCTCAACCGCCTCACCAGCGCCTCCTTCCGCCCCAGCGCGGACGAGATCGAGCGCATGAAGCTCCAGGGGGCCCCGGACGGCGACCGCGCGGCGGCCGTCACCGCGGCCACGGCCGCCTGGGAGAGCGCGTACTGGGCCTCGCTGCCGGTCTGGGAGCACCAGATCATCACCGGTCCGCAGCCGGGCATCTTCGCCTGCTTCAACCAGGCCGACGTGCTGATCAGCGATGTCTCCAGCGTGGTTTCTGACTACCTGACGAGCGAGAAGCCGTACGCGGTGGCGAACACCAGCGGGATGTCGGAGGAGGAGTTCCGGGCGGGCTTCCCGACCGTGCGCGCCGCCACGATCCTCACGCCGGACGCCAAGGGCGTGGCCGGGCTGCTGGAGGCGGTCCGCGACCCCGGGAAGGACACCCTCGCGACCGCCCGCGCCGAGCTGAAGGTCCATCTGCTCGGCCCGTCCGACCCGCCGTCGCTGGTGCGCTTCAACCGGGCCACGCAGGACCTGTGCGACAAGGCCGACCAGCGCCGGGCGCGGATGGCCACCCGGCTGTCCGACGAGATCCCCTCGCAGCGCGAGGCCCGGGACGCGGCGGAGGAGATGGAGCTGGAGTCCAGCGCTCCGGAGACGGAGGAGAGCGCGACGGTCTGAGGCTCCGGACCGGCCGCACACACGCCGGTGAGCGCGACCGCCGAGACGGCATGGGGAAGGGCCCGGGAGATTACTCCCGGGCCCTTCCCCGTGCCATCCGCCGAAAGGCCCCGAGAAGCCCGCCCAGGGCCCGTGTCGGGGCTCTGGGCGTCGGGGGCGCCCCGCTGGGCCGGGCGGGGGCCGCGAAACGCCTCCTCAGAACGGCTCCGTCCTCAGAACGGATCGGTCCTCGGAACGGCTCCGGGACCGAGACCGGTTCAGCCACTCAGAACGGCTTGAAGGCGTCGTACTCCTGCTGCGCCTCGTCCCGCTCGGCGTCCCGGTCGCGTCGCCGCTGGGCGGCCGGGCGCGGGGCGTCGAAGCGGTGGTCCTCGCCACGGCGGCCCAGCATCTCCGCCCCGGTCGCGATGCTCGGCTCCCAGTCGAAGACGACCGCGTCGTCCTCGGGGCCGATGACGACCTCGTCGCCCGAGCGGGCCCCCGCCTTCACCAGCTCCTCCTCGACGCCGAGGCGGGCCAGGCGGTCGGCGAGGTAGCCGACGGCCTCGTCGTTGGCGAAGTCGGTCTGGCGGACCCAGCGTTCGGGCTTCTCGCCCAGCACGCGGTAGAAGCCCTCCTCGGCGACGACCGTGAAGCCCGCGTCGTCCACGGCCTTCGGCCGGATGACGATCCGGGTCGCCTCCTCCTTCGGCTTGGCCGCCCGCGCCTGCGCGACGATCTTCGCCAGGGCGAAGGACAGCTCCTTGAGGCCGAGATGGGCCACCGCCGAGACCTCGAAGACCTGGTAGCCGCGGGCCTCCAGATCGGGCCGGATGATGTCGGCGAGGTCCTGGCCGTCGGGGATGTCGACCTTGTTGAGCACGACGACGCGCGGCCGGTCGTCCAGACCGCCGTACTGGGCCAGTTCGGCCTCGATGACATCGAGGTCGGTCAGCGGGTCGCGCTCGGACTCCAGGGCCGCCGTGTCCAGCACGTGCACCAGCACCGAGCAGCGCTCGACATGGCGCAGGAACTCCAGGCCCAGGCCCTTGCCCTGGCTGGCGCCGGGGATCAGACCGGGGACGTCGGCGATGGTGTAGACGGTGGAACCGGCCGTGACCACACCGAGGTTGGGCACCAGCGTGGTGAACGGATAGTCGGCGATCTTCGGCTTGGCCGCCGAGAGCACCGAGATCAGCGACGACTTGCCGGCGCTCGGGTAGCCCACGAGGGCCACGTCCGCGACGGTCTTCAGCTCGAGGACGACGTCGCCGGAGTGGCCCGGCTCGCCCAGCAGCGCGAACCCGGGGGCCTTGCGGCGGGGCGAGGCGAGCGCCGCGTTGCCGAGGCCGCCGCGACCGCCCTGGGCGGCGATGTAGGTGGTGCCCTGCCCGATCAGGTCGGCCAGGACGTTGCCCCGTTTGTCGAGGACGACGGTGCCGTCCGGGACCGGCAGGATCAGATCGGTGCCGTCCTTGCCGGAGCGGTTGCCGCCCTCGCCGGGCTTGCCGTTGGTGGCCTTGCGGTGGGGGCTGTGGTGGTAGTCGAGCAAGGTGGTGACGGACTGGTCCACGACCAGGATCACATCGCCGCCACGGCCGCCGTTGCCGCCGTCCGGCCCCCCGAGCGGCTTGAACTTCTCGCGGTGCACGGAGGCGCAGCCGTGGCCTCCGTTACCCGCGGCGACGTGCAGTTCGACGCGGTCCACGAAGGTGGTCATGACGGGTGCCTCCAGTTACGTACGGATTGGGTGTGTGGTTACGTGCCTCACGCTCATAACGCGCCGAGGGCGGACCCGCTTCCCCTCACGGGAAGAGCGGTCCGCCCTCGGAAAGGCTGTGCGATGTCGCTCCGGGCTGATTACTCAGCGACCGGGACGATGTTCACGACCTTGCGGCCACGGCGGGTGCCGAACTGCACCGCACCGGCGGCCAGCGCGAACAGCGTGTCATCGCCGCCACGGCCGACGCCCGCGCCCGGGTGGAAGTGCGTGCCGCGCTGACGGACCAGAATCTCGCCCGCGTTGACGGTCTGGCCGCCGAAGCGCTTGACGCCGAGCCGCTGGGCGTTGGAGTCGCGACCGTTCCGAGTGGACGATGCGCCCTTCTTGTGTGCCATGTCTCCTCAGTCCCTTACTTCGCAGCCGAGTCGATGCCGGTGATCTTCAGCGCGGTGTGCAGCTGACGGTGGCCGAGCCGCTTGCGGTAACCGGTCTTGTTCTTGTACTTCAGGATGTCGATCTTGGCACCCTTGTGGTGGTCAACGACCTCGGCGTGAACCTTCACACCGGCCAGCACCCACGGGTCGCTGGTGACGGCGTCGCCGTCGACAACGAGCAGAGTCGAGAGCTCGACGGTGTCGCCGACCTTGCTGGTGGCCAGACGGTCGACCTCGATGACATCGCCCACGGCCACCTTCTGCTGGCGGCCGCCGGTGCGCACGATTGCGTACACGCGGTTCTCACTCTCTCGCTAGAAATCGGGGACCTCTGATGCCAGCCGCCCGACACGGCCCACAGGGGTCGTGACAACCGAGTGATCATGCGATTCACCGTCGGCCGAACGGCCTCTTCCGGCGGAGCGGAAGGGATGTGCTCAGGGGTTTGGCGTACAGACGCCGAGGGTCAAGGCTACCAGAGCCCCGAGGGGCGCCCGCGCGGGTACGCGGGCGCCCCTCGGGCACCGGATGCCGTCAGTCGTCGGCGGCGGCCGACACCGACTGCGGAGACTGCTGCTCCGCCGCCGCGGTCTTCTTGGCCGCCGCCTTCTTGGCGGTCGTCTTCTTCGCCGCGGTCTTCTTCGCGGCCGTCTTCTTCGCCGCCGTCTTCTTCGCGGCCGTCTTCTTCGCCGCCGTCTTCTTCGCGGAGGCCTTGGCGGGGGCCTTCTTGGCGGCCTTACGGGCGGTCTTCTTCGCCGGTGCCTCGGCCTCGCCCTCGGCGGGTGCCGCCTCGGCAGCGGGCACGTCCTCGGCGGACGCGCCCTCGGGCGCCGCCTCGGGCTCGGGCGCCGCCTCCGGCTTCGACTCCGACACCGGTTCCGGCTTCGGCTCCGACACCGCCTCCGGTTCCGGCTTCGGCTCCGCCGCGGGCGCGCTCACGACCACCACGGCCGCCTCCTCCGAGCCCGTGGGCGAGCCCGCGGGGGCGGTCACCTTACGGGTCGCACGGCGGCGCGTACGCGGCGCGGGAACGGCCTCTAGCGGGGCCGCGGCCTGCGGCTCCTCGACGGGCGCGGGGGCGGGGGCCTCGGCAGCCGCCTCCGGCTCGGGCTCCGCCTTGGGCGCCTCCTTCGGTTCGTCGGCCACCACGACCACCACGCCCTCCGGCTGCCTGGCGGCCTTCGGGGCGCCCGCCGGGGCGGTCACCTTACGGGTGGCACGGCGGCGCGTACGCCCACGCGTCGCGGCGGCCTCGGCCTCCGCGGCGCTGCTGTACAGCTCCTCGTCGGCCGCGAAGACCGGCTCGGGCAGCGGCTTGGGCTGCGTGGCCTCCGCCGCGATCTCGGCCGCCGCCTCGGTGACGTCCTCCGGCTCGGCCACGGCGGCCTGCTCCTGCTCGGCCGGCTGCTGACCGGCCACGGCCGCGGACTTCTTCTTCCTGCGCTTGCCGCCACCGCCGCCGGCGGCCGACGGCTGGTCCATGTGGACGATCACACCACGGCCGTTGCAGTGCACACAGGACTCGGAGAAGGACTCCAGCAGCCCCTGGCCGACCCGCTTACGGGTCATCTGGACCAGGCCGAGCGAGGTGACCTCCGCCACCTGGTGCTTGGTACGGTCCCGGCCCAGGCACTCCAGCAGCCGGCGCAGCACCAGATCGCGGTTCGACTCCAGGACCATGTCGATGAAGTCGATCACGATGATGCCGCCGAGGTCGCGCAGCCGCAGCTGGCGCACGATCTCCTCGGCCGCCTCCAGGTTGTTCCTGGTGACCGTCTCCTCCAGGTTGCCGCCCTGGCCGGTGAACTTGCCGGTGTTGACGTCGATGACGACCATCGCCTCGGTCCGGTCGATCACCAGCGAGCCGCCGCTGGGCAGCCAGACCTTGCGGTCCAGTGCCTTCATCAGCTGCTCGTCGATCCGGTAGGTGGCGAAGACGTCGACGTCCGAGGTCCACTTCTGGAGCCGGTCCACGAGGTCGGGCGCCACGTGCGAGACATAGCCGTGGATGGTGTCCCAGGCGTCGTCACCGCTGACGATGACCTTGGAGAAGTCCTCGTTGAAGATGTCGCGGACGACCCGGACGGTCATGTCGGGCTCGCCGTAGAGCAGGGACGGGGCGCCGCCGCTCTTCGCCTTCTTCTGGATCTCCTCCCACTGCTCCTGCAGCCGGGCGACGTCGCGGGACAGCTCCTCCTCGCTCGCACCCTCGGCGGCGGTGCGGACGATCACGCCCGCGTCCTCGGGGACGATCTTCTTGAGGATCTGCTTCAGCCGCGCCCGTTCGGTGTCGGGCAGCTTGCGGCTGATACCGGTCATCGAGCCCTCGGGCACATAGACCAGATAGCGGCCCGGCAGGGAGACCTGGCTGGTCAGCCGGGCGCCCTTGTGGCCGATCGGGTCCTTGGTGACCTGCACCAGGACGGACTGGCCGGACTTCAGGGCGGTCTCGATGCGGCGCGGGCCGCCCGCGAGCCCCAGCGCCTCGAAGTTCACCTCGCCCGCGTACAGCACGGCGTTGCGGCCCTTGCCGATGTCGACGAAGGCGGCCTCCATCGACGGCAGCACGTTCTGGACCTTGCCCAGGTAGACGTTGCCGACGTAGCTGGTGGCCTGCTCCTTGTTGACGAAGTGCTCGACGAGGACGTTGTCCTCCAGCACTCCGATCTGGGTGCGGTCGCCGTTCTGCCGGACGACCATGACCCGCTCGACCGCCTCGCGGCGGGCCAGGAACTCGGCCTCGGTGATGATCGGAACGCGGCGGCGGCCCTGCTCACGGCCCTCGCGGCGGCGCTGCTTCTTGGCCTCCAGACGCGTCGAGCCCTTGATCGACTGCACCTCGTCGGCGCTGGACTCGGTCTCCTTGCCGCGCCGCTCCCGCGGCTCGCGGACCTTGACGACCGTGCGCTCCGGGTCGTCGCCGCCCGCCTCCGTGTCGACGGCCTCGCCGGTGCGACGGCGGCGGCGACGACGGCGACGGCTGCTGGTGCTGGAGGAGCCGCCGGGCTCACCGGCCTCGGCGCCCGCCTCTTCCCGGCCCTCGTCCTGCTCCTCGGGGCTCTCGCCCTCGGCGGCCGGCTCGTCCTCGTACCGCTCGTCGCCCTCGCCCTCGGGGCGCCCCTCGGCACCCTCGGTCTCGGCGGTCTCGCCCCGGCGGCGGCGCCGTCCGCCACGGCGACGGCGGCGGGCCGGACGGTCGCCCGACTCCTCCTCGCCGTGCTCGCCCTCGGGCTGGCCGGACTCGGGCTGGCCGGACTCGGCCTCGGCCGCGGTCTCCTCGGCCTCCGGGTGCTCCTCGACGGGCTCACCGCCACGGCGGCGGCGCCGACGGCGGCCGGTGGGCGCCTCCGGCTCGACGGCCTCGGCCGTCGGCTGGTTCGGCTGGTCCTGGTCTTCCTCCTCCTCGGCCTCCTCCAGCGCGGCGGCGGCCTCGGCGGCGGCGCTCTCCGGCGTCTGGAAGACCGGCTCGGTGAAGACCGGCGCCTGGAACACGGCCGTCGGCGGGCGGACCGCCCGACGCCGCGAACGGGGCGCGGGCTCGGTCTCAGGCTCGGTGGCCGGGGCCTCGGCGGCCCGCGGCTGCGGAGCGGCGGCGGGCTCCTCGGCGGCGGGCGTGGCCGGGACGGTGGCACGGGTGGCACGGCGGCGGGTGCGGGCGCGTGGCGCCTCCTCGGCCTCCGTACCGGCGGGCTCCTCGGCGCTCTCGCTCCGCTGCTCGGCGGCCCTGCCCTCGGCGGCCTCGGCCTCCGCGGGCGCTCCGGCGGGGGCGGTGGCCTTACGGGTGGCACGGCGGCGGGTACGAGCGGGCGCGGCGGGCGCGGTCTCCGCCTCCGCCTCGGCCTCCGCGGCAGCCACGGACTCCTCCGCCTCCACCGGCTCCTCCGCCTCCACGGACGGAGAAGCCGGAGCGGTCGCCTTACGGGTCGCACGACGACGCGTACGAGCGGGCGGAGCGGCCTCGGGGGTCACCTCCGCCACGGGGGGCTCGGCGGCGGCCTCGGTCTCCTCGGCGCCACGGCCGGCATCGGCCGGCACCACGGTCTCCGCCGCCTCCGGTGAACCCGCCGGAGCCGCCGCCTTGCGCGTCGCGCGGCGCCGCGGACGGGCGGGCGGAGCGGCCGGTTCGGTGTCGGCGCCGGACGCGGATCCACTCGCGCCGGCCACGGCGGCACCGGTGGCGACAGGCTCGGAAGCGGCCTCCGGGGCACCGGCGGAACCGATCTGATCAGCCGGTATGGCCGGTACGGAGGGCGTGGTGACCTCGGCGTCGCTCACCGCGCCGGCCGGCGGGCCGGCCGGGCGGGAGGCCGCACGGCGGCGGCGCGGCGGCAGGGTGTCGCTGGGCGTGCTCTCGATGGGATCCCCTGGCGCCGTGGCACGCGGCACGGACGGCCCGAGGGGCTGGACAGGTTCGGTCGGCTCAATTGGTTCGAGCATGCGGGCGTTTCTCCCGTCACGCTCCCGGGCGCCGCGCCTGCTTCCGGCCGGCCACTCGCGCACTGTGCGCGTGTGCCGCCGTCCGGGGCGCGGTCGCCGCACGGGAGCTGTCGTCTCGCTCGCCGGGACCGAGTGTGTCGGGACCGGCGAAAGTCTCCTGGTCAGTGCGCCAGCCGGACCCGGGTGGCTCCCAAGTGCATCGGCGGCGCATCGACGGCGGCCCTACGCGGAACCTTCCGGCGCCATCGCGGCGGTCAGCTCGGCGGCCGTGGATGGGGCGGCCTGAACTGCCTCGCGATCGGGCGCGAGCGGGTCGGTCACCGTGCCGGACTCCTCATCGAGCAGCCCCTGCGCCAGCCTGGTCACCGCTGCGGGGACCGGCGGCGCCAGGTCGGCCGTAGCGCGGAGACCGGACAGGACGTCGTCGGGTCGCACGGCAGGTGTCAGATGCCGTACCACCAGCCGCAGTATCGCACAGCCAGTGTCTCCGGGCCTATCGGCCCGAAGCGGAAAAGCCTCCAGCCGGGCCACCGCGGCACGGGCGTCGAAGGTTCGCAACCCGTTTTTCGTCCGCCGCTCCACCTCGACCGTGTCGGCTTCGAGGAAGGCGGCGACGGCTCGCCCGGCCTCCTCGGGGGATACCTGGTCGAGCCGGATCTCCCAGACGGACGCCTGGAGCCGGTCGGCGAGCCCCGGGGTGCGGGCCTCGACGGCGTCGGTGATGTCGAGCCCCGCGGGGAGCGACGCGTCGAGGAGCACACGCAGCGTCTCGGGGTCACGCGCCTCGGTCAGCTGGATCTCCAGGTACTCCGCCTCGCTGCCGGTGCCGGTGGGTGCGGCATTGGCGTACGACACCTTGGGGTGCGGGGTGAAGCCCGCCGAGTAGGCCACCGGCACCTCGGCGCGGCGCAGCGCCCGCTCGAAGGCGCGCTGGAAGTCGCGGTGGCTGGTGAACCGGAGGCGGCCGCGCTTGGTGTAACGCAAACGGATGCGCTGCACCGCGGGAGCGGGCGGCGGGCCTTCGGGCTGTCGCTTGCCCAGGGGACTGTCTCCTTGTACTTCCTTGCGGTCGAACACCAGGGCCGCTGGGACCCCGGTTCCTCCCAGCCTACTTTGTGGGCGGCCCGGTGAGCGGAGAGCCGGTGGACAACCGCCTCACCGGCCCGCTGGACAGCTGCCTCACCGACCCGGCGGGCGGGCGGCCACCGCACCGGCAGGGCGGGCGGCCACCGCACCGGCGCGGTGACCCGCTACTTCACCGACAGCGGAAGCAGCTTCCGGCCGGTGGGGCCGATCTGGATCTCGGTCTGCATCTGCGGGCAGACGCCGCAGTCGAAGCAGGGGGTCCAGCGGCAGTCCTCGACCTCGGTCTCGTCCAGGGAGTCCTGCCAGTCCTCCCACAGCCAGTCCTTGTCGAGGCCCGAGTCGAGGTGGTCCCAGGGCAGAACCTCCTCGTAGGTGCGCTCGCGGGTGGTGTACCAGTCCACGTCGAGGCCGAACGCGGGCAGGGTCCGCTCGGCGCACTCCATCCACCGGTCGTACGAGAAGTGCTCCCGCCAGCCGTCGAAGCGGCCGCCGTCCTCGTAGACGGCGCGGATGACCGCGCCCACCCGGCGGTCACCGCGCGAGAGCAGCCCCTCGACGATGCCGGGCTTGCCGTCGTGGTAGCGGAAGCCGATGGAGCGGCCGTACTTCTTGTCGCCGCGGATCTTGTCGCGCAGTTTCTCCAGCCGGGCGTCGGTCTCCTCGGCGCTCAGCTGCGGCGCCCACTGGAAGGGGGTGTGCGGCTTGGGGACGAAACCGCCGATCGAGACGGTGCAGCGGATGTCGTTCTTGCCGGACACCTCGCGGCCCTTGGCGATGACCTTGGTCGCCATGTCGGCGATCTGGAGCACATCGTCGTCGGTCTCGGTGGGCAGACCGCACATGAAGTACAGCTTCACCTGCCGCCAGCCGTTGCCGTAGGCGGTGGCCACCGTACGGATGAGGTCCTCTTCCGAGACCATCTTGTTGATGACCTTACGGATGCGCTCACTGCCGCCCTCGGGGGCGAAGGTGAGGCCGGAGCGGCGCCCGTTGCGGGTCAGCTCATTGGCGAGGTCGATGTTGAAGGCGTCCACCCGGGTGGAGGGGAGGGACAGGCCGATCTTGTCCTCCTCGTACCGGTCGGCGAGGCCCTTGGCGATGTCGCCGATCTCGGTGTGGTCGGCGGAGGACAGCGACAGCAGCCCGACCTCCTCGAAGCCGGTGGCCTTCAGCCCCTTGTCGACCATCTCGCCGATACCGGTGATCGACCGCTCGCGCACGGGGCGAGTGATCATGCCCGCCTGGCAGAAGCGGCAGCCGCGGGTGCAGCCGCGGAAGATCTCCACCGACATCCGCTCATGGACGGTCTCGGCCAGCGGCACCAGCGGCTGCTTCGGGTACGGCCACTCGTCGAGGTCCATGACGGTGTGCTTGGACACCCGCCACGGCACACCCGAGCGGTTCGGCACGACACGTGAGATCCGCCCGTCGGCCAGGTACTCCACGTCGTAGAACTTCGGGACGTAGACGCCGCCGGTGCGGGCGAGACGGAAGAGCAGTTCGTCGCGGCCGCCCGGACGGCCCTCGGCCTTCCAGGCGCGGACGATCTCGGTCATGTCGAGCACGGCCTGCTCGCCGTCGCCGATCACCGCGCAGTCGATGAAGTCCGCGATCGGCTCCGGGTTGAACGCGGCATGGCCGCCCGCGACCACGACGGGGTGGTCCTCGGTGCGGTCCACGGCGTCCAGGGGAATGCCGGCGAGGTCGAGCGCGGTGAGGAGGTTGGTGTACCCCAGCTCGGTCGAGAAGGAGACGCCGAAGACGTCGAACGCCGACACCGGGCGGTGCGAATCCACGGTGAACTGCGGCACCTTGTGCTCGCGCATCAGCTCCTCGAGGTCCGGCCACACGCTGTAGGTGCGCTCGGCGAGCACGCCCTCGCGCTCGTTGAGGACCTCGTAAAGAATCATGACGCCCTGGTTGGGCAGGCCCACCTCATAGGCGTCCGGGTACATCAGCGCCCAGCGGACGTCGCAGGAGTCCCACTCCTTGACGGTGGAATTGAGCTCACCGCCTACGTACTGGATGGGCTTCTGCACATGCGGCAGCAGGGCCTCGAGCTGTGGGAAGACCGACTCGACAGACATCGCGGACTTTCGTGAGCTGACAGGGGTGACCCTCAAGCGTACCCGCCCCGCCGGAGCTCCTTCGCCACGCTTCAGGCCCCCAGGGCCGCCCGGTGCTCCTCGCGGGAGACCTCGGCCCACAGACCGGGCAGCTCACGCTCGCGGGCGGCGGCCCGCGCCTCCTCGCGCCCGAGGAGCAGCCCGAAGGTGAAGGCGCTCTCGCCCGCCCCGTGCGCCTGGACGGCCAGCTCGCGCAGCGCCTTCCGGGCGACCACGCTGTCCTGGTGGTCGCCGAGCAGATCCTGCACCCGGGCCATCAGCCCGGCGAACGCCTTGGCGGGCTCGCCGACCGCCGGGCGGGCGACCTCGGCCGCGTAACGGGCGCGCTTGGCGTCCTTACGGGCCTCATGGAGAAGGGCGTCGCGGTCGGGCCCGGCGGGTGTGGCCAGGGCGGCCTCGACGCGCCCGGAGAGCCGGTCGTGGTCGCGCAGGACGGCCCTGGGGATCACCTCGGCCCACGGCCGGGCGGCGGCGGGGCGCAGCGGCGGACCGGCCACCAGCGCGTCGAGGGCGTTCAGGAGCGCGAGATAGCGCTCACCGTCCAGCACGCCGAGGACCCGGTCGCGCGAACCGCCCCGGCGCGCCTGCGACCAGATCCGCAGCCGGGCGGCGACGGGGCCGAGCCGCAGCTCGACGGGCACCTCGCCGAGCCGCTCGCCCAGGCGCGCGGTGAGCACTTCGTGGTCCCGGTCGACGCCGAGCTCGGCGGCCAGCCATTTCAGCTCGTCGCCGACGGGGTCGGTGACGGCCCGGTCCAGGACCTCGCGGTACGAGCGGAAGGCGCTGCGCAGCCGGCGGGTGGCGACGCGCATCCGGTGGACCGAGTCGGGGGTCTCCAGGCGTACGGCGGGGTCGAGCGCGACGATCTCGGCGACCTGACGGCGCGCGTAGTCCAGGACGATGTCGCCGGCCGTGGCCTTCTTGGGCTTGTCCCGCTTGTCCCGCTTGCCCTGCTTGTCCCGCCCCGCCTTCGCCGCCTTCCCCGTCTTCCCTGCCTTCCCCGCCTTCGCGGGCTTCCCGTTCTTCGCGGCCTTCCCCGTCTTCGCCGCCTTCCCTGCCTTCCCCGCCTTCGCGGGCTTCTCCGGCTCCGTGGGCTTCCCCGCCCCCGTCGCCTGCTCCGCCCCGGTGGCCCCCTCGCCCCGCCGGTCCGGATCGGTCTCCGCCAGCGCCCTGGCCAGCTTGGAGGGTGTGGCCGACCGCCGCAGCCCCGCGTCCGTCAGACGCGGCTCCAGCGCGTCCAGCAGCGCCGGGTCGCCGCCCGGCGCCAGCTCCACCTCGACCTCGGTCCAGCGCACCGGCTCCCCGGGCTCCGGCGCGAGCCGTCGCGCCGTGACCCGGTCGGCGGACAGCACGGCGAGCAGCGCCCCGTCGGCGTCCACGAGGCGCCGCACGGTCCGCTCGGACAGCAGGCGGACGAGCGGCGAGAGTTCGGCGCCGCGCGTACGGGAGCGGACGAGCCCGGCGAGCCCGGCGGGCAGCGCGTCCGAGAGCGGGGCCCGGATCTCGTCCCGCGCGTCCGGGCCCACCGGCAGCTTGAGGTGCCATCCCTCGTCGCCGCCGGTGCGCCGGCGCAGCGTGATGCCATCGGCCGCGAGCCGCCGGCCGGGGGTGTCGTAGTAGGTGGCGTCGAGCGTGACGACGCCCTGGTCCGTCACGCCCGCGACCCCGGCGACCCCGGCCAGGTCCGGCAGGCCGCCGCCGTCGGTGGCTTCGTACTTGCGCTCGATCTCCCGCGTCACGTCCACCATGACGCGAATGTAATCCCCCGGGCCCTGCGAGCGGGAGTACGAGCGGGAGTCCCGGACGGATCAGGCCGACACGGGCCTCTGTACCCGGATGGACTGGAGCAGCCCGATCGCGATCCATACGGCGAACATCGAAGATCCGCCGTAGGAGACGAACGGCAGCGGCAGACCGGCCACCGGCATGATGCCCAGCGTCATCCCGATGTTCTCGAACGCCTGGAAGGCGAACCAGGCGATGATCCCGGCCGCCACGACGGTCCCGTACAGCTCCGTGGTGTCACGGGCGATCCGGCAGGCGCGCCACAGCACGACCCCCAGCAGCACGATGATCAGCCCGGCGCCGAGGAAGCCGAGCTCCTCCCCCGCGACGGTGAAGACGAAGTCGGTCTGCTGCTCGGGGACGAACTGACCGGTGGTCTGGGTGCCGTGGAAGAGCCCCTTGCCGGTGAGGCCGCCCGAGCCGATCGCGATCCGCGCCTGGTTGGTGTTGTAGCCGACCCCGGCCGGGTCGAGCGCGGGGTTGGCGAAGGCGGCGAAGCGGTCGATCTGGTACTGGTCGAGGATGTGCAGCTGCCAGATGAGCACCGCGCCGACCACGGCCGTGAGGATCAGCCCCGCGATCCAGCGGTTGGAGGCGCCGGAGGCGAGCAGTACCGCGAGCACGATCACCGCCATGACCATCACCGAGCCGAGGTCCGGCATCAGCAGCACGATCGCGATGGGCAGTGCGGCCAGGCCGAGCGCCTGGACGACGGTGCGGTGGTCGGGATGGAGCCGGTCACCGGCGTCCACGCGTGCCGCCAGCAGCATCGCCATGCCCAGAATGATGGTGATCTTGGCGAACTCACCGGGTTGCAGGGAGAAGCCGCCGCCGATCACGATCCATGCGTGCGCGCCGTTGATCGTCGAGCCCAGCGGGGTGAGCACGGCGAGGACGAGGACGATGGACAGTCCGTAGAGCACCGGGACCGCGCCGCGCAGGGTGCGATGGCCCAGCCAGATGGTGCCGATGGCGAGCATCAGCCCGATCCCGGTGTTCAGGGCGTGCCGGACCAGGAAGTAGTACGGATCGCCCTGGTTGAGCTCGGTGCGGTTGCGGGTGGCGGAGTAGACGAGCACCGCGCCGATCGCGGACAGGACCAGCGCGGTGAGCAGCAGCACCCAGTCGAGGCGGCGGACGATCGAGTCGCGCGCCATCAGCTTGCTCCAGGTGCCGCGCTCCGGGGAGAAGCGGCGGACGGGGTAGCGTTGCGTGGACGCGCTCATGAATGGGTCCCCCGCCGCCGTTCCCGCGCGGTCGTCTCGAACTGCTTGCCCAGGGGCTGGGCCTCGATGGAGCCGTCCGACGAGATCTTCGGCAGACCGGCCTGCGGCTTGGGCAGCAGCGCCTTCTTCTGGTCGATGTTGCCCTTGGCGTCGACCCCGTACAGCGCGTTGTAGATCTTGCGCACGGCGGGACCGGAGGCACCGGAGCCGGTGCCGCCCTGGGAGATCGTCATGACGATCGAGTAGTCCTTGGTGTACGTCGCGAACCACGAGGTGGTCTGCTTGCCGTAGACCTCCGCGGTACCGGTCTTGGCATGCATCGGGATCTTGTCCTGCGGCCAGCCCTGGAACCGCCAGGCGGCGGTGCCCCGGGTGGCGACGCCTGCGAGCGCGCTGTCGACCTGCGCGCGCAGCGCCCTGCTCATCGGCAGCTTGCCGTGCGAGGTCGGCTTGATCTCCTGGACGTCCTTGCCGTCGGGGCTGACGATCGCCTTGCCGAGGGTCGGGTCGTAGAGCGTTCCGCCGTTGCTGATCGCCGCGTAGATGGTGGCCATCTGGATCGGGGTGACGAGGGTGTCGCCCTGGCCGATGGAGTAGTTCACGGAGTCACCGGCGCGCATCTTCATGCCCTCGAGGCAGTTCTCGTAGGCGATCCGCTGACCGTAGTTCCCGTCCTTCTTGCCGCTCTTGCACCAGGCGTCCTTGTTGGCCTTCCAGTAGTCCTTCTTCCACTGGCGGTCCGGCACCCGGCCGGTGACCTCGTTGGGGAGGTCGATCCCGGTCTCCTTGCCGAGGCCGAACTGGTGGGCGGTCTTGTAGAACCAGTCGTCCGGGTGCTTCTTGGGCTTGTTGCCGCCGTCCTTCTTCCACTCGTCGTAGGCGATGCGGTAGAAGACGGTGTCGCAGGAGACCTCCAGCGCGCGGCCGAGGCTGATCCCGCCGTAGTTCTCGGACTCGAAGTTCTTGAAGACCTGGCTGCCGATGTTGAACGAGCTGGTGCAGGCGTAGGGGCCGTTGAAGGAGTAGCCGGCGTTGACCGCGGCGGTGGTCGGCACCACCTTGAAGATCGAGCCGGGGGCCGCCTGGCCCTGGATCGCCCGGTTCAGCAGCGGGTAGTTGGAGTTCTTGCCGGTGAGCTTCTTGTAGTCCTTGCCGGAGATGCCGCCGACCCAGGCGTTGGGGTCGTACGTCGGGTTGGACGCCATGGCCACCACCCGGCCGGTCTTGGCCTCCATGACCACGACCGCGCCGGAGTCCGCCTTGTAGTTGGTGCCGGTGTTCTTGTCGAACTGCGTCCGGGCCTCCTTCATCGCCTGGTCCAGCTCCTTCTCCGCGACCGCCTGGACGCGCGAGTCGATGCTGGTGACGACGTTGTCGCCGGGACGGGCCCGCTGGCTCTCCCGCTGGCCGATGACCCGGCCGAGGTTGTCCACCTCGTAGCGGGTCACCCCCGCCTTGCCGCGCAGCCGGCTGTCGTACTGGCGCTCGAGGCCGTTGCTGCCGACCTGGTCGGAGCGGAGCAGGGGCGACTTGGTGTGCTCGGCCTCCTTTATCTGCTCATCGGTGACCGGGGAGAGATAGCCGAGCACCTGGGCGGCGTTGGAGCCGGCGGGCGCGGCGTAGCGGCGCACGGCGGTGGGCTCGGCGCTGATGCCCGGGAAGTCCTCTTCGCGTTCGCGGATCTGGAGCGCCTGCTTGGCGCTGGCCTCGTCGGTGATCGGGATGGGCTGGTACGGGGAACCGTTCCAGCAGGGCTGCGGGGTCTTGGCGTCGCACAGCCGGACCTTGTCCATCACGTCCTTGGGCTTCATGCCCAGGACACCGGCGAGACGGGTGAGGACCGCCTTCCCGTCGTCCGGCAGCTTCATCAGCTCGGTGCGGCTGGCGGAGACCACGAGCCGGGTCTCGTTGTCGGCGAGCGGCACACCGCGGGCGTCCAGTATCGAGCCGCGCACCGCGGGGTGGACGACCTGCTGGACGTGGTTGTTGGCGGCCTCGGCCGTGTACTCGTCACCGTTGCGGATCTGGAGGTACCACAGGCGCCCGCCGAGGGTCAGCAGCAGCGAGAAGACCAGGATCTGGAGGGCGACGAGCCGGACGGTGACCCGGGTGGTCCGACCCGTCTCGGGAATGTTGCTCATGGCGCTCCCCTGAAGGCGGTGGGCGACGGGAGGACGGTGGACGACGGGGCGGCGGGCGGCGGGGCGGCGGCGGGCGGCGGCAGGGCGCTGCTCACAGGCGCTTGACCCCCTTGATGCGTGCCGTCCGGTTCTTCCCCGCACGGGCCAGCAGCCCGCCGCGCTGGCTGCCGATCCGGGCCGCCCGGCCCGGCCGCCTGAGCCGGCTCATCCGGCCGGTCCGGCCGGTGCCGACACCGCCCGCGGAGCTGATCCAGCGGGACGGGCTCTCGCCGCCGCCCGCGCTGTCGGCCATCGGATCGTTCTCGCCCCGTCTGGCCAGTCCCATGATCAGCGGCACTGTGAAGGGCGCCAGCAGCAGGTCGTAGAGGGCCGCGGTGAACAGCAGCTTGCCCAGGCCCACCTGACGGGCCGCGTCGTCGCCGACCAGGATGCCGACCCCCGCGTACAGCAGCGTGGCGCCGATGGCCGCCGCCACGACCACCAGCATCGGCCCGGTGGCCGACCGCAGCCGGCCGCTCTCCGGCCTGGCGAGCCCGGCCAGATAGCCGATGACGCACAGCACCAGGGCGTAGCGGCCAGCGGCGTGGTCGGCGGGCGGGGCGAGGTCGGCGAGCAGCCCCGCGCCGAAGCCGATGAGCGCGCCGCCGGTGTGGCCGTAGACCAGCGCGAGGCCGAGCACGACGAGCAGCAGCAGGTCCGGAACGGCACCGGGCAGCTGGAGCCGGGCCAGCACACAGATCTGGACGACGAGCGCGAAGACCACCAGGCAGGTCGACAGGACGATCCGGTTGAGGTGCAGCATCGGTCAGCTCCTGTTGGCCGGGCTCGTGGCGTTGTCGGAGGGGGTGGCCGTGACGGTGACCGTGGGCGCCGGCTTGGGCTTCGCGGGCTTGGGCGGCAGCACGGTGTCGCGCGGGTTGTCGCGCGGCGGCTGGACGACGACCCCGACGATGTCCAGCTTGCTGAACCCGACATACGGGCGCACCTGGAGGGTGCGGGTGAGGTCGCCCCCGGTGGGGTCGACGCGGACGACCTTGCCGACCGGGACTCCGGGGACGAACGGCTTGTCGGCCTGGGAGCCGAAGGTGACCATCCGGTCGCCCTCCTTGATCCGGGCCTTGCCGTTGAGCAGCTGCACATGGAGCGAACGGTCGCCGCGCCCGGTGGCGAAGCCGAGTTCGCCCGAACCCTCCATACGGGTGCCGACGGTGAAGTCCGGGTCGATGGCGAGCAGCACGGTCGCGGTCGAGGGGCCCACGGTGGTGACCCGGCCGACCAGTCCGTCGCCGTTGATGACGGTCATGTCGCGGCGGATGCCGTCGTCGCTGCCGATGTCGATGGTGACGGTCCAGGAGAAGCCCTGGGCGGCGCCGATGCCGATGACCTGGGCGCCCTTGATGCCGTATTGGCCGGCGCCGGCGGTCTTGAGCAGCTTGTCGATCTCGGCGGAGCGGGCGCGGTTGCGGTCGTCGCTGCCGAGCCGCTGCTTGAGCTTGGTGTTCTCCTCCTCCAGCCGGCGGACCCGGTCGTGCCGGTCCCCGGATTCCCGTACGGCCGCGACCGCGTTGCCGACCGGGTCCACAGCGGAGGCGACGCTGTCCTCCACGGGCCCGAAGACGGAAGCGGCGGCCTGCCGGGCGCCGTCGAGGGGGGAGTCCTCGCCGCCGCGGATGTCCACCGTGATCAGCGCGAACGCGATGGCGACCAGCAGCACCAGGAGCAGCCGGCTCTCTCGTGTGTCCCTCACGTGCGGCGACGTGCCTTCCTCGTTGAAGTCGGACCGGATGCCGGGGATGTGGTGTCCGGCCGGTCCTGGGGAGCCTTATGCCTGTATATCAGCGTTCCGCCGCACGGGCGGCCAATCACCCGTACGGCCGGTCCGCCGGGTTGTCATCTGCGGGGCTGGGCGTCCAGCACCTGCTGGAGCGCCTCGAACTCCTCCACGCACTTGCCGGATCCGAGCGCGACGGAGTCCAGCGGGTCCTCGGCGATGTGGATCGGCATCCCGGTCTCGCGGCGCAGCCGCTCGTCGAGGCCGCGCAGCAGCGCACCGCCGCCGGTGAGCACGATGCCGCGGTCCATGACGTCGCCGGAGAGCTCCGGAGGGCACTTGTCGAGGGTGGTCTTGACCGCGTCGACGATCGAGTTGACCGGCTCCTCCATGGCCTTGCGGACCTCGGCGGCGGAGATCACGACGGTCTTGGGGAGCCCGCTGACGAGGTCACGGCCGCGGATCTCGGTGTGCTCCTCCTGGTCGCTCTCGAACGCCGAGCCGATGGTGATCTTGATGTTCTCGGCGGTGCGCTCGCCGAGCAGCAGGCTGTACTCCTTCTTGATGTGCTGGATGATCGCGTTGTCCAGCTCATCGCCCGCGACCCGGATGGACTGGGCGGTGACGATGCCGCCCAGCGAGATGACGGCGACCTCGGTGGTGCCGCCGCCGATGTCCACGACCATGTTCCCGGTGGCCTCGTGGACCGGAAGGCCGGAGCCGATGGCCGCGGCCATGGGCTCCTCGATGATGTGCACCTGGCGGGCGCCCGCCTGGGTGGACGCCTCGATGACGGCGCGGCGCTCGACTCCGGTGATACCGGACGGCACACAGACCACCACACGGGGCCGGGCGAGATAGCGGCGCTTGTGGATCTTCAGGATGAAGTAGCGCAGCATCCGCTCGGTGATCTCGAAGTCGGCGATAACGCCGTCCTTGAGCGGACGCACAGCGACGATGTTGCCAGGGGTGCGGCCGATCATCTTCTTCGCCTCGGCGCCCACGGCGAGAATTCCGCCGGTGTTGGTGTTGATGGCGACGACGGATGGCTCGTTGAGGACGATCCCGCGGCCCCTGACGTACACCAGCGTGTTGGCGGTCCCGAGGTCGACAGCCATGTCACGGCCGATGAACGACATGTTGTTCCCCATGAGGATACGTCAGGCCTTCCCTGCTGGAGCGATTGCTTGCTTGAGGTCGGCAGGATGGGTGTGCGCTGCGAGGCGCGGAAGCTCTCATCGTAGTCACGCCCGCTCGAACACGCTGCGGGGGTCCTCCGCCATTGTCAGCAGAACACGACCCCGCCTCCTCTTATGGTGACGTCGTGTCGCGCAGATGCGTTCCCTCGATCGGCTCGCATATGCCGAGGGGCGGCCGCGTAATTCGACCGCCCCCAGGTCAGCAGGGGTGTGGCAAACTGATGATCAAACTGATGGCCGATCAGTAACGATCGGATCGGGATCAGGCGAGCCCGGGAAAGAAAATCTTGATTTCCCGTTCGGCGGACTCCGCCGAGTCCGAGGCGTGGATCAGATTTTCCCGAACGATGGTGCCGAAATCGCCACGGATGGAGCCCGGCGCCGCGGCGATCGGGTCGGTCGGCCCGGCCAGCGCCCGGACGCCCTCGATCACCCGCTCGCCCTCGACGACCAGCGCCACCGCCGGACCGGAGGCCATGAACTCCACCAGGGGCTCGTAGAACGGCTTGCCGACGTGCTCGGCGTAGTGCTGCTCCAGGACCTCACGGTCCAGCCGACGCAGCTCGAGGGCGCTGATGGTCCAGCCCGCCTTCTTCTCGATCCGTCCCAGAATCTCGCCCACCAGACCGCGTCGGACGGCGTCGGGCTTGAGAAGGACGAGCGTGCGCTGGCTCACGGTGCGGGCTCCTTTGGGAAATGACATGCGGGTGTGGCTGTGGAGCAGAGGCTACATGGGGGAACGACCGCCACGTTACGCAGCGTCAGGTGAGGTGGCGGAGGACGCGGCGAACCGCGCCTTGGCCTCGTCGACCTTGCGGCCGAAGTGGACCGAGGCCCACCACAGCCCGGCGAAGACCGCCCCGAGGAAGAACATCGTGGTCACCACGAACCCGCTCAGCACCAGGCCGATCTGCAGGGCCCAGCCGATCTGCACCGCTCCCGGACGGCTCAGCAGCCCGCACAACAGCACACACAGCCCCATGGCGATCCCGCTGACCGTCCAGACGGTGCCCATCGACAGCCCGGACGTCTTCATCGCCACCAGCCCGGCGAAGCCGATCACAAAGAACTCACCGATGAGGGTGGAAGCGCACAGCGTTCGCATATCAGCCCTTTCCCAGAAGCAGCCGGGCCTCGCCGACCGTGATCACCGACCCGGTCACCAGAACACCCGCTCCGGCGTACTCACCCTCTTCCTCTGCCAGGGTGATGGCTTCCTCCAGGGCGTCGTCCAGCCGCGGCTCGACCTGGACCCGGTCGGGGCCGAAAACCTCGACGGCGACCGCGGCCAGCTCGTCCGGGTCCATCGCGCGATGGCTGGAATTGCGGGTCACCACCACCTCGGCGAAGATCGGCTCGAAGGCTTCCAGCAGACCGCGCACGTCCTTGTCGTCGCTCGCGCCGACCACACCGACCAGCCGGCTGAAGCCGAAGGACTCGGTGACCGCCTCGGCCGCGGCGCGGGCGCCCGCCGGGTTGTGCGCGGCGTCCAGCACCACGGTGGGGCTGCGGCGCACGACCTCCATCCGGCCGGGCGAGGTCACGGAGGCGAACGCGGCGCGGACCGTGTCGATGTCGAGCGTGCGGGCGTGCTGGGTGCCGATGCCGAAGAACGCCTCGACGGCCGCCAGCGCGACCGCCGCGTTGTGCGCCTGGTGGGCGCCGTGCAGCGGGAGGAAGACCTCGGGGTACTCCCCGCCCGACGTCCGCGCAGGGTCG
>NZ_BBOX01000082.1 GCF_001553455.1 Streptomyces hygroscopicus subsp. hygroscopicus
CCTCGGGGTACTCCCCGCCGAGTCCGCGCAGGGTCAG
The DNA here is from genome assembly GCF_001553455.1 of Streptomyces hygroscopicus subsp. hygroscopicus. Taxonomy (GTDB): domain Bacteria; phylum Actinomycetota; class Actinomycetes; order Streptomycetales; family Streptomycetaceae; genus Streptomyces; species Streptomyces hygroscopicus. The sequence continues at coordinate 38 of NZ_BBOX01000082.1, forward strand.
CAGCTGGCCGCCGACCGCCACCTCCCGGGAGAGCACACCGAACTCCATGCCCTCACGGGCCACCGTGGCGTCCACCTCGACGGCGCGCTTGAGCACCACGGAGGCGGCCTCCACCGGCTGCTGGGCGAGCACCACCGTGGCCCCCTGCTTCACTATGCCCGCCTTCTCCGTGGCGATCTGCTCCGGAGTGGTGCCGAGCCGGTCGGTGTGGTCCAGCGAGATCGGCATGATCACCGCGACGCCCGCGTCGACCACGTTGGTGGCGTCCCAGGAGCCGCCCATGCCGACCTCGACCACCGCGATGTCCACCGGCGCGTCCGCGAAGGCCGCGTACGCCATGCCGGTGAGCACCTCGAAGAAGGACAGCCGGTGCTCCTGCTGGGCGTCGACCATCTCGAGGTACGGCTGGATGTCCTGGTACGTCTCGATGAACCGCTCGGCGGAGATCGGCGCCCCGTCCAGGCTGATCCGCTCGGTGATCGACTGGACATGGGGGCTGGTGTAGCGGCCGGTGCGCAGCTCGAAGGCGCCCAGCAGCGATTCGATCATGCGAGCGGTGCTGGTCTTGCCGTTCGTCCCGGTGATGTGGATCGAGGGGTAGGCCCGCTGCGGCGAGCCGAGGATGTCCATCAGGGCCTCGATCCGCACCAGCGACGGGTCGAGCTTGGTCTCCGGCCAGCGCCCGGCCAGCGCCCCCTCCACCTCGCGCAGGGCCCGGTCCACCTCGGGGTCGGCCGGGCGGGACGGGATGCCGTCCCCCTGCGGCGGCCCGGACTGCGCGCGCAGCGTCCGGCTGCCGGCCTCGATCACCGCCAGATCGGGGGCGCGGTCGGTCTCGGCTCCGACGATCTCGTCGAACTGGTCGGACTCGTTCTGGGGGCGCTCGTCGCTCACGCCGACCAGTCTACGAGGCACCCCCGACAGGCAGCGGGAGCCCCACGGGGCGCGGGGACGGATCGTTACGCCAACGGCTCGGCTACGGCAGTGCGGCCTTCATCATCGCCTTGGCGATCGGCCCCGCCAGGCCGCCGCCGGAGATGTCGGCGCGGGCCGCGTCGCTGTCCTCGACCACCACCGCGACCGCGACCTTGTGGCCGCCGCCGGCGTCCGCGTAACTCATGAACCACGCGTACGGGTTGGCACTGTTGTTCTCACCGTGCTGGGCGGTGCCGGTCTTGCCGCCCACCGCCACCCCGGGGATCTTCGCGTTGGCCCCGGTGCCCTGGTCCACCACCGTCCGCATCGCCGATCGCAGCTCGGAGGCGGTGTGCTGGGACATCGCGCGGCTGTAGGTCCTGGCCGAGGCGTGGTCCAGGGCGGAGGCGCTGCCGTCCGTGGTGCGGTCGACCTCGTACGGGGTCATCAGCTTGCCGTCGTTGGCGACGGCCGAGGAGACCATCGCCATCTGCAGCGGAGTCGCGGTCACGTCGAACTGGCCCATACCGCTCAGCGCCGTCTGCGAGTCGTTCATCCCGCTCGGGTAGACGCTCTTCGCGGCGCGCACCGGGATGTCCAGCGCGGAGTCGCCGAAGCCCAGCTTCTTCGCCTGCGCCGCCACCTTGGACTGGCCCAGGTCCACGGCCATCTTCGCGAAGACCGTGTTGCACGAGTACTGCAGGGCGGTGCGTATCGTCGCGTTCTCGCACGGCGCCGAGCTGTTCTCGTTGTGCATATCGGTCACCGTGCCCGGCAGCCGGTACGGGTCCGGGCTCTTGGTGGGCTCGTCCACCGACGAGTACAGCCCGTTCTCCAGCGCCGCGGCGGCGACCACGACCTTGAAGGTCGAACCCGGCGGGTACGTCTGGCGCAGCGCGCGGTTCAGCATGGGCTGCTTCCGGTCCTTCTGCAGCGCGTTCCACGCCTTCTGGTCCGCCGAGGAGGAGCCCGCGAAGGTGCCGGGGTCGTACGAGGGGGTGCTGACCAGGGCGAGGACGGCGCCGGTCGTGGGGTCGATCGCCACCGCCGCGCCGGTCTTGTTCCCCAGCCCCCGGTAGGCGGCCTTCTGCACGGCCGGATCGATCGTGGTGATCACATCGCCGGGCTTGGACCGCTCCCGCGTCAGCGCCTGGAGCGGGTTCTTCAGCCGGCTGTCCGAGCCGTCGAGGACCTGCCGTTCCAGGGCCTCCAGCTGAGTGCTGCCGTAGGACTGCGAGGCGTAGCCGGTGACCGGGGCCCAGAGCTTCCCGTCGGGGTAGGTGCGCTTGTACTTCAGATTGCCCTGGGTGGCGGCGGAGCCGGTGACCCGCTCGCCTCCGGCCAGGATGTCGCCCAGCGGCCCGGCGTACTCGGAGATGGCCACACGGCTGTTGTGCGCGTTGTCCCGGAGACTGGCACCTCTCGCCAACTCCACATAGGTGATCCAGACGAGCAGGGTCATCACCAGCAGCAGCGAGAAGACGGAGGCCCTGCGCAGCGGCTTGTTCATGGAGGGGGAGCTCCTTCCGGGACGTACGGCCGGATAACTCCCGGAAGGCTGGGTTTGGTTCCCGATGCGGCTTTCCTGTGAGATGGCTGTGGGACATTCCACCCGTATCACATACGAGCGCCCCCGCCGGATTCCGGCGGGGGCGCTCGGCGCGGCCGGTGTCGGCCGGCCCTCGGTCAGCTCTTGGGGAGGGCTGCCAACTGGGCGGTGATCCGGGCGATATCGGCCTCGGCGGTCGCCTGCCGGGTGCGGATCTTCTCCACGACGTGGTCGGGGGCCTTGGCCAGGAAGCCCTCGTTGGACAGCTTCGCGGTCGTCTGCGCCTTGTCCTTCTCGGCCGCCGCGAGGTCCTTGGCCAGCCGCTTGCGCTCGGCCTCGACGTCGATCGCGCCGGACAGGTCCAGCGCCACGGTCGCGCCCGCGACCGGCAGCGAGGCGGTGGCCGTGAAGCCCTCGCCGGCCGGCTGGAGGCGCAGCAGGGAGCGCATCGCGTCCTCGTGGTCGGCGAGCGAGGTACCGGACAGCTCCAGCCGGGCCGGGACCCGCTGGCCGGGCTGGAGGCCCTGGTCGGCGCGGAACCGGCGGACCTCGGTGACCACCTGCTGGAGGTTCTCGATCTCCCGCTCGGCCGCCTCGTCCCGGAAGCCGCTGTCACCGGGCCAGTCGGCGATGACGACGGACTCCTGGCCGGTCAGCGAGGTCCACAGCTTCTCGGTGACGAACGGGACGACCGGGTGCAGCAGCCGCAGGGTGACATCCAGGACCTCGCCGAGGACGCGCCGGGAGGCGTCGGCCTCCGCTCCGCCCCTGGCGAAGGTGGTCTTGGACAGTTCGACGTACCAGTCGAAGACCTCGTCCCAGGCGAAGTGGTAGAGGACGTCGGAGAGCTTGGCGAACTGGTAGTCCTCGTAGTACGCGTCGACCTCGGCGACCACCGCGTTCAGCCGGGACAGGATCCAGCGGTCGGTGGCGGACAGCCGCTCGGGGGCGGGCAGTTCGCCCTCGACCGTCGCGCCGTTCATCAGCGCGAAGCGGGTGGCGTTCCAGATCTTGTTGGCGAAGTTACGGGACGCCTGGACCCAGTCCTCGCCGATCGGGACGTCCACACCGGGGTTGGCGCCCCGGGCCAGGGTGAAGCGGACCGCGTCCGATCCGTAGGTGTCCATCCAGTCCAGCGGGTTGACCGCGTTGCCGAAGGACTTGGACATCTTCTTGCCGAACTGGTCACGGACCATGCCGTGCAGCGCGATGGTGCGGAACGGCGGGGTGCCGTCCATGGCGTACAGGCCGAACATCATCATCCGGGCGACCCAGAAGAACAGGATGTCGTAGCCGGTGACCAGGACCGAGTTCGGATAGAACTTCTCCAGGCTCTCGGTCCGCTCGGGCCAGCCGAGCGTGGAGAACGGCCACAGGCCGGACGAGAACCAGGTGTCCAGGACGTCGCTGTCCTGGTGCCAGCCCTCGCCGCTCGGCGGCTCCTCGTCCGGTCCGACGCAGACCACCTCGCCGTCCGGCCCGTACCAGACCGGGATCCGGTGGCCCCACCACAGCTGGCGCGAGATGCACCAGTCGTGCAGGTTGTCGACCCAGTCGAAGTAGCGCTTCGACATGTCCTCGGGGTGGATCTTCACCCGGCCGTCGCGGACCGCGTCGCCCGCGGCCTTGGCCAGCGGTCCGACCTTGACCCACCACTGCATGGACAGCCGCGGCTCGATGGTCGTCCTGCAGCGCGAGCAGTGACCCACGGAGTGGGTGTACGGCCGCTTCTCGGCGACGATCCGGCCCTCGGCGCGCAGCGCGCCGACGACGGCGCTGCGCGCCTCCAGGCGGTCCAGCCCCTGGAAGGGCCCGTGGGCGGTGATGACCGCGTGCTCGTCCATGACGGTCAGGTTCGGCAGGCCGTGCCGCTGCCCGATCTCGAAGTCGTTCGGGTCGTGGGCCGGGGTGACCTTGACCGCGCCGGTGCCGAACTCGGGGTCGACGTGCTCGTCGGCCACGATGGGGATCCGGCGGCCGGTGAGCGGCAGCTCGATCTCGGTGCCGACCAGGTGGCGGTAGCGCTCGTCGTCGGGGTGGACGGCGACCGCGGTGTCGCCCAGCATCGTCTCGGCCCGGGTCGTGGCGACGACGATGGACTCCTCGCCCTCGCCGTACCGGATCGAGACCAGCTCGCCGTCGTCGTCGTCGTACCCCACCTCGATGTCCGAGATGGCCGTGAGGCAGCGCGGGCACCAGTTGATGATGCGCTCGGCGCGGTAGATCAGCTCGTCCTCGTAGAGCCGCTTGAAGATCGTCTGGACGGCCTTGGAGAGCCCCTCGTCCATGGTGAAGCGCTCGCGGTTCCAGGCGACGCCGTCGCCCAGCCGCCGCATCTGGCCGGAGATCTGGCCGCCGGACTCGCTCTTCCACTGCCACACCCGCTCGACGAACGCCTCGCGGCCCAGGTCGTGGCGGGAGACGCCCTCCTTGGCCAGCTCGCGCTCGACCACGTTCTGCGTGGCGATACCGGCGTGGTCCATACCGGGCTGCCAGAGCGTCTCAAAGCCCTGCATCCGCTTGCGCCGGGTCAGCGCATCGATGATCGTGTGCTCGAAGGCATGGCCGAGGTGGAGCGAGCCGGTCACATTGGGGGGCGGGATGACGATGGTGTAGGGCTCTTTGTCGCTCTTCGCGTCCGCCTCGAAGTAACCGCGCTCTACCCAGCGCTCGTACAGCTGCCCCTCTACATCGGCCGGTGCGTACTGGGTCGGCAGTTCGGGGTGGCTGTTCGGCCCGCTCGCGGGGCGCTGCGAAGAGTTCTCGGTCACGCCCGCAGTCTAAAGGGCGGCGGCCTTCCGTTACGAACCCGTTGTGGCCCCGGGGCCGAGGCGCCCCGGGGCGTCGGGAAGGATGTTTGGAACCTGTCATGCGCATAAGGAGAGGCACATGAGCCATCAGCAGCCGCCGCCGCAGCCCGGCCCCTACGGGGGGCAGTCGGGTCCGTACGGCGCCGGTCAGCCGCCGGTGCCCAATCCGTACGCGCAGCCGCCGACGCCGGGGTACGGCCGGCCGCCGCAGGGCGGCTACGGCCGGCCGGGCCCGTACGGCGGGTCCGGCGGCTACGGACAGCCCCAGGGACAGCCCCAGCCCGCGAACCCTTACGGACAGCCGCCCCAGCAGCACCCGGCGCCCCAGCAGGGGCCCGGCTACTACGGCGGTCCCCAGACGCCTCCCCCGGCCCAGGCACCGTCCCCGGCACCGGCACCGGCACCGGCACCGGGGGCGGGATCCCGCGGCACCGGCAAGGGCAGGAAGGCGGGGTTCGCGGTCGGCGCGCTGGTGGTCCTGGGGGCACTGGGGGTGGGGGCCTACGCGCTCTTCGGCGGCAGCAGCGGCCCGTACAAGCTGACCACGCCCCAGACGGTCGCCGCGGACTACCAGCGCCAGGGCTCGGGCACGGACGACAGCGATCTGTCCGCGTCGGGCAAGAAGGACCTCCAGCAGGTGCCGGTCGTCAAGAACCCGCATCTGGTGGCGGCCGACTACCAGACCTCGGGCAAGGAGATGCTGAAGTTCACCGGCGTCTGGGGCGAGGTGACCGACCCGGAGCGGGGCGCGGACCTCGCCCTGGCGGTCATCGTCAAGACGCTGCGGGACAACGGCACCGCGCAGGCCAAGGGCAGCCCCCGGACGTTCTCCCCGGACGGCTTCGACGGGGACGTCCTGAAGTGCCAGGCCATGAAGTTCACCTCGGACCAGGGATCCATGGAGGCCCCCGCGTGCGTCTGGGGCGACAAGGACACCCTGGGCGTCACGGTCATGGCGGACCCGGCGGCCGCGGTGCTCGGCGGGGGCATGTCCCTCGAGGACGCCGCCGGCATCACGGCCAAGGTGCGCGAGGACGCACGCGTCGAGATCGACGGCTAGCCCGCGACCGGCGAAGAGCACCACAACAGCACTACCAACGAGGGATACAGATGAGCTACAACCAGCCGGGCCCCTACGGCCAGCCACCCCAGCAGCCGGGTCCCTACGGACAGGGCGGTGCGGCCGGCCAGCCCGGCTACGGGTATCCGCAGCAGCCGGGTCCCTACGGGCAGCCGCCCCAGCCGGGCTACGGCTACCCCCAGCAGCCGCAAGGACAGCCGGGTCCTTACGGCCAGCCCCCGCAGCCGGGGCCCTACGGCCAGCCGCCCCAGCCGGGTCCCTACGGACAGCCCCCGAACCCTTACGGCCAGCAGCCGCCGTACGGCCAGCCGGGCATGCCGGGCCCGTACCAGCCGGGTCCGGGGCAGGGCGGCGGCAAGAAGAAGGGCCTGATGGCCGCGATCGGCCTGGTGGTCGCGGTGGCCGCGGTCGTCGCCGGCGTCATGGTGTTCAAGGGCGGGGACAGCGACGGCGGTGGCGGTAAGGCCGTCGCCGACGACGGCAAGCGGTACAAGCTCACCACCCCCGAGACGGTGGCCGACGGCTACACCAAGGACGGCTCCGGCGAAGGCGGGCTCACCGCCTCGGACGCGAGCGACTTCGAGAAGTTCGGCGTCACCAACCCCGAGACGGTGAGCGCGGAGTACAAGTCCGGCGACGGCATGAGCGCCAAGCAGCTCCAGCTCAACGGCGTCTGGGGCGAGGTGAAGGACCCGGAGGCGGTCGTCGACGCCGCCTTCGCGAAGATCGCGCAAGAGGCCGAGAAGGACCCCTCGACCAGCAATGGGATGAAGGCCGAGCTGGTGGGCAGCCCGGAGTCGGTGACGCCCAGCGGCTTCGAGAACGCCGTGATGAAGTGCCAGAACACCAAGTTCACTCCGGACTCCGGCTCCAGTACGAGCGGAGTGACCAAGAGCTTCACGATTCCGATCTGCATGTGGGGCGACCACAGCACGGTGGGATACGTGATCGTCTCCGACGCCGCCGCGGCGCTGGCCGGCGACAGCATGTCACTCGACCAGGCCGGCGAGATCACCGCGAAGGTCCGCGACGACGCACGCGTGGAGATCAACTAGCCGAGCCGGCCGTCCAGTTCACCGGCCGCAGCCAATCCGGAGGGGGACCCTCACACCCATGAGCCACAACCAGCCACCGCCGCCGGGGCCCTACGGCGGCGGGCCCGGCCCGTACGGGGGCGCGCAGCCCCATCCGTACGGCGGGGGGCAGCAGCCGCCCGCGGAGCCCAACCCGTACGCGCAGCCACCGGGGTACGGCTATCCGCAGGCGCAGGCCCCGCAGGGCTACGGCTACCCGCAGCAGGCGGGTCCCTACGGCCAGCCGCCCTACCCCGCGCCGCCCGCGCCCGGTGGGTCCGGCCGAAGCGGCAACCGCACCAAGATCGTCGCGATCACGGTGGCGGGGCTCGTGGTGGTGGGCGCGATCGTCACCGGCGCCGTGGTGCTGGCCGGCGGCGACGACGGTCCGAAGGCGATGAGGCTGGTCACCCCCAAGACGCTCGACGGCGGCACCTACACCCTCGACAAGGGCACGGACGACCTCGACAACGAGGGCACCAGCGTGCAGGACAGCATGCCCGAGGGCGCCACCTCGGTCCTGGCCCAGTACAAGCGGTCGGACGACGGCAACTCGGGGCTCGCCTTCTCCGGCATGTACGGGAAGATCAGCGACCCCGACACGGTCCGGGACGAGATGTTCAAGGGCTTCTCGGGCGGTGACGGCTCCCCCACCGTGGAGAAGAAGCGCAAGCGGTTCCAGCCGGACGGCGCCGACGGCCCGTCGGTGGAGTGCGAGGTCGTCAAGCTCTACGACCGGATCTACGCCCCGGCCTGCGTCTGGGCGGAGAAGACGGACGCGGCGATGGTGCTCGACGTCAACGCGGAGAACACCTCGGCCTCGGACGCCGACATGGAGTCCTTCGCCAAGGTGACCGCGGGCATCTACCAGGACACCCGCAAGCCCGCCTGAACCGGCCGCAAGGCGGCCACCGGGCGGGTACGGCACGAAGAGGGCCCCGGGAGACCGGGGCCCTCTTCGTCTGCGCTCCGCGGGGCGGCTACGCGCTCTTCTCGTGCCGCTCGCCCGGCTCGGTACCGCGGCTGCGGGGCACCAGCGTGGGATTCACATTGGAGTGCACGACGTCTTCGGTGATGACGACGCGGGCCACGTCCTTGCGGGACGGCACCTCGTACATCGCCGACATCAGCACCTCCTCGATGATGGCGCGCAGCCCCCGGGCCCCGGTGCCGCGGAGGATCGCCTGGTCGGCGATGGCCTCCAGGGCCGGGCGGTCGAAGTCCAGCTCCACGCCGTCGAGTTCGAACAGCCGCTGGTACTGCTTCACCAGCGCGTTCCGCGGCTCGACCAGGATCTGGAGCAGCGCCTCGCGGTCGAGGTTGTGGACGGAGGTGATGACCGGGAGGCGGCCGATGAACTCCGGGATCATTCCGAACTTCACCAGGTCCTCGGGCATGACCTCCTGGAACTGGTCGCTCGCCTCGATCTCGCGCTTGGAGCGGATGGTGGCACCGAAGCCGATGCCCTTGGCACCGGCCCGCGACTCGATGATCTTCTCCAGACCGGCGAAGGCGCCACCCACGATGAACAGCACGTTCGTGGTGTCGATCTGGATGAACTCCTGGTGCGGATGTTTCCGTCCGCCCTGCGGCGGCACCGACGCCGTGGTCCCTTCCAGGATCTTCAGCAGCGCCTGCTGGACGCCCTCACCGGACACATCGCGGGTGATCGAGGGGTTCTCGCTCTTACGGGCCACCTTGTCGATCTCGTCGATGTAGATGATGCCCGTCTCGGCCTTCTTGACGTCGTAGTCGGCGGCCTGGATCAGCTTGAGGAGGATGTTCTCCACGTCCTCGCCGACATAGCCCGCCTCGGTGAGCGCGGTCGCGTCGGCGATGGCGAAGGGGACGTTGAGCATCCGGGCGAGGGTCTGCGCCAGCAGGGTCTTGCCGGAGCCGGTGGGGCCGAGCAGCAGGATGTTGGACTTGGCCAACTCGATGCCGTCGTCGCGGCTGTGGCCGCCGTTCTCACCCGCCTGGACCCGCTTGTAGTGGTTGTAGACGGCGACCGAGAGCGCCTTCTTGGCGGCCTCCTGGCCGACCACATAGCCCTCGAGGAATTCATAGATCTCGCGCGGCTTGGGGAGTTCCTCCCAGCGCACCTCGGAGGTCTCGGCGAGCTCCTCCTCGATGATCTCGTTGCAGAGATCGATGCATTCATCGCAGATGTAGACACCCGGGCCCGCGATGAGCTTCTTCACCTGCTTCTGGCTCTTCCCGCAGAACGAGCACTTGAGCAGGTCGCCGCCGTCACCGATGCGTGCCACGAGGTGCTTCCCCTTCGCCTTGGATCCGCTTTGCTCCGCGGAACCGGGTGCTTGCGCTGCGCTTTCTGCTTCTTCATTCCCCGGGCCGGGCCCCCAGCCCTCTATGACGGTACCTTGCCGGGCCCCCGGTTCGGGCCCCCCTTGGACCTACTCGGTCCAAGGGGGGTGGTGCCACCGAAGATTCAGCCGAGACCGACCGACGTCTTACGGGTTGAAACGATCTGATCGATAAGACCGTACGACAGGGACTCCTCGGCCGTGAGGATCTTGTCCCGCTCGATATCGTCGCGGATCTTCTCGATGGGCGTGGTGGAGTGCTTGGCCAGCATCTCCTCGAGCTGCGAACGCATCCGCAGGATCTCGTTGGCCGCGATCTCCAGGTCGGAGACCTGACCGCGCCCGGTCTCACTGTACGGCTGGTGGATCAGTACCCGGGCGTTGGGCAGGGCCATCCGCTTGCCCGGCGTACCGGCGGCGAGCAGCACGGCCGCGGCGGACGCCGCCTGGCCCATGCAGACCGTCTGAATGTCGGGCTTGACGAACTGCATCGTGTCGTAAATGGCGGTCAGCGCGGTGAACGAGCCGCCGGGGGAGTTGATGTAGACCGAAATGTCGCGGTCCGGGTCCATCGACTCCAGGCACAGCAGCTGCGCCATGACGTCGTTGGCGGAGGCGTCGTCGATCTGGACGCCCAGGAAGATCACGCGCTCTTCGAAGAGCTTGGCGTACGGGTCGTACTCGCGGATGCCCTGGGAGGTGCGCTCGACGAAGCGCGGAACGACATAGCGGGATTCGGCCATCGGGCCGGTGTACAGGCCGCTGCCGGGGAAGTTGCTCATCTGGGTCTTCACCATCCTGTGGCGATCTTGGGGCTGGAGGTCGGCTACGGGACGGCGGGACTCAGGCCCCAGTGCCGCCCCCGCCCGGAACGCTGGAGGCGGACGTCATGACGTCGTCGACCAGGCCGTACTCCTTGGCCTCCTGGGCGGAGAACCAGCGGTCGCGGTCGGAGTCACGGACGATCTGCTCAACCGTCTGGCCGGTGTGGAAGGCGGTCAGCTCGGCCATGCGCCGCTTGGTGTGCAGCAGCCGTTCGGCGTGGATCTTGATGTCCGAGGCGGAACCCGCCAGGCCCGCGGAGGGCTGGTGGATCAGGATCTCGGCGTTCGGGAGCGCGAAGCGCTTGCCCGGGGTGCCGGCGCTCAGCAGGAACTGGCCCATCGAGGCGGCGAGGCCCATGGCGATGGTGACCACGTCGTTCTGGATGTACTGCATGGTGTCGTAGATCGCCATGCCGGCCGAGATCGAGCCGCCCGGGGAGTTGATGTAGAGGTAGATGTCCTTGTCCGGATCGGCGGCGAGCAGGAGCAGCTGTGCCGTGATCTTGTTGGCGATGTCGTCGTCGACCGGCTGGCCGAGGAAGATGATCCGCTCACCGAGCAGCCGGTTGTAGACCTGGTCGCCGAGGCCACCGACGGTCGGCTCGCCGGCGGCGGAAGGCATCGTATTCGTCACGTATCCACCTGCTCGTCTCTGACGGCTTACTGGCCGTCTCAGCGTCTTCTTCTGGGTGCGGGGTGTGGCCGCCGGTGCGGCCCCGGCGGGCTTGCGAGACTCCCCTGCCCTCGTATCTACGGACCCTAACGCGCTGGTCGGCGGGCGCCATCCCGCATCAGGAACTGTTCGCTCTGAGCGCATGTTCCGGCGCCTGACCGGCGCCCGGAACACGAACGGGCCCGGACGTGTGCAGACGTTCGGGCCCGTTCGTACGGGCTGCGGAGCGGACCGGGATCAGCCCTCGGCCTTGTCCTGCTTCTCCTGGGACACAGCGGGCTCCTCGGCGGCCTCCGCGGCCTCGGAGGTGGCCTCGACCGTCTCGCCGGTCTCGTCCTCCTCGTCGTCCAGGTCGACGGTCTCGCCCTTGTCGTCGACGACCTTGGCGGCCTCGACCACCACGGCCAGCGCCTTGCCGCGGGCGACCTCGCCGACCAGCATCGGCACCTGGCCGCCCTCGACGACGGCCTGGGCGAACTGGTCCGGGCTCATGCCGGAGGACTGCGCACGGCGCATGAGGTGCTCGGTGAGCTCCTCCTGGCCGACGGACAGCTGCTCCTTGTTGACCAGCTCGTCGAGGACGAACTGGGTCCGGATGCCCTTCTCGGCCTGCTCCTTGAGCTCGGCGTCGAACTCCTCGGCGGTCTTGCCCTGCATCTGCAGGTAGGAGTCGAGGTTCAGGCCCATCTGGCCGAGCTGGTGGTGCTCCAGGTTGTGCTTACGGGTGTTGATCTCGTCCTCGAGGAGCTTCTCGGGGATCGGCACCTCGACCAGGGCCAGCAGGGCGTCCAGCACCTTCTCCTGGGCCTGGGTGGCCTGCTCGAACTTCTTCGACCGCTCCAGGCGCTTGCGGCTGTCCGCGCGCAGCTCCTCGAGGGTGTCGAACTCGCTGGCCAGCTGGGCGAAGTCGTCGTCGAGCTCCGGCAGCTCCCGGGCCTTGACCTCGGTGACCTTGACCGAGACCTCGGCCTCCTTGCCCTGGGCGGAGCCGCCCTTGAGCTCGGAGGTGAAGGTGGCTTCGCCGCCGGCCTCCAGGCCGGTCACGGCCTCGTCGATGCCGTCCAGCAGCTCACCCGAGCCGATGGTGTAGGTGACGCCGGTGGCGACACCGTCCTCCAGGACCTCGCCGTCGACCTTGGCCTCGAGGTCGATCACGACGATGTCGCCCTCGGCGGCGGCGCGCTCCACCGGGGTGGTGGTGGCGAAGCGCTCGCGCAGCTGCTCGACCGACGTGTCGACGTCCTCGTCCGAGACCTCGACGGAGTCGACGGTGACCTCGATGCCGGAGTAGTCCGGGATCTCGATCGTCGGCCGGATGTCGACCTCGGCGGTGAAGGTGAGCAGCTCGTTGTCCTTGAGCTCGGTGATGTCCACCTCGGGCTGGCCGAGCGGGTTCAGCTCACCTTCGTTGACCGCGTCGGTGTAGAACTTCGGGAGCGCGTCGTTGACGGCCTCCTCCAGCACCGCGCCGCGGCCGAACCGCTGGTCGATGATGCGGGCCGGGATCTTGCCCTTGCGGAACCCAGGCACCGTGACCTGCTGGTTGATCTTCTTGTACGCCGCGTCGAGGCTGGGCTTGAGCTCCTCGAAGGGCACCTCGACAGTGAGCCGAACCCGGGTCGGGTTCAGGTTCTCCACGGCGCTCTTCACGGTTCGGTCTCCTTGGGGGCTGACGTGTGGTGTTCGGCTGCGGTGCGCTGTCGCGTCGCAGCGGATTCGCGCCCGGTTAAAAGACACAGACGCGCAGCTTGCATAGTAACCGCAAGCATGACGGGCCCCACAACGCGATCTTGACGTATGTGGATGGTCGGGGTGGCCGGATTCGAACCGACGACCTTCCGCTCCCAAAGCGGACGCGCTACCAAGCTGCGCCACACCCCGTCGGTGCGAGACGTAGGGTACATGCCCTCGGACGCCCCGGCTGCCGCTTATTCGACTGGTGGGCAAGGGTGTGCGGGGAACGGTGTGGACCCGCTACGATGCATCCCGTGCCGCGGTCCGGGATCTCACCCGGGCATGGGGTGTCCGGGTGACCGGTGCATCCGCGTACGCGACGCGTGCGGGCGTAGCTCAATGGTAGAGCCCCAGTCTTCCAAACTGGCTACGCGGGTTCGATTCCCGTCGCCCGCTCCAGGCTTTCGGCCCGGCCCCGGGGAGTTCCCGGGGCCGGGCCGTTCGTTTGAGCGCGCACCGGCCCGGCCGTTTACGGGCACCGCCCCGGCCGCACGGCCGGGGCGGTGCCCGGGCCGACGGCTCCGGCGGGTCAGGGGTGCGTCAGGGATTGATGTCGGCGATCGCCTCGGCGGCCGAGTCGAGGAACTTCTGGATGTCCGGCGCGATGTCGGACGAGGCGAGCAGGAACCCGAAGAGCGCCGCGACGAGCGCCGGCCCCCACTTGACTCGGCCATTGCGGATCATCAGCACCAGGACGATGCCCACCAGCAGCACCAATGACAGGGAAATGGCCACAACATCCCACCCTCGGTCGCACACGTCTCACCGGCCCGGAAGCACGCGACCCCGCACACCCCCGCGGCCACCATCGTGCCATCAACTCCCGCCGCCCAGCAGTGGGGTGGAGCGATAAGCGGTCACCCGTGCACACGCCACCCACCTCTCCGGTACCCGCGGGTCAGACATTCATTCAAGCGGTCGCGGGTGACGCTGCCCACAACTCAACGGGCGTCCGGCCGAGGAATTCCGATCGCCCCGAACGATCTCCGCCAGGAATTCGGAATTCGCCGGGCGATCACTCGGCGGGGCGACAAAGCATCAATGAATCAGACATTCCACCAGAGCCGTCCGCGGGACGGTATGCCCCAATTAAGGGGGATGAAAACGAACAGAACGGACAGCATGCGCCCGGATATCAAATGATCACATCGCTTTGTCGACTCCCCGGTCGACATAACCGTGGTCGACTATCAGCCGCGATACGAAGGCTATGCGGGGAAAGAAACTGAACGAGGTTTTACGCGGCATAGGTTTCAGCGCTATCGTGCCTCAGATGTTTCACGCTGCCATGACTCCCCCACGCGCAGTGAGGTCCCGAGCACTCTCCCCCCGTTCCTGGGGGGAAAGCCTGTGACCAACTCCCTGCGCCCGCACGGCTCCCAGCGAACCCCGCTCCCCCAGGAGGCGGTGCCCGCTCTCCCCACGCCGCGGGACGAAGAGGCCGGGCAGCAGACGACCGCCCCGCCCGCCCCCAGCGCTCCCACCGGGCAGAAGCCGAAACAGCGGGACGCGTTCTTCGACAACGCGAAGTACCTCGCGATCGTGCTGGTCGCGATGGGCCACGCATGGGAGCCGCTGACCGACACCAGCCGTACCGCGGAAGCCCTGTACATGACCGTGTACACCTTCCACATGCCGGCCTTCATCATGATCTCCGGCTACTTCTCGCGCAGTTTCGACATGCGGCCGGACCGGCTCAGGCGGCTGATCACCGGAGTGGCCGTCCCCTACCTGGTCTTCGAGATCGCGTACACGCTCTTCAAGCGCTGGGCGGACGACGACCCGACGTACGACTTCAGCCTGCTCGACCCCTGGTACCTCACCTGGTTCCTGATCGCGCTGTTCGTATGGCGGCTGACCACCCCGATCTGGAAGCTGGTGCGCTGGCCGATCCCGCTCTCGCTGGCGATCGCCACGCTCGCCTCGGTCTCCCCCGACATCGGTGACGACCTGGATCTGCAGCGCGTGCTCCAGTTCCTGCCGTTCTTCGTGATCGGGCTGTCCATGAAGCCCGAGCACTTCCAGCTGATGCGCCGGCGCTCGGTGCGGATCGCCTCCGTGCCGGTCTTCGCGTGCGCCCTGCTGTTCGCCTACTGGGCGGCGCCGCGGATGAACTCGGCGTGGTTCTACCACCGCGACAGCGTCCAGGAGCTCGCGGCGCCCCCGTGGACCGGCCCGGTGATGACGCTCGCCCTCTTCGGCTGCTCCGTGGTGCTCGTCAGCTGCTTCCTGGCCTGGGTGCCGCGGCGGCACATGTGGTTCACCGCCCTGGGCGCCGGCACGCTCTACGGCTACCTGCTGCACGGCTTCCTCGCCAAGGGCTCCCGCTTCTGGGGCTGGTACGACAACGAGTGGCTGCACAAGCCGCTGGGGGAGATCGCGGTGACGATCGCCGCCGGCACGGTGATCACCGCGCTGTGCACGCCTCCCGTCCAGCGCGCCTTCCGCTTCGTCATGGAACCGAAGATGGCCTGGGCCTTCCGCAAGGACCCCGCGGAACAGGCCCGCGGCCGCACCACGACGGGGGCCTAGCGCACCGGCTGCCGCGACGACGGAGGGCTGGACCGTGGAAACCCGCGGTCCAGCCCTTTTCGCTGCCCGCCCCGCCCGGTCGCCTCCGGCACGCCGTCACGGCCTCGGGGCGGGGCGCGCGGCGCCGCACCGGGCGAGGTGACCGCTGGAGCGGGCGAGGTGGCCGGTGGAACGAGCGCAGGGGGCCGGAGGATGCCACCGGCCGGGCCGGAGGGGCTTCCGGCGGTTACTGGCGGCAGATCAGCAGCAGGGCCCGGTCGTCGTTGACGTCCTTCGCGACCGTTTCGATCAGGTGCCAGGCCGCGCCCTGGAAGCCGGAGCCGACGTAGCGGTCCGCCTCGCCGGTGAGGCGGTCGATGCCCTCGCTGATGTCCCGGTCGGCGGTCTCGACGAGGCCGTCGGTGAAGAGCATCAGGACGTCGCCGGGGCGGAGGGTGCCCTTGGTGGGGTCGAACTGGGCGCCGTCGTAGACGCCCAGCAGCGGGCCGTCGGCGGTCTTCTCCTCCCACTTGCCGGTGCCCGCGCTCAGCTGGAGCGCGGGCAGGTGTCCGGCGGAGAAGAGCTCGAAGTCGCCGCTGTCGAGGTCCAGGACGAGGTGGATGGAGGTCGCGAAGCCCTCGTCCCAGTCCTGGCGCAGGAGATAGCCGTTGGCGGCCGGGAGGAAGCCGTGCGGGGGCAGGGAGCCGAGGAGGCCGCCGAACACGCCGGAGAGCAGCAGGGCGCGGGAGGCGGCGTCCATGCCCTTGCCGGAGACGTCGGTGAGGACGACCTCGAGGGTGCGGCCGCCGCCGGTGCGGGCGGCGACGACGAAGTCACCGGAGAAGGACTGCCCGCCAGCCGGGCGCAGCGCCATCTCGCGGTGCCAGCCGCGCGGCAGGCCGGGCAGCTTGCTCTGCACGCGGATGCGCTCGCGCAGGTCGAAGAGCATGGTGCCGCCGCGCCGCCAGGGCACCCCGACGCGGCTGCGGAACTGGGCGATCAGGAGCCCGAAGAAGCCGACGGCGGCGACGACCAGGATGGTGCCGGGGGTGACCCGGGAGGAGGCGTCCTCCTCGGTGTACGGACCGAGGACGGCGGACTCCACGATCAGGGCGGTGGCGGCCGCCGCGTACAGGGTGAGCAGGCTGGCGGGGCGCAGCAGCAGCCCGCCCGCGACGATGGGCAGGACCAGGGCGGAGGGGGAGCACCAGTCGGGCTGGGCGATGGTGCCTCCGGCGATGGCGGGTACGCCGAGGAGCAGGGCGGTCAGGGCGAGCCGGTCGGAGCCCTCACCGCGGAAGTAGTCGACTCCGGCTTTGCGCACGCCTGTGCGAGCCCGGTGCAGAGCTCTGCGCATCCGGGCCCACGGAGTGTCCACGCCGCCAGTCATTGCACCGGGACCCTACCCACCCGTTCGGACGCGCGTCGATTCGTGGCGCGTTGGACCACCCAGCCAGGGGGGCAATCGTAAGCGAAATTCGTTCGCATGTGCGGGAAACGGCTGCTAGGGATGGGATTATGAGGACTGACCTGCGGGTGCCCGACCCATCGGTTTGGGACGATTGGTACGGAAAGCTGGTACTCGCCTTCGGCGGGGTTCCCGAAGCGCCGGAGGAAACCGCGCTCTGGCGGGAGTTGACCGAATGCGAGCGCTCGATCGGCGCCTGGGACGGCTCCGAGATCGTCGGCACGGCGTCGTTGCACAGCTTCCGGCTGTCGGTTCCGGGCGGCGCGGTCGTCCCCGCGGCCGGTGTCACGATGGTGAGCGTGCAGGCCACCCACCGTCGGCGCGGGGTGCTGCGGGCCATGATGCGGCGCCAGTTGGACGACATCCGCGCGGCGGGCGATGAACCGCTGGCCGTTCTGACCGCATCGGAACCGGACATCTACGGACGGTTCGGGTACGGCGCGGCCACGCAGACCGCCTACGCCGAGATCGACACCACCAGGGTCCGGCTGCACGTCCCCGAGGGCACCGAGGACGTCACGCTGCGCGCGGTGGCCCCGGAGGCCGCCGTCGAGGCGTGTGAGGCCGTCTACGCCCGGCGGGTGCCCGCCCGGCCGGGCATGCTGGCGCGGCTCCCCGGCTGGGAGCGACTGCCGCTGCTGGACCCGCCGGGCGAGCGCGAGGGGGCGTCCCCGCTGCGCTGTGTGCTGGCCGAGTCGGGCGGCGAGGTCAGCGGCTACGTGCGCTTCGCGGTGAAGCCCGACTGGGATATGGCCGGACCCAGGGGCACGGTCGTGCTGCGTGATCTGGAGGCCCTGGACCAGGCGTCCTACGCGGCCCTGTGGCGCTTCCTGTTCGATCTCGACCTGACCTCGGTGATCCGCACCGGCCCCCGCCCGGTCGACGATCCGTGGCAGTACCTGGTCTCGGACATCCGGCGGTGCGCCGTCAGGGTGCGCGACTCGCTGTACGTGCGCATGGTGGACCTGGGGGCGGCGCTCGAGGCGCGGACGTACCCGGTTCCGGTGGACGCCGTCCTGGAGGTCACGGACCCCTTCTGCCCGTGGAACGAGGGGCGCTGGCGGCTGAGCGGCGACGCCAAGGGCGCCTCCTGCGAGCGCACCAAGGACGCTCCCGACCTCCGGCTGGGCGTGCGGGAGCTGGGGGCGGCGTACCTCGGCGGGGTGCCGCTGACCGCGCTGGCGGGCGCCGGACGCGTCCAGGAGGCCCGTCAGGGCGCCCTCACTGCGGCCACGACCGCTTTCGGCTCCCCGGTCGCCCCCTGGCTGCCCCACTCCTTCTGAGGGCTTCCGGAGGACGTATTCCGGCCAATCCGGGAGGGACGCCGGCTGCGGAAGGGGCGCCGGTGCCGGGAGGGGCGCCGGTGGCCGCCTTAAGGACGCTGACAACCGGGGCACCAGAAGAGATTGCGCGCGGCGAGGTCGGCGGTGCGGATCTCGGCGCCGCAGACGTGGCAGGGCTGACCGGCGCGCCGGTAGACGTAGACCTCGCCGCCGTGGTCGTCCACGCGCGGCGGGCGGCCCATCGCCTCGGGGGTGTGCTCGGGACGGACGGTGTCGATCCGGTTGTTCCGCACGCCCTCGCGCATCAGCGTCACCAGATCGGCCCAGATCGCGTCCCATTCGGCGCGCTCCAGCGCACGGCCGGGCCGGTAGGGGTCGATGCCGTGCCGGAAGAGCACCTCGGCGCGGTAGACGTTGCCGACGCCGGCGATCACCTTCTGGTCCATGAGCAGCGCGGCGACGCTGACGCGGCTGCGGGAGATCCGGGCCCAGGCCCGCTCGCCGTCGTCCGCCGGGCGCAGCGGGTCGGGGCCCAGCCGGTCGTGGATCGCCCGCTTCTCCTCGTCGGTGATCAGTGCGCAGGCGGTCGGGCCGCGCAGGTCCGCGTAGCCGTCGGGGTTCGCCAGCCGCAGCCGTACGGTGTCGGTGGCCGGCGGGGCCGGGGCCGGGCCGAAGGCGTACGTGCCGAAGAGCCCGAGGTGGACGTGGACCCAGCCGGTGGCGGCGAAGTCCAGGAACAGGTGCTTGCCGTGGGCCTCGGCGTGGTCCAGCGGCCGGCCGTCGATCAGTCCGGCGCCGTCGGCGAACTTGCCCTGCGGGCTGGTGGCCCGGACGGGCCGGCCGCCGAAGGTCGCGAGGTGGTCGGCGGCCAGCCGGTGGATGGTGTGCCCCTCGGGCATCAGTCGCCTTGCGGGTGGTGGGCCGGGACGGGTGGCAGCTCGCCGGTGGTCTCGTAGGCGCTGAGCATCTCGATCCGGCGGGTGTGCCGCTCCTCGCCCGAGTACGGGGTGTTCAGGAAGATCTCGACGAACTTCGTCGCCTCCTCCTGGGTGTGCATCCGGGCGCCCACGCTGATCACATTGGCGTTGTTGTGCTCCCGGCCGAGGGCCGCGGTCTGCTCGCTCCAGGCCAGCGCCGCACGCACCCCCTTGACCTTGTTCGCCGCGATCTGCTCACCATTGCCGGAGCCGCCGATGACGATGCCGAGGCCGTCCGGGTCGGCGGCGGTCCGCTCCGCGGCACGCAGGCAGAACGGCGGGTAGTCGTCCTGGGCGTCGTAGATGTGCGGGCCGCAGTCGACGGGCTCATGCCCGGCCGCCTTGAGCCATTCCACGAGATGGTTCTTGAGTTCGAAACCGGCATGGTCGGAGCCGAGGTACACGCGCATGTCCCGAGTGTGTCATGGCCGTATGACCCCCGCCGCCCCGGGTAGATGTCGCACGAATATCCGTAACGCCAAGGAACCTCATGAAAACCTCAAGTAACAATCCGGATTCAAAGGTTCAACTGGCGGACCTCCTGAGATTCACTGGCGTCGCTCGTAACCCGAGAGCAAAGGAATCGAGCACATGAGCGCACAACCAGCGACCACGCCGGAACAGCAGCGGGCACCCGGCGACCCGGGTTCGACCGACGGCCTCAAGGCGGGGCTCAAAAACCGCCATCTCTCGATGATCGCGATCGGCGGGGTGATCGGCGCCGGGCTGTTCGTCGGCTCCAGCGCCGGTATCGCCAAGGCCGGCCCCGCCATCCTCATCTCGTATGCGCTGGTCGGCCTCATGGTCGTCTTCGTCATGCGGATGCTCGGCGAGATGTCCGCCGCCAATCCCACCTCCGGCTCCTTCTCCGCCTACGCCGACCGGGCGCTCGGTCGCTGGGCCGGGTTCTCCATCGGCTGGCTGTACTGGTTCTTCTGGGTCGTGGTGCTGGCGGTCGAGGCCACCGCCGGTGCCAAGATCCTGGAGGGCTGGTGGCCGCAGGTGCCGCAGTGGGGCTGGGCGCTGATCGTGATGGTGGTCCTCACCGCGACCAACCTGGTCTCGGTCGGCTCCTACGGTGAGTTCGAGTTCTGGTTCGCCGGGATCAAGGTCGTGGCGATCGCCGCGTTCATCGTGATCGGCGGGCTCGCGGTCTTCGGGGTGCTGCCGCATTCGGACAACGAGGGCGCGGGCCTGGCCCACCTCACCGACCACGGCGGTTTCCTGCCGAACGGGCCGGGCGCCATCCTCACCGGTGTGCTGCTGGTGGTGTTCTCCTTCATGGGCAGCGAGATCGTCACCCTCGCGGCCGGGGAGTCGGCGGATCCACAGCGTGCGGTGACCAAGGCGACCAACAGCGTGATCTGGCGCATCGCGGTCTTCTACCTGGGCTCGATCTTCGTGGTGATCACGCTGCTGCCCTGGGACGCCAAGTCCATCGAGGACAAGGGCAGCTATGTCGCGGCGCTCGACTCGATCGGCATCCCGCACGCGGGCGACATCATGAACGTCATCGTGCTGACCGCCGTGCTCTCCTGTCTGAACTCCGGTCTCTACACCGCCTCCCGCATGGCCTTCTCGCTCGGCCAGCGCGGCGACGCCCCGGCCGCCTTCGCCCGCACCAACGGCCGCGGCGTCCCGCAGGCCGCGATCCTCGGCTCGGTCGTCTTCGGCTTCCTCGCGGTCTGGTTCAACTACCAGTGGCCGGACACGGTCTTCACCTTCCTGCTGAACTCCTCGGGCGCGGTCGCGCTCTTCGTCTGGCTGGTGATCTGTTTCAGCCAGCTGCGGATGCGGGGGATGATCCTGCGCGAGAACCCCGAGAAGCTGGTCGTCCGGATGTGGCTGTTCCCGTATCTGACCTGGGCGACGATCGGGATGATCTCCTTCGTCCTGGTCTACATGCTCACCGACAAGGACGGGCGCGAGCAGGTGATCCTCTCCGCGCTGGTGGCCTTGCTCGTGGTGGTCTTCGCGCTGGTGCGGGACCGTGTCACGGCCGGCCGCGGCCCCGCCCCGGCCGGCCCCGCGGACCCCGCCCCCAAGGAGCCGGCGGCCCCGTAGGAGCGTTCCGGGCGTCTTCGCCGAGAGGATGCCGAGAGGATTCCGGGCCCACCGACAGCGGGGCCCCCGCGCGAGTCGACCGCGCGGGGGCCCCTTTTTCCGCCTGCCCGGTGTTCGGTGAGAAGACGATCACGTAAGGCAGGGGGTCCGGTGGGTGCTCCGGGTCACGGAGCCAGCAGCAGGTTGTGGGCGCGCTCCTTGGCGGCCGCGTAGCGGCGTGCCACGTCCTGCCAGTTGACGACCTTCCACATGGCCTCGATGAAGTCCACCTTCTGGTTCTTGTACTGCAGGTAGAAGGCGTGCTCCCAGGCGTCGAAGACCAGGATCGGCACCGAGCCCTGGCCGACGTTCCCCTGGTGGTCGTAGACCTGCTCGACCACCAGCCGCCCGCTGACCGGCTCGTACGCCAGGACGCCCCAGCCCGAGCCCTGGGTGGTGGCGGCGGCCTTGGACAGCTGGGCCTTGAACCGCGCGAAGGAGCCGAAGTGTTCGGCGATGGCGTCGGCCAGCTCGCCGACCCCGTCCTTCTCCAGCGGCTCGCCGCCGCCGTCACCGGTCATGTTGTGCCAGTAGATGCTGTGCAGGATGTGGCCGGACAGATGGAAGGCCAGGTTCTTCTCGAGCCCGTTGATCGAGCCCCACTGATCCTTGTCCCGCGCCTCCGCGAGCTGTTCCAGCGTGTCGTTCGCGCCCTTGACGTAGGCGGCGTGGTGCTTGTCGTGGTGCAGCTCGATGATCTCGGGGCTGATCACCGGAGCCAGCGCCGAGTAGTCGTACGGAAGGTCAGGAAGTGTGTAGATGGCCATGCCAAGCCCTTCGGACCGCTTATTGCAATTGACTTGCAAGTACACGCTAGCAGCAAGAGCGTTTCACGCCACTCGGAACCGGGGGGTTCCGGGTCACACGACGGAGGCGGGGCGGGTCCTGAAGACCAGGACCCGCCCCGCCTCCGTGCGCGGGGTGGAGAGGATCAGCTCCGGGCAGCCGCCGCGCGCTGCCGGACGAATCCGATGATCGCGAGCGCGACCGCCATCGCGGCCGTGGCGAACAGCTGGCTGCGGGTGTCGTCCTCGCGCAGCATCAGCACCAGCACCCCGGCCATGGCGGCCAGGGCGACCCAGGTCAGATACGGGAAGAGCCACATCTTCACCACGAGCCGCTCGGGGGCCTCGCGCTGGAGCCGGCTGCGGCTGCGCAGCTGGGCGGCGGCGATGAAGGCCCAGACCACCAGCACCGCGGCGCCGACCATGTTGAGCAGCCACTTGAAGATGGTGTCCGGCCACCAGTAGCTGAGCAGCACCGCGACGAAGCCGAAGAAGGAGGAGGCGAGCACGGTGAAGCGGGGCACGCCGCCGCTGACCCGGCCCAGGAAGGCGGGGCCCTCGCCGCGGGAGACCAGGGAGTAGGACATGCGGGAGGCGCCGTAGATGTTGGCGTTCATCGCCGAGAGCAGCGCGATCAGCACGATCACGTTCATGATGTCGCCGGCCGCGGGGATGTCGAGGTGGTCGAGCACGGCCACGTACGGGCCCTTCTCCACCACGGCCTTGTCGTTCCACGGGATGAGCGTGACCACGACGAGCATCGAGCCGACGTAGAACAGGGCGATGCGCCACATCACGGTGCGCACCGCGCCCGCGACGCTTTTGACCGGGTTCTCGGACTCGGCCGCCGCGATCGTCACCGTCTCCAGTCCGCCGTAGGCGAAGACGGACGCCAGCAGGCCGACGACCAGGCCGTCGGCGCCGTTGGGCAGGAAGCCGCCGTCACCGGTGAGATGGGAGCCGCCCGGGGCGTCGGTGCCCGGCAGCACGCCGAGGATCGCGAGCACGCCCAGGGCGAGGAAGACCGTGATCGCGGCGATCTTCAGCGCGGCGAACCAGAACTCGAACTCGCCGAAGTTGCTGACCGCCGCGAGGTTCGTCCCGCAGAACACCGCCATGAAGAGGGCGACCCACATCCAGGAGTCGGTGCCCGGGAACCACTGGACCATGATCCCGGCCGCGCCGATCGCCTCGACGGCGAGGGCCACGCACAGCGTGATCCAGAACATCCAGCCCGCCGTGAACCCCGCCCACGGCCCGATCGCCCGCTCGGCGTGCACGGAGAACGAGCCGGAGGCCGGGTTGGCCGCCGACATCTCGCCGAGCATCCGCATCACGAGCATCACCAGCAGCCCTGACAGGGCATAGGCGACCACGATCGACGGGCCCGCGGCGGCGACGCCGGCACCGGAGCCGACGAACAGCCCCGCGCCGATCACGCCCCCGAGGGCGATCATGGACAGATGGCGCTGCTTGAGGCCGTGGGAGAGGGATGGCGAGGCGGTCGCGCCCGCGCCGGTCCCCTCGGCAGCGCCGGATGGCGCGGAGGACGCGGATGTCCGGTTCATTCTTCTTCTCTGTCCCTTACGAGATGCGTTCTCTGTCCCTCACGAGGGCGGACGGATGCAAAACGTCCCCAGTGTGAAGGGCACGTTCGATCAGGACAACATCACTGCAGAACTTTTCTGGATATCGGACACCGGGTTCACGCCGCGTACCACGAGCCTCTGCCCGAAGCCGCCAACCCCCTGCGTCCGGCTTTGTGACCATCGACGGTGTTCAAGAACCGCGGCCTGGGTTAGCGTCACGGTACCTACCCTCTGACCTGGGAGCATCGCTGATGAGCACTGTTTCTGCCGCCGCCACACCCGGTACGGTCCTCGCGGACGCGGTCTTCCCCGTCCGGCGCGTCCTGGTCCGGGACGCCGCGCTCGTCCTCGGGGGCGCCGCGCTCACCGGTCTCGCCGCTCAGATCGCGGTGCCGGTGCCCGGCTCCCCGGTGCCGGTGACCGGCCAGACCTTCGCCGCCCTGCTGGTGGGCACCTCGCTGGGCGCCCGGCGCGGCTTCCTGTCGCTGGCGCTGTACGCCCTGATCGGCATGGCGGGCATGCCGTGGTTCGCCGAGGGCGGCTCGGGCACCGCCGCGCCGTCCTTCGGCTATGTGCTGGGCATGCTGCTGGCGGCGACCGTGGTCGGCGCGCTGGCCCGGCGCGGCGGCGACCGCGGGGTGCTGCGCACCGCGGGCACCATGGCGGCCGGCTCGGCGATCATCTACGCCGTGGGCGTCCCGTACCTGGCGCTGGCCACCCACATGTCCCTCGGCCAGGCGGTCGCGGCCGGGCTCACCCCGTTCCTGATCGGGGACGCGCTGAAGGCCGCGCTCGCGATGGGCGCGCTGCCCACCGCCTGGAAGCTGGTGGGCCGCCGGGGCTGAGCCCTCCCGGCATCCGGGCATAGGGTCCGGGCATGGCCACCGAGCATGCCCACGCGTGGGCGGCCGACGCGATCCGGCGGATACGGGAACACCGCCGCGGGACGCCGCCCACGCCCCTGCGCCCCCTTCCGCTGCCGTCCGCCGGGGGCGGCCGGTGGCGGCCGGGTGAACGGCCCCCGGCCGCCGCTCGACCCCGCCCCGTACGAGGCCGACCTCGAGCGGTTCGCCCGCACCGGGGAATGGCGGACGGCATGACGGACGCCCGCCGGACGGACGCCAGAAGGGCCCCCGCGCGGTCGACTCGCGCGGGGGCCCGGACCGGCGGCGCAGGGGTCAGTCGAAGATCGGGCCGACCGTCCGCGTCCGCTTGATCTCGTAGAAGCCGGGGATCGAGGCGACCATCAGCGTGCCGTCCCACAGCTTGGCGGCCTCCTCGCCCTTGGGGGCCGGGGTGACCACCGGGCCGAAGAAGGCGATCTGCTCACCGTCCGGGCCGGGGACGGCGATCACGGGCGTGCCCACATCCTGGCCGACCAGGTCGATGCCCTCCTTGTGGGAGGCGCGCAGCTCGGTGTCGTACGCGTCGGAGTCGGCGTAGTCCGCGAGCTCGGCGGGCAGACCGGCCTCCTCGAGGGCGGCCACGATCGTCTCGCGGTTCTTCTCCAGGCCCTGGTTGTGGAAGCGGATGCCGAGGGCGGCGTAAAGGGGGCCGAGGACCTCGCTGCCGTGCTTCTGCTCAGCGGCGATGCAGACCCGGACCGGGCCCCAGGCGGTCTTCATCAGTTCCTGGTACTGCTCGGGCAGCTCATCGAGCTTGGGCTCGTTCAGCACGGCGAGGCTCATGACGTGCCAACGCACCTCGACCGGGCGCACCTTCTCCACCTCGAGCATCCAGCGCGAGGTCATCCAGGCCCAGGGACACAGCGGATCGAACCAGAAATCAGCAGGAGTCTTGGCGGTCTCGGTCACGGTTTCTCCTCGAGCGGGCGCATAGGAATCGCAAAGGAACAGAGAGCTGACTACACCTGCCAACGCGGACGGGACGGGAGCCCATTCCCCGGTGCCGGGTGTCAGCGCGCCGTGACATGATTCCCGCTGTCCGATATCCGAGATTCGAGATCCGACAGACAGTGCGAGGGAGCCGCGTCGTGCCCGGTGAGAACCTGACCCGTGACGAGGCCCGTGAGCGGGCGAAGCTGCTGGCCGTCGAGGCGTACGAGGTGGCGCTCGATCTGCGGTCCGCGGTCGGGGAGCACACCGGGACCGGGCCGCGCACCTTCCGTTCGACCACGACGATCCGCTTCCGCTGCGCCGAGCCGGGCGCGGCGACCTTCGCCGATCTGCTGGCGCCCGCGGTGACCTCGGTGCGGCTGAACGGACGGGAGCTGGACCCGGCGGCGGTCTTCGACGGCTCCCGGATCGCCCTGGACGGGCTGGCCGCCGAGAACGAGCTGGTGGTGGACGCGCAGTGCGCCTACAGCCGCACCGGCGAGGGGCTGCACCGCTTCGTGGACCCGGAGGACGGCGAGGTCTACCTCTACACCCAGTACGAACCGGCCGACGCCCGCCGGGTCTTCGCCACCTTCGAACAGCCGGACCTCAAGGCCCCGTTCACCTTCTCGGTGACCGCCCCCGAGGGCTGGACGGTGCTCGGCAACGGCACGGCCGAGCGGGTGGAGCCGTCCGGCGCGGGCGACGGCTCGGCGACCACCCGGTTCGCCCCGACCCGGCCCATCTCGACGTACATCACCGCCGTGGTCGCCGGTCCGTACCATTACGAGAGCGACCTCTACCGCCGCACCCTGCCGGACGGTTCGCAGCTGGAGATCCCGCTGGGCGCGCTGTGCCGCAAGGGGCTGGCCAAGCACTTCGACGCGGAGGACATCTTCACCGTCACCAAGCAGGGCCTGGACTTCTTCCACGACCACTTCGACTACCCGTACCCGTTCGGCAAGTACGACCAGGCGTTCGTGCCGGAGTACAACATCGGCGCGATGGAGAACCCGGGGTGTGTGACCTTCCGGGAGGAGTTCGTCTTCCGCGGCAAGGTCACCCAGGCGTCCTACGAGCACCGGGCCAACGTCATCCTGCACGAGATGGCCCATATGTGGTTCGGCGACCTGGTGACCATGGAGTGGTGGGACGACCTGTGGCTCAAGGAGTCGTTCGCCGACTTCATGGGGGCCTTCGCGCTGGTCGGGGCGACCCGTTTCACCGACGGCTGGATCACCTTCGCCAACCGCCGCAAGGCGTGGGCCTACCGCGCCGACCAGCTGCCCTCCACCCATCCGGTCACGGCCGACATCCGCGACCTGGAGGACGCCAAGCTCAACTTCGACGGGATCACCTACGCCAAGGGCGCGTCCGTGCTCAAGCAGCTGGTGGCGTACGCCGGGCAGGACGCCTTCCTGGAGGGCGCCCGGCGCTACTTCAAGCGGCACGCCTACGGCAACACCCGGCTGTCGGACCTGCTGTCGGTGCTCGGCGAGACCTCGGGGCGGGACATGACGGCCTGGTCCCGCGCCTGGCTGGAGACCGCGGGGGTGAACGTGCTCACCCCGCAGGCCACCTATGACGCCGAGGGCCACATCACCGAGCTGGCGGTGGTCCAGGAGGCCCCGGCGACCGCCGGTTCCGACGGTGCGGCTCCGGCGCGCGGGACGCTGCGGCCGCACCGGGTGGCCGTGGGGCTGTACCGCAAGGAGGCCGCGACCGGTGAGCGCCCCGGGGCGCTGGTGCGCTACGCCCGCGCCGAGGTGGACGTCGACGGCCCCCGTACGGTCGTCACCGAGCTGACCGGGGCCGCCCGGCCCGATCTGATCCTGGTCAACGACGAGGACCTCACCTACTGCAAGGTCCGCTTCGACGCGGCTTCGCTGGACACCCTGCGCGAGCACCTGGGCGAGCTGACCGATCCGCTGGCCCGCGCGCTGAGCTGGTCCGCGCTGTGGAACCTCACCCGCGACGCGCTGCTGCCCGCCCGGGACTACCTGGAGCTGGTGCGGCGGTTCGCCGGGGCCGAGAGCGACATCGGGGTGCTGCAGATGGTCCAGGCGTGGGCGCTGTCCGCCCTGCACCACTACGCGGCGCCGGACGCCCGGGAGGCAGCCGGCGCCCGGCTGGCCGAGAGCGCGCTGCGCGAGCTGCGGCTGGCCGAGCCGGGCAGTGGGCACCAGCTGGCCTGGGCGCGGTTCTTCGCCCAGGTCGCCGCCGCCGACTCCGAGCTGCGGCTGCTGCGCGGGCTGCTGGACGGCACCGCGCGGATCGACGGGCTGGTCGTGGACCAGGAGCTGCGCTGGACGTTCCTGGCCGCGCTGGCCGCCGGCGGCGCGGCCGACGAGGCGCTGATCGCCGATGAGCTGGCCCGCGACGACACCGCCTCCGGCAAGCGCCACCAGGTGCGGTGCCTGGCCGCCCGGCCCTCCGCCGCGGTCAAGGCCGAGGCGTGGGACGCGGTGGTGGGCTCCGACCGGCTCTCCAACGCCCTGGTGGAGGCCACCATCTCCGGTTTCGACCAGCCGGGCCAGCGGGAGCTGCTGGCGCCGTACGCACCGCGCTACTTCGAGGTGATCGAGCGGATCTGGCAGGAGCGGTCGATCGAGATCGGGATGGCGATCGTGCGCGGGCTGTTCCCGGCCGCCCAGGGTGACACCCGCACCCTGGAGGCGACCGACGCCTGGCTGGCGGGGCACCCGGCCGCGGCGCCCGCGCTGCGCCGACTGGTCCTGGAGGCGCGCGACGACCTCGCCCGCGCCCTGCGCGGCCAGGAGTGCGACGCGCGGGCCGCCGGCTGACCCACACCGGCT
>NZ_BBOX01000083.1 GCF_001553455.1 Streptomyces hygroscopicus subsp. hygroscopicus
GCCTCGATCGCCCGGTCCCACCGCTCCCCCGCGCCCGCGGTGCCGACGGCGGGCGGGCGCGCGCTCCGGCACCGCCTGCGGGGCCAGGTGGCCGGTGTGCTCGGCGTCCACCGGATCCTTCAGCAGCTCCTCGACGACGACCACCCGGCCACCCGTCCCCCCGTCCCGTACCACCACCGGCAGGGTGCGCGCCCGGCGGGCCGCCAACCGGCAGGCCCTGCGCGCATGTGCCACATCAGGAGCGACCACCCGATCAGGGGCCCGGTTCGGGAGAGCGGGTGCCGCCCCGGGGCATCAAGGGTTCAGGACCAGTCCCTGTTCATCAAAGATCTGTTTGACGGGCTGGGAATAGCTGCCGGACGAGCCGTCCGAGAATGCGGCGCCCCCATGGATGATGCCGTATCCCGTTCCGTTCATGTAGAGCGGTCCCCCACTGTCGCCGCCCTCAGTAGTGACCTTGGTCAGGATCTGGTGCCGCAATTGGGTGCCGTCGTCATAGTTGACGGCACTGTCGTTGTTCACCACGCTCCCGCAGGTCACTTTTGTCGTCCTGCCGCTCTTGCACACCTGCGCGCCCTGTGCCAGGTTCACTCGATCACCGACGTCGTGGATCACTTGGGCGGGCTGGCCATATCCGTTGACCATGCTGAACCACGATTCATTGGAATTGGTCCTGATGACCGCCCAGTCCGTTTGATCGAGGCCACCGTAGTTGCTTTCCGCCACGTCACCCAGTTGATTCCCGGACGAGTCGTAGTACTTCTTGTTGGGCTTGACGCAGTGGCCGGCGGTGACGATGTACTTCGTGTCGTTCAGGGAATGGACGTTGAACCCGACCGAGCAGACGTTGCCTGTGGTGGACCCCGGGTCGGCAATCCTGATCTCGTCGCCCATGAGCATGGCGGTCGGCCGCATTTTGCGTGCGGCATGTTCGACCCGTACGCGATCGCCCAGTCCGGTGGCGGTGGCCTGTAACGCGCCGAGGCCGGGGTTGCCCCGGGCCCCGGGTCCGATGGTCAGCACGACCTGGTTGGCCTCCGTATCGATGTACCACGACGTGTCGGGCACGGGCACCGCCTCGCCCAGGGCTTCCTCGGCCCGGCGCAGCTCCGCGGTGGTGTGTCGCACCATCTTCGCCCGGGCACCAGTGGCTCGGACCGTCTCGGCCGCGGCGGAGTCCAGCACGGTGACCACCGGCTGCTCCACGGGAGCGTCGAGGTAGAACCCCGCGGAACGATCACCGAGCCGGGACACCAGAGCCTGGCCACGCTCGATGAGCTGAGGCTGTGCCGCCAGGTAACGCTCGGCCCGGCCGGCGTCGATCCCGGTCCGGGCGACCAGCGCGTCAACCGATTCCGTGGACACCTCGGCGGATGCCTTCGGCCCCCGCGCGTCGTTCACCGGCGCGGTCGCGGCTCCCGCCGCGGGAACGGTGAGTGCGGCCGTACCCAACAGCGCGACCCCACCTGCCCATAACCGTGTCTTTCGCACCTTCTTCGATCCACGCACAGTGTTCTCCTCACTTCTGTCCGGAGATGTCGGCCGAGCCCTTCCGGTACCCGGCGCCGGGTCGTCCCCCGACCCGCGCGGGCCGTGTTTCGCCATGCCGCGTTCCCCTCCCCAACCGGCGGCCCCGCATCGCGGGGCTCCCTCCCACCGGTCCGTCGACGGCTCCTGCACCGTAGACGGACCTGGAACACCGCCACCAGAACGGATCAGGACATCGCGCATATCAACGGATTCGCACTCCTCAAGTGCCCCTGGCCGGGCGCCCGTTCGCCCCTTTCCGCCATCGCCGCCCGACGGCGATGGTGGCCGGCGGCCGGCTATGGCCGTACGGCAACGTGGTGCCGTGGGACCATGCGGAGCCGCGTGGGTACACGGTGGGAGCCGCCGTCGGTGGACCTGCTCGCCTCCCCCGCCGCCGAGCGCGCGGCCTGGCGCCCTGCCGACCGGGCCGGGGGAAGACCTGCTTGCCTTCACCGGGCGGCGGAGGCAACACCGCCAGGCCGCAGGGCCGGCCCGCGCGCCGCGTTCAGCCGCCTGGAATGTGATCAGCTCCGGGCCTCTCGCGGGGCACCGTCGCGGACCATTTCGGTGCCCGCCCGGTGCTGCTCGGGGGCCTGGTCGCTTTCGCCGCGTCCTCGGCCGTGTTCGTCGCCGTACGGGACCCGGGCTGGCTGTGGGCGGCTCAGCTGGGGCAGGGGGCGGCGGCCTCCGCGTTCTCCCCGGCCGCCTCCGCGCTGGTCGCCCGGCTGAACCCGCAGGCGGGGCATGGCCGCGCGTTCGGCTCCTACGGCTTCTGCAAGAGCATCGGCTACGCCGCGGGCCCGCTGCTCGGCGGCGTGCTGGTGTGGGCGGACGGGCTGACGCTGCTGTTCGCCGTCCTGATGGTGCTGGCCACGGCGGTCGCCCTCTGGGCCGCCCTGGCGGTACCGGCCGTGCCGCCGCTGCCGAAGACGCGCCAGACGCTCGCGGACCTGGTGCGGCGGCTGGCAAACGGGTCGTTTGTGCGGCCGGTCGCCGCCCTGGCCGCGGCCACCGCCGCCCTGTCCGTCGGCGTCGGGTTCCTTTCCCTGTCCGGCAGGGCCGACGGCCTGCCTGCCGTGGCCACCGGCGCGGCCGTGTCCGCCCTGGCCGCGTGCGCGGCCCTGGTGCAGCCGTGGGCGGGGCGCGCGCTGGACGAAGGGCGGCTGGGCACCCGGGGCGGCCTGTCCGCGGGGCTTGCCCTGACCGCGTGCGGTTTGGCCGCCGCCGTGCTGCCCGGTGTGGCGGGCCTGCTGCCGGCGGCCGTCCTGATCGGCGCGGGGATCGGGGTGATCACTCCGCTGGGGTTCGCCGCGCTCGCCGCCGCCACCCCCGAGGAACGCATCGGGCAGACCATGGGGGCGGCCGAACTCGGCCGTGAACTCGGCGATGCCGGGGCCCGCTGCTCGTCGCCTCGGTCGCCACCACCGTCACCCTCGGCTGGGGCTACGCCGCACCTCCATGAACGCATGAATCAATGTTCATTCGTTCCTGTTACGGTGGTGCGGTTGGACGCTGTCCGCACGTCTGCGCAAAGGACCCCTGTCTCCATGTCTTCCACCCTCACCCGCCCGGCGCTCTCCGGCGACACGGCCGTGCGCGACGCGGTCGCGCCCAGGCGCCGCACCCGGATCTTCGCGCTGCCCGAGGCCCGCTGGGCGACAGCCGCCCTGGTGCTGTTCCTGATCGCGCTGCCGCTCCACCTCCTCGGGGCGCCGGCGTGGGCCTGGGGGCCGCTGTTCGCCCTCACCTACGCCACCGGCGGCTGGGAGCCCGGCTGGGCCGGATTGCGGGCCCTGCGGGAGAAGACGCTGGACGTGGACCTGCTGATGGTCGTCGCGGCGCTGGGAGCGGCGGCGATCGGTCAGGTCCTGGACGGCGCGCTGCTGATCGTCATCTTCGCCACCTCCGGCGCGCTGGAAGCGATCGCCACCGCCCGCACCGCCGACTCGGTGCGCGGCCTGCTCGACCTCGCCCCCACCACCGCCACCCGCCTGGCCGACGACGGCACCGAGGAGACGGTCCCCACCGAGCAGCTGACCGCGGGCGAGGTCATTCTGGTGCGCCCGGGTGAGCGGATCGGCACAGACGGCCGCGTCCTGGACGGCGCCAGCGAGGTCGACCAGGCCACCATCACCGGCGAGCCCCTGCCGGTGGCCAAGCAGGAGGGCGACGACGTGTTCGCCGGCACCCTGAACGGCACCGGCGCGCTGCGGGTGAAGGTCGAGCGCGACCCCTCGGATTCGGTGATCGCCCGGATCGTGGCCATGGTCGAGGAAGCCTCCGGGACCAAGGCCCCCACCCAGCTGTTCATCGAAAAGGTCGAACAGCGTTACAGCCTCGGCATGGTCGCCGCCACCGTCGCGCTGTTCGCGATGCCGTTGCTCTTCGGCGCCGCTCTGCAGCCGACGCTGCTGCGGGCGATGACCTTCATGATCGTGGCCTCGCCCTGCGCGGTGGTGCTGGCCACCATGCCCCCGCTGCTGTCCGCCATCGCCAACGCCGGCCGCCACGGCGTGCTGATCAAGTCCGCCGTGGTCATGGAGCAGCTCGGCCAGGTCGACGCGGTGGCGCTGGACAAGACCGGCACACTGACCGAGGGCACCCCGCGGGTGACCGGCATCCGTCCGTTGGCTGCCTCCGGCCTGAGCGAGGAGGAGCTGCTGCGGATCGCGGCGGCCGCCGAGCACCCCAGCGAGCACCCGCTGGCCCGCGCGATCGTGGACGCCGCCCGCAGCCGCGCCCTGCACATCCCCGCGGTGGAGGACTTCACCTCCGCCCCCGGCACCGGGGTGAGGGGCACCGTCGACGGCAAGGCGGTCGCGGTCGGCAGCCCCGCCCGGCTGCTGGCCGGCCGAGCTGACCACCCGGCTGCCGTGGAGGCTGCCCGGCTGGAGGACGAGGGCTGTACGGCGGTCCTGGTCGAGGCCGAGGGCACCCCGGTCGGGGTGCTGGGCATCGCCGACCGGCTGCGCGAGGGGGCCACCGCCACCGTCACCGCTCTCACCGGCCTGACCGGAACCGCGCCGGTGCTGGTCACCGGCGACAACCCGCGCGCCGCCGCCCGTCTGGCGGAAGAGGTCGGCATCACCGACGTCCGCGCCGGCCTTCTCCCGCACGACAAGGTCACCGCCGTCCAGGAACTGGAACAGGCCGGACGCAAGGTGCTGGTGGTCGGCGACGGCGTCAACGACGCCCCCGCGCTCGCTGCCGCCCACACCGGCATCGCCATGGGCCGGGCCGGATCCGACCTCGCCCTGGAGACCGCCGACGCCGTCGTGGTCCGCGACGAACTCGCCACCATCCCCACCGTCGTCCACCTGTCCCGCCGGGCCCGGCGCCTGGTGGTGCAGAACCTGGTCATCGCCGCCGTCTTCATCACCGGACTGGTCATCTGGGACCTGGCCGGTCACCTGCCGCTGCCGCTCGGTGTCGCCGGCCACGAGGGCTCCACCGTCATCGTGGGCCTGAACGGCCTGCGCCTGCTGGCCGACGGCGCCTGGCGCCGCGCCCGCGGCGGGGACGGCCAGTGAGCCGCCGCAGCCGCAAAGCCGCCCCCGCGAACGCGGGGGCGGCCCGCTGCACGGTCACCGTCTGCCGCGGCTGCTGCCGCGGCACCGCGAAGACCCCCGCTCCGGACCACGCCGCCCGGCTCGACCAGCTCCGCTCATCCCTCGCACAGAGCGCCCAGGTACGCATCACCGGCTGCCCGGGCGCCTGCGAGCACGCCAACGTCATCGTCATCCAGCCCTCGGCCGCCGGTCGCCGGTCGCGCGGCCGGCGGCCGGCCCGTCTGGCCCGGCCTGGTCAACGACCGGGACGCCGCGGACGACATCGCGGCCTGGGTCGCGCGGGCTGCTCCTGGTCAATGCGCCGTTCTGGACGTCGCCTCATGCCGTATGGCGATGACTGACCCGGCAGAATCCCGGCCGATGCCCATGACCATGGCTGGATAAAATGGACGCGTCGGGACCCTTCACCGCGCAGCAGGAGTTGTTCACCCGCTCAGGCAAGGGCGGCCGACCGATTCGAAGGGGTGCATCATGGCCAAACAGATCACCTGTCGCAGGGTCTACGAGGACACCTCGCCGAAGGACGGCAGGCGCGTTCTGGTCGACCGGGTCTGGCCCCGGGGCATGCGCAAGGAGGACGCACATCTGGACGAGTGGCTGCGCGATGTCGCCCCGTCCAGCGACTTGCGCACGTGGTACGCCCATGAACCCAGCCGCTTCGCCGAGTTCCGTCGCCGCTACCTGGCGGAGCTCCGCGACGTCGGACACCGCGATGCGGCCGAACACCTGCGTGACCTGGCGGCGCACGACAAGCTCATGCTGCTGACCGCCACCAGGGATGTCGACCACAGCCAGGCCGCTGTCCTCGCTGAATGGCTGACCAAGGGCGGCGGGTGACGGAGACGTCGGACGCCGGCGCGGACTCCGCCGCTTCGGCGTGCGCACACGGGCACGCAACCCGCCCCGCTCCTGGCCAGACCGGGGGGCGGGCTGACCGTCCCCGGTCACACCGGTCACACCGTGCCGGGGATCCTGTGCCGTCCGAAGACGTGAAGAGGGATGGCAATGCGAGCGAACATCGTCCGGCACGAGAGCATGATGGTGAGCTACACCGTGGTGAACGGCTGGACCGTTGTCGAGATCGACGGCGATGTGGACGCCCGCACTGCCTCCATGGTCCGTGAAGCGGTGATCAAGCTCATTGATGAGGGACACCACCACTTCGTCCTGGACCTGGGCTTCGTCACCTTCATGGACTCGATGGGACTGGGCGTGATCGTGGCGATCACGAAACGCATCCGTGAGCACGAGGGCTCACTGCGCATCGGGTCCGTCTCCGGCCGGATACTCCGGATCTTCGACCTCAGCGGCCTGCGTGACTCCTACGAGATCTGCCCCTCAACAGAGGAGGCGACGCGATCCGCCCCTTCACTCGGCAACCTCGCCCACTGGCCCCACGCCCCCGGCTGAGGAACGCCGCCGAAGCACCCGTCTTCGGGAATCCCGACGGAGACCGGCTGCGGTTCTTCGAGATCAACGTGCTCTCCGGGGTGCGTCTGGCGTGCCATAGTCCCGTTCCTCCTTGGCCGAGCCGCCTCGCTTCACCCGCCAGAGCCGGACCGCTTCTCGCCTCCGCCGGGCGGGGCCGAGGCGGTGATTGCGCCCGTGTCAGAGGTGGTCGCCGAGCAGGACGCGGCGGACGTGGTGGAGGTGTGTGCGCATGGCGTCGCGGGCGGCCTGCGGGTCGCGTTCGCGGACGGCGGTGACGATCTGCTCGTGTTCGGTGCAGTAGCAGCGGTGGCGTTCGGGGGTGAAGCTGCGGCGCTTGAGCCCGCCCCATACGGGCTGGCGGCGGGCGTCGATGAGCAGCGAGCTGACGCTGATGAGGACCTCGTTGTGGGTGGCCAGGGCGAAGCTGTGGTGCAGGGCGGTGTCCCAGCGTTCGAACTCCTCTGAGCCGGCGGCCTGCTCGCCGCCGCGCAGGCAGCGCTCCATCTCCGCCAGGTCCGCGCCGGTGGCGGAGGCGACGGCCAGCGGCATCAGCTCCGGTTCCAGGACCAGGCGCGAGGCCATGATCTCCGCGGGGCTGGCCTGGTGGGCGGCGCCACTGGGGCGGGTGGTGTTGTCAGGAGCGACGAAGGTGCCGCGACCGACGTGGCGCAGGACGATGCCGCGTGCTTCCAGGTCCTGCAGGGCGGCGCGGACCGCGGCTCTGCCGACCCCGGTGGCGGCGGCCAGGTCCCGTTCGGTGGGCAGGCGGTCGCCGGGCTTCAGGCCACCGGTGTCGATGATCTCTTGCACATGCTTGAGCACGGTGGCGGCGGGCCCCACGGCGTGGTCCATCCGACTCCCTCCCTGAACCAATGGGGACCAATGCTAGCACCCCGCTTCGCCAACGCATGAGATATCGAGCCTTGACCTCCCGGAATCGCGAACCTAGTCTCACCGATACGAACCGATTCCCGAGATTGGTTCGCATTGGTTCTCTGGAGGTTCGGTGCGTTTCGCAAGGATTCACAGCAAGGACGGCGTACGGGTGTGCGCGGTCGACGAACACGGAACGGGCCGCGAGGTGCGCTTCGCCGACACCGGCGCCCCCGTCAGCGACCTGCGGCAGATCATCGACGCGGGCCCCGAGGTGGCAGGGCGCCTGGAGATCGGCCGCCGGGCCGTCGACGGGCAGCTGCTGGCCCCCCTCGTTCCGGCGCGCAACGTCTTCTGTGTGGGCCGCAACTACTCCGAGCACGCGGCGGAGTTCGCCAGGAGCGGCTTCGATGCGACCGGCTCCCCCGACGGCCGGCACCTGCCGGCGCACCCCGTGGTGTTCACCAAGCCCGCCGCCTCGGTGATCGCCTCCGGCCAGGCGGTCGACCCGCACACCGACCTCACCTCGGCGCTGGACTACGAAGGTGAGATCGGCGTCATCATCGGCCGCCGCGCCTCCAAGGTCAGCCGGGATCGGGCGATGGACTACGTGTGGGGCTACACCCTCATCAACGACGTCACCGCCCGCGACCTGCAGCGCGACCACAAGCAGTGGTTCATCGGCAAGTCGCTGGACACCTTCTGCCCGATGGGGCCCTGGGCGGTGACCGCCGACGAGATCGACATCCGCGATCTGCGGCTGCAGACCCGTGTCAACGGCGAACTGCGCCAGGACACCAGCACCTCGCAGATGATCTTCGATGTGGCCACCGTCATCGAGACGCTCTCCGCCGGCATCACCCTGGAGCCCGGGGACGTCATCGCCACCGGCACCCCGGTCGGCGTCGGCATCGGGTTCGACCCGCCCAAGTACCTCACCACCGGAGACCAGGTCACCGTCTCCGCCCCGGGCCTGGGCGAGCTGACCAATGTCATCGGCCCCGTGACCCGCGGTGACCGCCTGCGGCCCGCCGCCGGCGCCCAGCTGTTCGTGGAGAAGACCGGGCAGGGCTCGCCCGTGGTCCTCATCCACGGCCTGGGCGGCGCCACCACCGTCTACGACCCGCAGGTCGCCGCCCTGGCCGAGCACCACACGGTGCTGCGCTACGACCTGTCCGGCCACGGCCGCTCGCCCTCCGCCGGCACCCCCAGCATCACCGGCTGGGTGGCGGAGCTGACCGCCCTGCTGGACGCGGAAGGCATCGAGGAGACCGCCGTCGTCGCCCACTCCATGGGCACCCTGGTCGCCGCCACCTTCGCCGCCGCCCACCCCGGCCGGGTCACCAAGCTCGCCCTGCTGGGCCCGGTCCGCGCCCAGGGCGCCCAGGCCAAGGAGGCCACCCGCGCCCGTGCCCGCACCGTGCGCGAGGGCGGCATGTCCGCGGTGGCCGACACCATCGTCTCGGTGGCCACCTCCGAGCAGACCCGCACCCAGCGCCCCCTGGCCGCCGCCCTGATCCGCGAACTCCTCCTCGGCCAGGACCCCGAGGGCTACGCAGCCGCCTGCGAGGCCCTGGCCGCAGCGGAAGAGCCGGACTTCGCGAGCATCAAGGCCCCGGCGCTGCTGCTCACCGGCAGCGAGGACAGGACCAGCCCGCCGGCTGTCAACGACGACATCTTTGCCCTGCTACCCAAGGCCACCCTGCACATCCTCGAGGGCATCGGCCACTGGCACACCCTCGAAGCCTCCGACGACGTCACCCGCCGGCTCCAGGAATTCCTCGCCCAGCCCTGACCGCTGATGTCCTGAAGGGAAGGTGACGACGATGTCACCGAGCACATCCATCCTGCTCACCAACGTCCGCGTCTTCGACTCCAGCGGCAGCGAACCGTACGCCGGCGAGGTCCTGATCACCGGCGAGCGCATCGCCGAGGTCCGCCGCGGCAGCGGCGACCTGCCCCGCGACGGCGTGCGCGTCGTCGACGGCCGCGGACAGTTCCTCATGTCCGGCCTGTGCGACGCGCACACCCACTTCAGCTGGACCAACTCCGCCGATCTGCCGGGCCTGGGCACCCTGGGCGTGGAGGAGCACACGCTGCTCTCCGCCCGTTCCGCGATCACCTACCTCAACTGCGGATACACCATGTGCGTCGGTGCGGCCTCCGCCAAGCCCCGCCTGGACGTCGTCATCCGCGACGCCATCAACGACGGGCTGCTGGCCGGCCCGCGCTACCTGGCCAACTGCCAGGAGATCGCGGTCACCGGTGGCGCGCTCGTGGACGGCATCACCGCGTTCGCCGACGGCCCCGAGGAGATGCGCAAGCGGGTGCGCACCAACGTGGCCCTGGGCGCGGACCTGGTCAAGCTGAGCATGTCCGGCGAGGAGATCACCGGCAACCAGCACGCCGAGGACAACTACTTCTCCGACGAGGAGGTCCTCGCCGCCACCACCGAGGCCCACCGCCGCGGCCTGCGCGTATGTACCCACGCCCGCTCCGCGGAGAGCGTGAAGATGTCCCTGCGCAACAACGTCGACATCATCTACCACGCCAGCTTCGTCGACGAAGAGGGCCTGGACATGCTCGAAGCCAGAAAGGACGAGGTCTTCGTCGCCCCCGGCCTGAACTGGCTGGTGGCCACCTTGAAGGACGCCGCGGCCTTCGGCTATCCGCCCGAGGCCGCCGAAGCCGCCGGCTACCGGCGCGAGCTGGAGTGCGCCATCGCCGGCCTGCGGGAGATGCGGCGGCGCGGCATCCGGGTCCTGCCCGGCGGCGATTACGGCTTCGCCTGGACTCCGCACGGCACCTACGCACGCGACCTGCAGCACTTCGTCGAACTCCTCGGCTACACCCCGATGGAGACGCTGCTGGCCGCCACCAGGCTGGGCGGCGAGATCATGCGCATGCCCGACGAACTCGGGCAGATCAAACCCGGCTTCTACGCCGACCTGATCCTCGTCGACGGCGACCCGCTCAAGGACATCACCGTCCTGCAGAACCGCGACAAGATCGTCGGAATCATGAAGGGCGGCGTCTTCCACAAGGATCCCGACCGCAGCACCACCGAGAACGTCCCCGACGTGGCCGACCAGCCCGTCATCGTCAACGCCTGATCCCCGCACAACCCGGTGCCCCCGGTTCCGCCCCGCTCCGGGGGCACCGGCACGCCCGGCACCAGCTGCCCGGCACCTGGCGGGCAGGGGCTGCGCCCCGCACCCGGCCGGCACGCGCACCTGCCCTGCCCTCGCCCGCCCGCGACAGCCCGGCGTGCCGTGCGCACACCGCAGTGGGAATGTGCGCGTCCGCTCACGGCTTGGAGGTGAGTGGATCAACTCCGTCCGTCGGCTGGTCCGTCCACCAGAAACGCGTCAAGGAAGGTACCGCATGTCCTCAGTTGACCGGATCGACGCTCTACCCCGACGGCGGCTACACGCTGCGTTGACGCCACGGAGCCCGAACACGCGCCCTGTGTGGCCGACGGTGCCGCCGACGCCGCAGGTGGCCACGTCCCAGCCCTGCACGCGGCGTTGTCAGTGCGGGTTCGCCGATCGGGCCCGAGGCCCTCGTCCGCGACCGGCTCAGACGCCTGCCGCAACGGCCCGGCACCCTCAACGGCTTCATAGCGGCCACCGTGTTGCCGCCGAGTGCCCGGATTGGCTACCGAGAGCTGCGCTTGGCCACTCCATGTGACAGAGTCGCCGCCAACAGGCCACGTGGCCTTTTTCGTTGACTTCTCCCGCCGCATCACGCGGTACCTGCCCCGCATGTGCCCGGTATCGTGGCGGTCGGCAGGCGGCCGGTGAACGGGCGGCGGGCGGACGGGGCAGCACTCCGGTGGTGAGCCACGGTCGTGGCGCCGGCGGAGACGCGGGAGGTGGCGTGTGAGTAGTGCACAAGGCGGGGGCGGCGGCCTTCCGGGACCGCTGAGACTGCCCGATCCGGACGACCTCCTGAGCGACGAGAGCATCGACCAACTCGACTTCGCGGGCCTCCTCGCACTCGCGCGTGCCTTCATCGAAGCCGACGGGGTACAGCACGCCGCCACCCTCGCGGTGCGCGCCACCACATCTGACAGTACAAAGCGACGCACGGCCGGCGCACTCATCACCGCCTTGGTGCAACTCGCCAGGAAGAAGCCGAAGGACGCGCTGAAGAGCGTCAAGAGCGTGGGCGAGTCCGCCGACCCGGACATCGCCGCCGAGGTCTTTCTCATCCGGGGCACAGCGATGCACACCCGCCGCAAGTGGGCGGACGCCGAGGCCAACTACCGCATGGCGATGATGCTCCGCAACGGCGCCACCTCGGGCCTCGCCGCCATCCAGCTCGGCTTCCTGCATGGCGCCGGCGACGAGGAGGAGGCGGCCCAGAACTTCGTCGCCGCCACCACCTGCGGCGACCCCGTGGTCATCGCCTCCGCCCACCTCGAACTCGCCATGCTGCTCGACCGCAACGGCCGCCACGACGCCGCGATCGACCGTTACCGCGCCGCTCTGAGCAGCCCGTACCCCAACGTCGCGCTGCACGCCGCGTTCAACCTCGCCGGGCTGCTCCGGGACAACGGCGACGCCCAAGCGGCCGAGGAGTCACGCGACCTGCTCGAACGCATCCACGCCACCGGCCATCCCGCGTACGCGCCCAAGGCCGCGGTCGAACTGGCTGCCGGCCGCCTGGAGGCGGGCCGAACCGAAGGCGTGGTGGAGCTGCTCACCATGGGCACCACCTCGACCGACCCGGCGGTCTCCGCTCTGGCCCACCTCCACCTCGGCGCCTGTCTCGTGGACCCCGTCCAGGCCGACCAGCACCTCGCCATCGCCGAGAAGACCGGTTCACGCGAGATCAAGCGGGCGGCTTCCCGGGCCCGCAAGCTACGGCACGCAGGGCGCTGACCCCACCGCGTCGCGGGAGGGGCCGCTGGTGAAGCAGCGGTACAGCGCCGGTACACCGGCGCCGCGGGACGCACGAGAACTGCCCAGGCCGGGGCGTTCCCCGCCCTGGCCACCAGCCGGGGACGAGCCCTGGCCGACCGACGCCTCCACCTCCCGGAACAGTCCTGCCTGCAAGGAGCCCGAACGCCGTACGACCCGGCATCGTTTTTACGAAACCACATGTAATAATCACGGTGGTTTCCGCAGGCACTCATGACACGGCCGGAGGAAAGAGGATCACGCATGCCCCCTGCCGCAGAGGTGTTCATCCAGGCGACCGACACCGACCCGGATGTCCAGGCGCGGGCCGTCGTCGAGGAAACCCACCGGCAACTGCTGGAAAGACTGGCCGAGCTGACCGAGCCCCACCAGGAACTCACCACCGCGTTCACCCAACAGCTGCGGCGCGAGTTCGAGGCCACCCATTCCGGCCGCTTCGGCTGGGAGTACCTGGTGTCCGGGCCCGAGGAGTGGCAGGTCCGCATCACCCGGGTGGACGCCGATGTCTGAGGGTCTGAGCGGCGGGCAGCCCGCGGAGCCGGCTGTTGCACGCATGCTGTGCGACGTCCGGGCCCTCACCGGTGAACCCCGGGAGTCCTCCGGCGTCCTGTGGAAACTGGCCGAGTCCGGCCGCCAACTCGATGCCAACCTGATCCGGCTGCCCGCCGGGGAGCACATCGGCACCCACGCCGAACCCGACCTGGACGTGCTGGTCCTCGTCGTCGCAGGCGACGGCGTGATGAACACCCCCGAAGGGGCACTACCGCTGGCCGAAGGAGGACTCCTATGGCTGCCGCATGGCTCGACACGCGGCATCACCGCGGGGCCCGGCGGCTTGGCCTACCTGACGGTGCACCCTCGCCGCCCCGGCATGCAGATCCGCCGCCGCTCCGATCCGGCCCGGTGACGGCCCGACAGCCCATGACACCGGCGCGACGGCGCATCACGCGGCCGGCAGACGAAGCCAGGAGCGGAGGCAGGCGAAATGCTCGCCCGTTTCTCCTCACGCACTGGGTTGAATTGGTGAAATGAGGGAGCAGACGTTGCATGATCCGGCCAGTCCTCCTGTGGGCGAGAGCCGGGCCCATGTACTGGACGTACTGCGCGCCGCGCCCGAAGCCGTGGGCGTACGGGAGATCGCCGAGCAGACGGGTCTGCACGCCAACACGGCCCGGTTCCACCTCGACACGCTGGTCAGGGCGGGGCTCGCCGAGCGCAGCACCGAGGGGCGCGGCCGGCCGGGCAGGCCCCGCGCCGTCTACCGCGCCGCCCCTTCCCGGGTACCGGCAGGCCGCCGCAGTTACCAGTTGCTCGCCCAGATGCTCACCGGCCTCCTCACCGAAGCGC
This sequence comes from Streptomyces hygroscopicus subsp. hygroscopicus, assembly GCF_001553455.1. Taxonomy (GTDB): domain Bacteria; phylum Actinomycetota; class Actinomycetes; order Streptomycetales; family Streptomycetaceae; genus Streptomyces; species Streptomyces hygroscopicus. Next base: position 13,676 of record NZ_BBOX01000083.1, read on the forward strand.
TGCCGCACCCCTCGCAGGCCGCGGTCGGCGCCGGCGAGGCATGGGGCCGCTACCTCGCCGACACCCCCTCCCCCGTCCAGCGCATCGACTCCGACGAGGCGGTACGGCGGCTCACCCACATGCTCACGGACGTCGGCTTCGCCCCCGGCCTCGCGCAGGACCGGGCGGCCCCGGTCATCCCACTGCGCCACTGCCCGTTCCGGGAAGTCGCGGAGGAGCACCGCGAGGTGGTGTGCTCGCTGCACCTGGGCCTCATGCGAGGCGCCCTGAAGGAAGTACGCGCTCCCCTGGGCGTCGACCGGCTGGAGCCGTTCGTCGAGCCCTCGCTGTGCCTGGTCCATCTCACCCCCGCACAACAGCAGGCGGACGGCACTGCCTGAGCACGCACGGCGCGGGGCGCGGCCGGTGGCAGGGGCAGCACGGTGCGGCGGTCCGGTGGTCCTGACCGTGCACAACGGACCGTGCCGGTACGTTGTGGCGGATCGCGGCGATGTGCGCTCGCGCCGTCACCGTCCACACGCGGCTGCCTGAGCTGTCCCGCCCGTTGGCTCTGTCCGGCGGCGGCGCCTTGTACGGAGGTCTTGCGTGGCCCCGGTTCGCGGGCAGGCTCCCGCCGCCGGGTGACTCCCCCGGCGAAGGCCATCGGGCTCCCCGGATGCGTTGCCCATACCGCTGCGTAACGTAGGAAGGGAGAGGCAAGAGGCACAGCGGCCAGGCACCCCTCCCGTCACGCCTGGAGCTCGGGGCGGTGGCGGATGGCGGCGGGCGGGACGTGGCGATTCTCGGGCTGTCTCGTCGCGCACAGCGGTAAGGAGGGATTCTCGTGGGCGCAGCACCCCAGACCCCGCAGAAGGCCGAAGTGACGGCAGAACAGACGCGTGACACTGAGCGTGAGTGGTTCCTCGACACCGACACCGGGGAGCTGAAACCGGAGGAGCATTCCGGTCACGACCAGGAGGCCGGGCCACGCCCGGTTCGGGTGGCCCGCTGGACCTTCGATTGACCGATCCGCCGGAGGAGCGCGTCTGGGCCCGCCACCGTCGGCGTACGGGGGCGGCGCTGATCGTCGGTGCCGGAGCGGTCGGCGGATTTCTTGCCGAAGAACTCGCGCGGATCGGGTTCAGCCCGCTGTGGCTGGTCGACCCCGACAGGCTCGCGGTGGAGAACCTGGTGCGTCACCCACTCGGTGCTCCGGCCCTGGGAGAGTCCAAGGCCCTGGCGCTGGCCGGGAAGATCCATCGCGACTTCCCGTCGTGTGACGCCATCGGCCATTTCGTGGACTTTCTCGAGTTGTCCGCGGACCAGCAGCGGTCGTTGGTGCGCGGTGCGGACGTGGTGGTGGCGGCCACCGACTCGGCCGCGTGCCAACGCCACGTCAACCGCGTGGCCCTGGTAGCGGGCAGGCCCGCGGTGTATCCGGCGGTCTGGGTGGACCCCAGGATTCGTGACGCCGAGGTCGGCGAGATCCTGTGGGTGCTCCCCGGCAGGCGCACCCCCTGCTACGAGTGCGCGGCGGCATTCCGGCGGGCGGCGACCGACACCCAGGCGGCCCGCGGTGCCCGGGTGGACATCCAGCTCGTCGCCCTGGCCACGGCCCAGGTCGTGACCGCACTGGCGCACCCTGACGACGACCGCTCGGCGATCCTCGATCCACGGCGCACCGCCATCTACCTCCACGGGCTGACGCCCACCTCGCCGGGTGTCCGGGCCACCTTCCCCACCGCGGGGCTGAGCAGCCGCAATGTCCGGGTCCCCTTTCCGTCCCGGCCCTGTGCGGCCTGCCGAGGCTGGCGCCATGTGGCCTCCACCCCGGCATCGGCCGCCGTGGGGACGGGCGGGCGCGCCGACGGCGGCCGGGGGCATGGCTGGGCCGTCTTCGCCGCGATCCTGCTGGGCATCCTGGTCTTGTTCATCGTCTCGGTCGCCCACGGCACGCACCCATAGCGCGAAGAGGCCGCAGCCGCCTGCGCCCCTCGCATGGCGCCGCGTGGTGCGGAGGTATCGCTGCCCGCCGGCTTGGCTCTGCCGGGGATCCTGAAACTGTCGGGACGACCCCGGCAACGCGGCGAGCGTGCCCGCCAGGCGTCGCCGGGGCAAGCGGGACTCTCGCGACACGCCCTACGGCTGTTCGGAGCCCTGACCGGGACCGGGAAGCGGTTCGAGCTCGGTCACCGCGTACTCGATCCGGACGTCGTCGGCCACCCTCAGCGCGCCCAGGAACGCGCTGTACGGCTTGATCCCCCAGGCGGACTGGGTCACGGTCGCCCGGCCGCACACCATGCCGTCCCCGTCGCTGCCCCCGTCCACGGTCACCGGGTGGCTCCGACCCTTGATGGTGAGGTCCCCCGTGATCTGGAAGGACCCGAGCGTTCCGGTGATGCTGGTGGAGCGGAAGGCAATGGTGGGGTGCTGTGCGGTGTGCAGCACGCCCTCGCGCTCCAGCGTCCGCTTGATCTCCGCCTTGTCGGCGTCGGTGAGGGGCTTGACCCCTCCCGTCCCCTCCCGGACGGCCAGCGACCCCGTCTCGACCGACACGGTCACCGACGACTTCCCGGGGTCGCCCGCGACGACCACCGCGGTTCCGGACCATCGAGTGGCCTCGATCGTGAGGTCATGCCCGGCCTTCCGGCCGGGCCCGGCGCGGCTGGTCTTGATCAGCAGACGGCCGGTCGGCGGTCCGAACCTGTACGTTCCATCACTAAGTGCCACAAATTCACTGTACGTGCTGAGTGCGGTACGCCGCCTGTGGCGACCTCCAGCGCTTCCCTTGGTCCAGTCGTGACGTCCCGGGGCACGGGCTCACCGCTTCCGGTCGCTCACGGCCGCAGCGACCGTCACCGCGGTGCCGACGAGGAGCGGCAGGAGCATCGCCACGAGGAGCCATCCGGGCACGTTCGGGTCCGGCGTGGAACGCCAGAGCACGGCGCAGCCCGCGAGGAACGACATACCGATACAGGTGTCGAGCAGCAACACGGCGCGTGCGATCCGGCGTGCCGAGGCCCGGCTGGCGGGCCTGTTGAGCAGAGAGGACGCAGCCCGTGCGCCGGCGAACGGCGCGGCGTCGGCGTTCGACAGCTCATCGCGCGGTGTCAGCCACAGCGTCAGCTCCGCACAACCGGCCATCAGCACCGTCATTCCCGCATACACGAAGACGAGCACGAATGCGCTGCCGATCGACCTGTCCGTCCAGGCGTCCACTCCATCGACCCCGATGTGCTTCGGTATCCGCCCCGGTAGGTGCGGGTAGCGGAGTGCGCCCCAAATGGGCAGCGCGACGAGCAGGACGGCGTTGGGGAGCAACCACAGCCGGACGGATGAAGAAAAGAGCGCCATACGGCTCATCGTCCGGGCAGAGCCTCACGTTGGAAAGGGCTCACCGCACGGTGACCGCCACGGGCCTGGAGGAATCAGCCAGCCTCGGCCGGTGCTTCGGCTGCCGCCGGCAACGGGTCGGACCGGCGTACGTGCGGGATCGGCTCGTCGGCGGTGTCGTTCGTTCCAGCCGAGCTGGCGGGTGGGGACCTCGGCGTCGGAATCGCGGTCGTGCAGGGCGCGCACGGCCGCAGTGATGCGGTGACGCCGTCGGCTCACACGGGGGCGGGCCCCGGCGAGCGCGGCGTGGAGTCCTCAGTCACCGCCGGCGCATCCGCGGCAGGGGCCGTGTGCAACAGGGACTCGCGGTGGGCCCGGGCCAAGGCCACCATCCTGTCGAGGGTGTCCCGGGCGCGCAGAAGTTCGTCGATCTGCGCCGTTATCCGCTCGCGTTCGCGGGCCATCCGCTCCAGTGCGGCGTCGGAGTTGTGCTCGCTCGGGGAGTCGGCGCACGGCATGATGTCGGCGATGGTGCGGCTGGAGATATTGGCCGCGTACAGGCCCTGGATGAAGTGGATGCGGTCCACGTCGTGCTCCGTGTACTGCCGCTGCCCGCCCGGCGTGCGGGTGCTGGTGAGCAGTCCCCGCTGCTCGTAGTAGCGCACCGACCGCACACTCACTCCGGCGCGTGCCGCGAGTTCGCCGATCCGCATGACTGGACTGCCCTCCCGTAGTGGTCCACAGCGCCGCGGGTCCTGTGGTGCGCCCCACACGTACCCGCGGCAAGATCCGCTTGCACCTGACGCCAGTGTCAGGTTCTAGCGTACCCGTGTGCTGCGGCAACCGGAGCACAGACCTACGTGAGGAGAACCGACATGCCCTCCCTGCTGAGCAGTTACCGCCTCGGCGAACTCACTCTGCCCAACCGGACCGTCATGGCCCCCATGAGCCGCGTCCGGGCCGCCGACGGCGGCCTGGCCACCCCCTCGATGGCGACCTACTACGCGCAGCGCGCCACGGCCGGCCTGATCATCTCGGAGGGTGTCCAGCCCAGCCTGGTCGGGCAGTCCAATCCGGGCACGCCCGGTCTGCACACCGACGAGCAGGAAGACTCCTGGCGGCAGGTGACCGACGCGGTGCATGTCAACGGCGGCCGGATCTTCGCCCAGATCATGCACGGCGGCCGGATCTCGCATCCGGAGACCACGGGTTTCCAGCCGGTCGGCCCGTCGGCCGTGCCCGGTGAGGGCATCGTCTTCACCCCGAGCGGTCCGCAGCCCCTGCCCACGCCCCGGGCCCTGGAGACCGACGAGGTGCCCCAGCACGCCCGCTCCTACGCGGACGCCGCGCGCCGCGCGGTCGACGCGGGGTTCGACGGGGTCGAGCTGCACGGCGCCAACGGCTACCTGATCTCCCAGTTCCTGTCGTCCAACGCCAATCTGCGCGACGACCGCTACGGCGGTTCGGTCACCAACCGGATCCGGTTCGCGGTCGAGGCCGCCGCCGCCACCGTCGACGCCGTGGGCGCCGCCCGTACGGGCATCCGGCTGTCGCCCGGCGGAGGCTTCTGGGGCGTGGTCGAGGACGACGCCGCCGAGCTGAACATCGCCCTGCTGCAGGAGCTGGCCCGGCTCGACCTGGCCTATGTGCACCTGGAGGCCACCGCGGAGGACGAGGTGCTCCTGCAGTTGCGCAAGACCTGGCCGGGAGCCTTGATCGTCAACCCCACCGTGCCCGACGGCCCCCGGCAGACCGGACTGGCCGAGGCCGACCACTGGCTGGGCCACGGCGCCGACCTGATCAGCTTCGGCCGCGGCTTCCTCGCCAACCCCGACCTGGTCGAACGCCTGCGCACGGGTCTGCCCCTGGCACCCGCCGACCGGGCCACCTTCTACCAGGGCGGCGACGCCGGCTATCTCACCTACCCGACCTATCGGCACGGGGCCTGACCCGGCCGCTTGCGCGCACGCCGGCAAAGACGGCCCCACGCCGGCTCCTGGACGGGGCCGCCGCGTACCGCCCGCGGGCGCGGCGGCCGTTCACATCGCCGGGGCGACCGGTTCCCTTGTCACGCCGGGGCTGACCACCCGGCCCCGGCGCGCAGGGAACTGACGCGGCAGGGCCGGCTCAGTTGGCCCAGCGGGCGATACCCAGCGCCGCCGTGCGCACGGCCGGGGCGAGCCGGTCGAGGGCGGCCCGGGAGTGCGCCACGATGCCGAGTGCGGCCAGGACCCGGCCGTCCAGGCCGAGCACCGGGGCGGCGACGGACACGGCTCCCAAGGTCATCTCCTCGTAGGCGTAGGCGACGCGGGACGCGCGGACCTCCGCCAGTGCGGCCGCGAGCCGGCCGGGCTGGGTGATCGTGTGCGGGGTCATCCGGGCCAGGCCCGCTTCCGTGACGGAGCTGAACAGCTCCTCGCCGGAAAAGGCCAGGATGGCCTTCCCGACCCCGGTCGCGTGCAGGGGGAGGCGGCCACCGATGTGGGTCAGGGTCGGAACGGCCTTGGTGCTGGAGATCTTCTCGATGCACAGAGCCTGGGTGCCCTCAAGGACCGTCAGCTGGATGTTCTCCTGTGTGGCCTGGAACAGATCGTGCATATAGGGCAGGGCCGCTGCTCTCAGCCCCCGCTGCTGTGGGGCCAGTGCGCCGATCGTCCAGAGGCGCATCCCGATGTGGTAGCGGCCGTCGTCAAGCCGCTCCAGGCCGCCCCAGGCGCGGAGCTCGTTGATCAGACGGCGCGCGGTGGAGACCGGCAGGCCGCTTCGGGTCGCCACTTCGGTGAGGGTCAACGCGGGGTGGGCCACGTCGAAGGTGTCCAGGACGGCGAGCAGCCGGCGGGAAACGGTCTGACCGGGGGTGTTGGTTCTGCCTGCCACACCGGCAACCTAAAGCTGATTGCCACTGGATGGCAATGAATGGTGGCGTGGGCGACGGATGGTCTGCATGATCGCTGCATCACGGAGAGATCGGCACAGAACAAGGAGGTTCTGCACATGTCGGCGAGCGACAACGGGGCCCGCGTCCGCATTACCACTGGGTGGGAGAACCAATGACCGGGTTCTGGACACGCCAGGGCATCGTCCCGAATCTCCGCTGGGGATTCGTGGCACTCACCTTGTTCATGATCGGTGACGGGATCGAATCCGGCTTCCTGTCTCCCTACCTGGCCGAGCACGGCTTCGGCTCGGGCCAGACGTCCCTGCTGTGGAGCGTCTACGGGTTCGTCGTCGCCGTCGCGGCCTGGCTCTCCGGCGCCCTTGCCGAAGCCTTCGGCCCTCGGCGGGTGATGCTCGCCGGATTCGGCATCTGGGTGGTTCTGGAAATCGCGTTCCTGGCCGCGCTCGCCCAGGAGAACTTCACCTTCATGGTCATCAGCTTCGGCATACGCGGCCTGGGGTACCCCCTGTTCTCGTACGGGTTCCTCGTCTGGCTGGCCATGGACACGCCGGAGCAGGTGATGGGCAAGGCGGTCGGGTGGTACTGGTTCTTCTTCGTGCTCGGCCTGGGAGTGGTCAGCTCCTACTACGCGGGCGCCGCCATCCCGCTCATCGGGGAGTTCGCCACCCTCGCCTCGTCGCTGATCTTCATCGGACTCGGCGGGATCATGCTGGCCTTCCTGGTCAAGGCCCGCCGGTCGGATCCGGGCGGCCTCCGGACCAGCCTGCGCTCGGTTCTCGGCGCGGTCACCATCGTCGTCGAACGGCCGAAGGTGGGCATCGGCGGGATCGTGCGCGTGATCAATACGCTGGGCTTCTACGCGTTCGTCGTCTTCCTGAGCACCTTCATGGTCCGCGATGTCGGGCTGTCCACCTCCGAATGGCAGACCGTGTGGGGGACGCTGACGCTGACCAACATCATCGCCAACGTGGTGTTCGGGTACGTCGCCGACAAGATCGGCCGCATCCGCACGGTGGCCTGGTTCGGCGGAGTTCTCTGCGCGGTCAGCGTTCCCGCCTTCTGCTATGTGCCGAAACTGCTCGGCCCGGGCTCGGACTTCTGGGCCGTCCTCGTGGTGGGCATCGTGTACGGCGCCGGGCTCGCCGGCTACGTCCCGCTGTCCGCGATCATGCCCACGCTGGCTCCGCACCGCATCGGCGGCGCCATCGCCATCCTCAACCTCGGTGCGGGCGTGAGCCAGTTCCTGGGCCCTGTGGTGGCCGGACTGGTGACACCGATCGGAGTCGCCGGAACGCTGTGGGTCATTGCCGGCCTCCACCTCGCCGGCACCGCACTCACCTGGTGTCTGCGCGACCGCCCCTCGACCCCGGAGGAGAAGCCCGCCATGGACCGCGAACTGGCCGAGAGGACCGCGCTGTGACCACCCTTCCCACCATCGTTCTCGTCCACGGGATGTGGCACGGCTCCTGGGCCTGGGAACGGGTCGCCACCCTGCTCGAAGCGGCCGGCCATCCCTGTGTCCAGGTCACGTTGCCGGGCAAGGACCGTTCCCCGGGCGATCCGACGTTCCGCGGACACTGCGACCATCTCTCCCGCGTCCTCGCCGGTGTGCGCGGTGATGTCGTCCTCGTCGGGCATTCCTATTCCGGAGCACTGCTGACCGAGGTCGGTGACGCCGGCAATGTGCGGGCCATGGTTTTCGTGAGCGCGTTCTGTCTGGAACCCGGGGAGTCGGTCGCGTCCGTCAACGACGCCGAGGCGGGCTCTCAGGCGGGCAAGGACGACATTCGCCAGGTCGGCGACTACCTGGTCATCGATCCGGACATCGCGCGGAACGCCTTCTACCACGACTGCACGCCGGCCGACGCGGCCAGGGCCGCCGAGCGCCTCACGCCCGAACACGCCGGCACCCGGGTGGCGGTCGTCTCGAACGCGGCCTGGCGCACCGTCCCCTCGCACTTCGTCGTGTGCACCCTGGACCGGGCCTGCACACCGGAGGTCCAGCGGATGATGGCGAGCCGGGTGGAATCGTCCAGTGAGCTCGTCTCGAGCCACTCTCCGATGGTGTCGATGCCGCGGGCCCTGGCGCGCACGATCATCGACGTCGCGTCGCGGCACCGGGGCACGGCACAGCGCGGCCACGAGCCGGAGCACACCTCGTGACCGCGCCCGTCGCGATCGTGACCGGCGGCGCCGGCGGGATGGGCACGGCCATCGCCACCGTCCTGCTGGACGACGGCTTCCGGGTCGCGCTGCTCGACCGCCGCGGAGCGCGGGAAGCCGCCGGCCGGCTGGCCGGCACCGGCGAGGTGCTCGGCGTCGAGGCCGACGTCTGCGACGAGGAGTCGGTCCGGGCCGCCATCGAACACGTGGACACGGTGTGGGGCCGCGTCGACGCCCTGGTCAACAACGCCGGTATCGAGCCGCCGCATGCGGTGCGGAGCATGGACCTGGACACCTGGCGGGCAACGCTGGACGTCAACCTGACCGGACCGGCACTGATGATCAAACATTGTGTGCCCCGGTGGCGGCGCCAGGGCGGCGGGCGGGTGGTCTCCATCGGCTCACGGGTGTGGCTCGGTGGCGGTTGGACACCCGCGTACGCCGCCTCGAAGGCGGGGATCGTCGGCCTGACCCGCACGGCGTGCCGCGAGCTCGGCCCGCTCGGGGTCACCGTCAACGTCGTCGCGCCGAGCTTCGTGGACACCGCGTTCAACACCCAGAAGGCCGACGCCGGGGCTCTCGACGCCTACCGCGACCGGTTCGCCCGGGCGTCGCCGCTGGGCAGGCTCGTGGAGCCGGCCGACGTCGCACATGCCGTGGCGTTCCTGGTGTCCGAGCGAGCCCGGAACATCACCGGTGAAGTGATACACGTGGCCGCCGGGACACAGCTGGCGCCGGCGGTCCAATGAACACCAAGGAGGTCCTGAGCGTGTCGACAAGCCTCGAAGACAGGCTGGCACTACGCGAGTTGGTCGAGAACTGGGCCGTGTGGCGCGACGCCGCGGACTGGGAGCGTTTCGCCACGGTGTGGCACCCGACCGAGGGATGGATGAGTGCCACCTGGTTCCAGGGACCGGCGGCCGAGTTCATCGACGTCAGCCGGGCGGGCTTCGACAGCGGCGTGAGCATCCTGCACTTCCTGGGCGGACACAGCGCCGAGATCAACGGCGACCGGGCCATCGCCCAGACCAAGATGACGATCAACCAGCGCGCGAGCATCGACGGGGTCGAGGTCGACGTGGTCTGCACCGGCCGCTTCTACGACTTCTGCGGCCGGTACGACGGCCAGTGGAAGGTCGTCCGCCGCCAGCCGATCTACGAGAAGGACCGGCTCGATCCGGTCGACCCGTCCGCGCGGCTGGAACTCGATCCCGAACTGCTCGACCGGTTTCCCACCGGCTACCGCCACCTGGGCTATCTGCAGACCAAGGCCGGGTTCACGGTCAAGACCGGATTGCCCGGTCTGACCGGGGAGGCGGTGCGGCGGCTGTACGACGAGGGCGCGAAGTGGCTGGCGGGATCAGCCACCCCGGGCAACCCCAGCGAAGAGTGAGAGCATCGAGATGACCGCGGAATTCCTGAACTGCAGCGCCAACACCCTGCGTCACGCCGACCTGCCCACCCGGGTGGCCGCGGCGGCCGGTGCCGGGTTCGCCGGCATCGGCCTGCGGGTGAGCGACTACTCCCGCGCGGACATGTCCGACGGGCAGATCCGCGATCTGCTCGACCGGCACGGCGTGCGGGTCCTGGAGATGGAGCACAACTGGGACTGGGTCAAGGGCGAGGACGCCGCGGAGGAAGCCATGTTCTCCTTCGCCGACCGGATCGGGATCCGCCACCTCAACGTCCCGATGTTCGCCGAGCACCCGTTGCCGGACCTCGTGGAACCGTTCGGGGCGTTGTGCGACCGCGCCGCCGAGCACGGCGTTCTGGTCGGGTTCGAGTTCCTCCCCTACAGCCATGTCCGCACCCTGGGCGAGGCGTGGCAGGTGGTCGCGGCGGCCGACCGGCCGAACGGCGGGATCACCCTCGACCTGTGGCACTGGTTCCGTTCCGGCGCCCGGCCCGAGGATCTCGCCGGCATTCCCCCCTCCGCGATCACCACCCTGCAGCTGTGCGACGTACTCCCCCAGCCCGGCCCCGATCCGACCGACGAGGCCCGGCACCGGCGGCTGCTTCCCGGCCAGGGAGCCGGGGACACGCTCGGCGTGCTCCGCGCGCTGCGGGACCACGGTGTCAGCGCGCCGGTCTCGGTGGAGGTCTTCTCCGACGACCTCGACGCCCGGCCCGCCGCGGAAGCGGCCCGGCTCGCCTTCGACGCGGGCGCCCTCGCCCTCGGCCGGGCCGGGGTCACCGCACCGCCCTGGACCACCACGCGCGGGGAGGACCGATGACCACCCGGACCACCGGCTTCTCCGAAGAAGATTCGGTCGACATCGTCACCGAGAGCTTCGCCGGCACCCCGGACGCACGGCTGAAGCAGGTCATGACGAAGCTGGTCGAGCACCTGCACGCGTTCGTGAAGGACATCGAGCCCACCGAGGCGGAATGGCAACGAGCGATCGACTTCCTCACCGCGACCGGGCACATGTGCGACGACACCCGCCAGGAGTTCGTCCTGCTGTCCGACGTGCTGGGAGTGTCCATGCTGGTCGACGCGATCAACAACCGGAAGTCCGCGGCCGCCACCGACACCACCGTCCTCGGCCCGTTCCACATGGTCGACTCACCGCCACGCGAGCTGGGCGCGAACATCTCACTGGACGGCAAGGGCGAGCCCTGCGTGTTCGCCGGACAGGTCCGGTCGTCCGACGGAACACCGCTGCCCGGAGCGCGGGTGGACGTGTGGCAGGCCAACGGAGCCGGCTTCTACGACGTCCAGCAGCCCGGGACACAACCCGAGCGCAACCTGCGGGGACTGTTCACCGCTGACGACGACGGCCGCTTCTGGTTGCGGACCGTGGTCCCCCGCTACTACCCGATCCCGGACGACGGACCGGTCGGCCGGCTGCTCACCGCCACCGGGCGACACCCCAACCGCCCCGCGCACATCCACGTCATCGCCGAAGCCGACGGGCACGCCCCCGTCACCACCCACGTCTTCGTCGAAGACAGTCCGTACCTGGACTCCGACACGGTGTTCGGGGTGAAGGAGTCGCTGATCAGGCCGGTCACGACCGTTGACGATCCGCTCCGCGCCGGGCAGTACGGTGTCGCCAACCCCTTCCGGCTGCTGACGTTCGACGTCGTCCTGGACCGGGTACGGCCATGAGCCACCGCTTCGTCCACGAGAACCGTCCGGGCCGGGTCGTCTTCGCGGCGGGCGCGAGATCACGGCTGCCCGAGGAGATCGACCGGCTCGGCCTGCACCGGCTCATCGTGGTGTGCACACCCGGACACGCCGGCCTGGCCGCCGAACTGGCGGCCCCGCTCGGCGAGCGGATCGCCGATCTGCACCCGCACGCCACGATGCACGTGCCGGCAGCCATCGCGGCGAAGGCCGTGGCGCGAGCGCGGGAGACCGGCGCGGACGGTTGCCTCGCCATCGGCGGTGGCTCCGCGATCGGCCTGGCCAAGGCCGTCGCGAAGGACACCGGCCTGCCGATCGTCGCCGTGCCGACCACCTACGCCGGATCGGAGATGACGCCGATCTGGGGCCTGACCGCCGATGGCCGGAAGACCACCGGACGGGACCCCCGCGTCCTGCCGTCCGTTGTGGTTTACGACCCGGAACTGACCACGACGCTCCCGCCCGCGCTGTCGGTGACCAGTGGCATGAACGCCCTCGCGCACGCCGCGGAGGCCCTGTACGCGCCCGACGGTTCGCCGATCCACACGCTGGTGGCGGCGGAATCGGCGCGGGCCCTGGCCGACGCGCTGCCTCGGGTGGCCGCCGATCCGCACGACACCGACGCCCGCTCCGACGCCCTGTACGGGGCCTGGCTCGCCGGCAGCGTACTGGGTGCGACCACGATGTCCCTGCACCACAAGCTCTGCCACATCCTCGGCGGCACCTTCGATCTGCCGCACGCCGAGACCCACACCGCGGTCCTCCCCCACGTGCTCGCCTTCAACCTCCCGGCAGCGCCGGCGGCGCGGACCGCGCTGGAGACGGCACTCGGCACCACCGAGCCGGCTTCGCACCTGTTCCACCTCGCGCAGGGCCTCGGCGCCGAGATGTCGCTCACGGCACTGGGCATGCCCGAGGACGGCGTGGAGACCGTTGTCTCCCAAGCACTCGCCGCGCCCTACGCCAATCCCAGGCCCATCACGGAGGCCGGCATCCGCCACCTCCTCGGCCACGCGCTCAGCGCCGTCGCACCCGCATAGCCCCGCATCCACCCGGCCGTTTACCGTCGCAACCGGGCTCAACGGATCCCTCTCGTCCCTGCTCCTACCAGCCGCCGTCCGCATCCTCGCGCTGACTGCCGACGCACAGTGTGCGGCAACGCGGACGGGCCCCGCCACGCAAGAGCCGGCTCCGGCCGGCCGAGAAAGGACACTCATGCGCCTGCCCGACAAGGTAGCCCTGATCACCGGTGCCGCCAGCGGTATGGGACGTGCCACCGCCGAAGCGTTCTGCCGCGAGGGCGCGACCGTCGTCATCGCCGACATCGCCGACGAGGACGGTGCCTCGGCCGTCGACGGGATCCGGGCCGCCGGCGGGCAGGCCCGTTACCTGCACCTCGACGTCACGGACGAAAGCTCATGGACCGCCGCGATCGAGGCGGTCCTCGCGGAGTTCGGACGGCTCGACATCCTGGTCAACAACGCGGGGATCAGCGGCACCTTCGACCCCGACCTGACCAGCACCCGGTTCTTCGACCAGCTCATGCGGGTCAACGCGAAGGGTGTGTTCCTCGGCATCAAGCACGGCGCCGCCGCCATGGCCCGATCCGGCGGCGGCTCGATCGTCAACCTGTCCTCCATCTCGGCCTCGATCGGCCAGATCGGCGTGCACCTGGGCTACGGCGCGTCAAAGGCCGCCGTGAAGTCGATGACGACCACCGCGGCGGTGCACTACGCCGATGCCGGGATCCGGGTCAACGCGGTCGCACCGGGCATGCTGCCGGCGATGCGCACCTCCCGGGGCTCCGCCGACCCGGTGTGGCGGGCCAAGCAGATCGACGGGGTGCCGATGAAGCGGGCCGGGGAGGTACGGGAGGTCGCCGACGCCGTCCTCTTCCTCGCCAGCGAAGAGGCCTCCTACATCACCGGAGTCGAGATTCTGGTCGACGGCGGACTGACCGCCGTCTGACCCCCGCGCCCGGAAGGTGGACGTACGGCCTTCCGGTGCCCGTACGTCCGCACAGTGGGCGGCGCTCCCTGCATTTTTCACCGGCATTGCCACGCCAACGGGCTCAGCGGCTTTCGCTCAGCTGATCAGCTCCCCCATCCACGCCTCGATCGCGTCCGGTGTGCGCGGCAGGGCACCCGACATCAGCCGCGCTCCTTCGGCGGTGACGACCAGGTCGTCCTCGATGCGCACGCCGATGCCCCGCAGTTCGGCCGGCAGCGTCTCGTCGTCGGGCTGGAAGTAGAGGCCGGGCTCGACCGTCAGCACCTGCCCCTCCTCCAGCACCCCGTCCGGATAGGTCTCCGCCCGCGCCTGCGCACAGTCGTGGACGTCCAGCCCGAGCATGTGCCCGCTGCCGCACAGGGTGTAGCGACGGTGCAGGTCACCCTCCGGGCTCTTGAGCACGCCCCACTCCGTGAGCCCTTCCGCGATCACGCGCATCGCGGCCCGGTGGAAGTCACGGAAGCTCGCGCCCGGTCTGAGCGCCGCGATACCCGCGTCCTGGGCGGCGAGCACGAGCTCGTACACCTGCCGTTGCAGGTGGGAGAACCGCCCGGAGAGAGGGAGGGTGCGCGTGATGTCGGCGGTGTAGAGGCTGTCTGTCTCCACGCCCGCGTCCAGCAGCAGCAACGTCCCCGCTTCCAGGGGCCCGTCGTTGCGTATCCAGTGCAGGACGCAGGCGTGGGCGCCGGACGCCACGATGGTCTCGTAGCCGGTGCCGTTGCCCTCGGCGCGGGCGCGCAGGCCGAAGACGCCCTCGATCCAGCGCTCGCCGCGCGGGTGGGCGAGGGCGCGCGGCAGGTCACGCACCACGTCTTCGAAACCGGCGACGGTGTGGTCCACGGCGAGCTGCAGCTGGTGTGCCTCCCAAGCGTCCTTGACGAGCCTCAGTTCGCTGAGCGTGGAGGCGAGTTCGGCGTCGGCCGTGGCGTCGCGGCCCGGCGGCAGTTCCCCCTGGCCGCCGAGGACGGCGCAGCGGATGCCGGTCATCCGCTCGGTCTCGTCGAGGTCGGGGCGCCGGCCGACCCAGAACTCGCCGTAGCGCCGGTCCCGGTAGAAGCCGCCGCCGGCGCGCGGTGAGCGGGGCCGCACGTACAGGACCGCCTCGTGCCGGTGGGGTCCGTCCGGCTCCAGGACCAGGACGTGCCCGGCCTGCTCCTCGCCGGTCAGACCGGTGAGCCAGGCGTACCCGCTGTGCGGCCGGAAGCGGTGGTCGCAGTCGTTCGAGCGGACCCTCAGCTCGCCCGCGGGGATGATCAGACGCTCGCCGGGGAAGCGGGCGGACAGCCGGGCGCGGCGGGCGTGGGTGAAGTCGGCGGCGTCCAGCCGGATGTCCATGGGCAGCGGCGTCGGCGCCCAGTCCCCCGCCATGAACGTCTCGAACTCCGGTGAGGCGGGCAGGTCGTGACTGACCGTCCGGGGTGCGCCGGTCAAGGGTTGGTTCATCGGTCCTCCTCGATCCGTACGTCGGCGAGCCCTCCCGCGATCCGTGGCGCCGAGAGCCTTGCCAGTGCAATATCACATTATTATGTTACGCATCACATGGCGCCATACAGGGGGCAGTTCGATGCCCTGAGAGACACCGCTGCCCCGCATTTCTTGCCATCTCCCCACAGGAGCCAACGGTGTTCCAGTCGAGAAACCCGCACGGACTACCGCGCAGATCCACCCGCGGATCCACGCGCAGAAGTCTGCTCACCGCCGTGGCGGCGGTGACGCTCTGCGTCACGACGGTCCCGTCCGGTCACGCGGCCACCCCCGCTGCCCCGCGGCCTTCGGTGTCGCATCCGGCCGCCTCGCCCGGCCCCTTCGACCCGGTCGACCGCCTGGCCGAGGCCCCGGGCCAGGTCCGGAGGGTCCCGGCCCCCGGCGGCCTCACCGACGGCCGTGTCCCCGGGCCTCCGACGCCCGGGCCGAAGGGCCGGGGCCGCCCCGTCACTCCGCATGCCACCCTCGGCAAGGCATCCGTGCCCTGCACGCTCGATGGCGTCACGACCCTGTCCCCGGAGCGCTTCGCCGACTTCCTGGCCGATCCCGCCGTCACCGCCGACGGCTGTCTGCGCTCGATCCTGTGGACCTGGGACCCGCGACTCGCCCCCGTCATGTCGGACGAGCACGTGCAGGCCGTCTCCCACCGCATCACCCGGCTCGCCGCCTCCCACGACGGCGAGGACGGCAGCCACCTGCTGGAGATGTTCACCTACCTGCACGCGGTGGCGTACCAGGACTTCTCGCACGACGAGATCGACGTCACCGACGCTCCGACCGTGAGCGCCATGCGCGAAGCCGTCGACGCCTTCGGCTCGGCCGCCCACACCTTCGACGTCACCCGCCCCAACGCCGAGACCCTGCGCGAAGCCCTCGACGCGGCCTCCGCCCCCGGCTTGCGTCAGCATCAACTCCCCCTGATCAAGCGGGTGCTGGCCACCATGGACGCCCAGCACCCCGGCACCTCCCAGGACACCTCCTGGGCCGGTGCCGCCCTCGCCGCGCTGACCGTGAACTACCTCGGCGTCCACCCCGGCAACAAGGACGCCGCCTTCCACGCCGCGGCCGCGGCGGACCCCTCGTACCGGGCCGTGTTCAGGTCCTTCGCGGGCTACACCCACCTCAAGGACGGGCCCAACGCCTGGGTGGTACGCGACGCGCTCAGCGAGTACGGCCGCTTCGGCCAGATCGAAGGGCTCCGCGACGAGATCGTCTCCGGCCTCGGCGGCCTCCTGGACACCACGGCCCGCAACTTCGGGGACAGCAGCGCCCCCTGGGCGAAGGTCGCCACCTGGCTGGGGGTATTCGAAAGCTGCGCCCCCTACCACGTGTGCAAGGGCGACATCGAGAAGCGTCTCTTCCCGTACACGTACACATACGGCACCGACGGCACCGACGGCATCCAGGTCCGCACCGCCCTCGGCCAGGACACCGTCGACCAGCTCTACTACGCGAGCAAGCAGGTCAAGGCACAGTTCCACCGTGTCCTGGGCACGGAGGCGCCGCTGGCGGGCGACACCAACGCCACTTTGCACATCGTCCTGTACGGCTCCCGCGCCGACTACGAGAACTTCCACCCGCTCCTCACCGGCATGGGCACCGACAACGGCGGCATCTACATCGAGCGGGGGGCCACCTTCTACACGTATCAGCGCCGTGTCCCGCAGGACTCCAGCCTGACCCTGGAGGAGCTGTTCCGGCACGAGTACACGCACTACCTCAACGGTCGCTGGGCGGTGCCCGGCAGCTTCGGCGAAGCTCCCTGGTACGAGGGTGACCGGACCACCGCGATGGACGAGGGCACGGCCGAGTTCTTCGACGGCGCCACCCGCGACGACGGCATCCGGGTCCGCACGTCCCTGGTTCAGGGGATCATCAACGACACGGCCGGCGGCGGGCCGCGCATGACCGTGAACCAGCTCCTGCACGCCACGTACGACGGCGACGGCTTCCGCTTCTACGACTACGCGGGCACGTTCTTCGAGTTCCTGTGGACCGAACACCCCTCCCTCCTGCGGGAGATGTACCGCGACCTGCGCTCCGACGACCCGGCGGCCTTCGACGCCTGGCGCGACCGACTCGGAAGGGACGCGGGACTGCAGAGCGCGTACGACGGCTTCCTGGACCGACAGATCGCCCACGCCGGCGACTTGTACGTGCCCCACACCACCTACACGCCCCTCGGTGAACTCCGTGACACCTCGACCGACCAGATCCGCTCCTCCTTCACCGCGATGACCGCATCCGAACCGGACTGCCGTGCCACCGGCGCGCCGGAGCGTCCCCGGTTCGTCTGCACCGGCCGGATCACCGCGAACCTCACCGATGCCGGCAACGCGGACGCGGTCTTCACGGACATGTCCGAGACGGTCGACTACTTCCTCCTCGACCGGGCCGCGGGCGGCGACAACAACCTGACCGACATGAACTGCTGGTTCGGCGACGTGGACATCTGGTCCAACCAGCGCGCGGGCACGTCGGACTACACCTGCGAGGGTCCCCTCCGCGGCTGACGTACGAGGCGCGCAGGCAGTGTCAGCGTCCGGCCGGAAGTCCGGCCGCGAAGTAACGCGAACCAGGCCGGACGGAAGTCGCTCGACCACTGCAGAGATGTCGGCGGATCCCATCCGCACACCCATCGGGGCCGGTGCTCATGGGGTTTGTCCAGGGGCGGGGCGTGTGGCGGGCACACCGGGCGACGCACCGGCCAGCTCGCGCACGAATTCCTCCGCCCGAGGCCATGCGCCGTAGCCCGAGGCGGGGTTGAGGTGTCCGACGGGGCCGAGGACCACCAGGCGGCTCCCCCATGCCCGCGCCAGGCCGGCGACGCGACCGGCGTGGGCCAGGGGATCGTTGGTGCTCGCTGCGACGATGCTGGGGAAGGGCAGAGGTGTCCGCGGAGTCGGCGTCCAGCCGTTTCCGGCCAGGGTCTCCGGAGTGGGGTAGCCCTCCGGCAGCCGGCGTTCGAAGTCCGGCGGCGCGGCCAGCAGCGCGCCCCTGACCGGACGGTGGTGCCGTTGCGCCCAGTGCACGGTGGTCATCACCCCGGCGCTGTGGGCGACCAGCACCACCGGGCCGCGGATGTCCGACAGCACCTCCTCCAGGGCGGCGACCTGGGCGCGGCGGTTCAGCCGGTCCTTCTCCAGCGGCGGTACCGAACGGCAGTTTTCGATCGTGTCGGCGAGAATGGTCTGCCAGTGGTCCGGCATGTGATCGCGCAGTCCGGGGACCATCACGATCGTCGGCGGCGGGGTGCGGCTCATGACGCGTACTCCAAGGTGGTGACGGCCTGGTCGGAGGTCAGCAGCCCCAGGCGGCGCAGATCTTTTTCGTAGGAGAACCTGCCGATGGTGAAGGCCACGCCGGCCGCGAGCGCGACCAGCGGGACCACCCGCAGCGCGCCGAGCAGGCCCCAGTGGTCCGCGAGCAGCCCGGTCACCGCGGGCCCCGGGGCAAGCCCGAGCAGACTGTTGGCCAGGGTGAGTGTGGCCATGGCCGTCGCCGCGATGGCGGCCGGGGTCAGCCTCGCCACCATGGCCGCCGCCGGGCCGGCCGTGCCGCCGACCACCAGGGTCCCGGCGGCGATCAGCGTGAGCTGCGGCGGGCCGGCCGGCAGCTGGAACGCGGTCATCAGCAGAACGAGCGAACCGAGGCTGCAGGCGATCGCGACGGTCCACTTCCGGGTCCCGGCCCTCCTGCTGAGGCGGTCCGCGACGACTCCGCAGAGGATCATTCCCGTGCCGCTGATCAGCGCGAAACCCCCGGCAGCCAGTCCGGCCTTCCCGGTGGCCAGGTCGTAGTAGCGGTTGAGGAAGCTGGGCATCCAGGCCAGCAGGGCCATCGTGATGAACATCTGGGCTCCGCTGCCGATGTAGGCGCAGATGACGGAGACCGAGGAGAACAGCCGCCGCAGCTGGGGCCGGAGGGGAGCACGTGCACCGGACCGGCCGCCGTGCTCGCCCGGGACCGGCCCGAGCCTCTTCTCGGTGACCACGAGACCGTAGGCCACGGCCAGCGCCAGTCCGAAGGCCCCCATGGCGGCGAACGCCCAGCGCCAGCCGTACGCCTGGGCTATGACGCCGCCGGCCGACACACCCAGCACGGAGCCGAACGACCCTCCGGCCATGAAGGCGCCGGAGAGCGTGGCCCGCAGACGGACGGGGAAGACGCTGAGGACCACCGCGATACCCACACTCCCGTAGGCCGCCTCTCCGACGCCCACGAAGAACCGGCCCACGAGCATCTGGTCGTAGCCGGCGGAAACGGCACAGCCCAACGTCGCCAGACTCCACACCACCGCGGCGATCACCAGGCTCCTGACCCTGCCCCACCGGTCCGCGACGAGCGACAGGGGGAAGGTGAGCACACCGACCATCAGGGCCACGATGCCGCTGAGCGAGCCCAACTGCGAGTCGGAGAGCAGCCATTCGGCCTTCAGCTGAGGAAAGACGGCGTTCAGGACCTGCCGCGACATGTAGTCGGAGAGCAGAAGCCCGAAACTCAGGGCGAACACCAGCCAGGCGTAGCCGCGGGATACGGCCGGTGTGACGGGAGACGTCTCCGGCGCCTTCGTGGCGGTCGTGTGCGGTCCCATGGGCGTCACCTTTTCGTCGTCGGCCGGGGCTCAGAAGGTCCTGTCACCGACGATTCCGGCGCGCTCCATCTTGCGGACGGCGGGCCAGTAGTCCTGGACGGCATAGTGCTGTGTGGAGCGGTTGTCCCAGATCGCGAAGCTGTTGTTCCGCCAGCGCCAGCGCACCTGGTACTCGGGGACGGCCGCCTGGCTGACCAGGTAGTTCAGCAGATGGCTCGCCCCGGGGGCGTAGTCCTGGCCGAAGCGCACGTTCTCGGGCGTGTGGTAGTTCACCAGATGAGTGGTGAAGGCGTTGACGAAGAGGATCTTCTCGCCGGTCTCGGGGTGGGTACGCACCACCGGGTGTTCCGGGTCCGGGTACTGGGCCTTCAGCTGGTGGCGCCGCTCCATCGGCATGCAGGCGCCGAAGGTCGCCTCGATGCTGTGCCGTGCGCGCAAGTCCGCGATCCGCGTCTTGATGTGTTCGGGCAGCCTGCGATACGCCTCGGCCATGTTGACCCAGATCGTGTCGCCGCCCACCTCGGGCCCCTCGACGCAGCGCAGCACGGCTCCCATGGGCGGGCACTCCCGCCAGGTCGCGTCGCAGTGCAGTGCGTTCTCGTAGTGTTCCGGCTTGCTGTCCAGATCCTTGTAGATGCGGACCAGCCCGGGGTGGTCCGGGTCGCTGCCGAGCACCGGGTGGTCCTCCAGCGGGCCGAAGCGCGAGGCGAAGGCGACGTGCTCGGCGCGGGTGATGTCCTGGTCGCGCACGAACAGGACCTTGTGCCGCAGCAGAAGATTCTTGATCTCGGCGAACAGGTCGTCGTCGCGTGCCGCGTCGCCGAGGTTCACGCCGAAGAGTTCGGCGCCGATGGTGCAGGTCAGCGGCTCAGCGGTGAGGGAGGTACGCAGGACGCTCGGGCGCACCAGGGCAGGCGCGTGGTCTTTCCTCGGGCGGACGGTCTGGGGCATGGCGCTCACTCCTGTCATGACTGAGGGGCACGGTGTGCTCAGAGGACGAAGACGGAGGATCCCGTCGTTCGTCCCGTCTCCATCTCGCGGTGTGCCCGTACCGCGTCCTGGAGGGCGTAACGCTGGTTGATCTCGATCGTGATGCGGCCGGACGCGACATGTCCGAACAGCTCATCCGCCAGGGCGGCCCGTTCGGCGGGTTCGGCGATGTAGTCGGCCAGTGCGGGCCGGGTCACGAACAGCGAGCCGTGGACGGCCAGTTGCATGGCGTCGAGCGGCGGGACACCGGAGGCCGTGCCGAAGCACACCAGCAGGCCGCGGCGGCGCAGCGAGGCCATGGACCCGGCGACGGTGTCCTTGCCGATGCTGTCGAAGACCACCGGGACACCCTTGCCGCCGGTCAGCTCCCGCACCCGCTCGGCCACGTTCTCGCGGCGGTAGTAGATGATGTGGTCGCAGCCGTGGGCGCGGGCGATCTCGGCCTTCGCCTCGCTGGAGACCGTGCCGATCACGGTGATGCCGAGCAGTTTGGCCCACTGGGAGAAGATCAGGCCGACGCCGCCGGCCGCCGCGTGGAGCAGTACGGTGTCGCCGGCCCGCAGGGGATGGATCCGGCGCAGCAGGTAGGCCGAGGTGAGACCGCGCATGGTCATCGCCGCGGCGGTTTCGCAGCTGATCTCCTCCGGCAGCTTGATCAGCGAGTCCGCGGGCATGACCCGTTCCGTGCTGTACGCGCCCAGCGGGCTGCCGGTGTAGGTCACGCGTTCGCCCTCGGCGACATGGGTCACGTCTTGGCCCACTGCCTCGATCACACCGGAAGCCTCCACGCCGAGCCCCGCGGGCAGCGGAGCCGGGTACAGGCCGGTACGGAAGTAGGTGTCGGCGAAGTTGAGTCCGACGGCGACGTGCCGGATCCGTACCTCGTCCGGGCCCGGGTCGCCGACGGTGACCTCTTCCCACCTCAGGACGTCCGGGCCACCGGTCTCGTGGAAACGAATGGCATGTGCCACAAGTTGCTCCGTTTGCTCAGGTACGAAGTGGCGGTCACGGGCCGGGGCGGAGTTGCCCGGGGCGGATGTCGTGCGGGTTCCGCGACCGCCGCTGACGGGTCGGGTCAGTTCTGGACGTCGCGCAGCATGGAGCCGCGCCGGCCGGGACGGCGGTTGGGCACCATGCCGAGGTGGGCCAGGGTCTCGTCGGTGTCCGCATACCACTCGCCGAGCTTGTAGATCTTCTTCGCCTCCTGTCCGGTGGCGATCTCCCGGCCGAGGGCGTTCGCGATCTGGACCATCTGCTCGACCTGCGCCACGGACGAGATCCGCTCGCCCTTGTGCCGCCACAGGTTGTCCTCGTTGCCCACCCGCACATGCGTGCCCAACGCGATGCCGATGGCGTTCATCGGCGCCACCGCCCGCATGGATGCCTCGATGGTGAGGACGGCGCCGTCCGGGACGCGGCGGATGAACTCGATCAGGTCGGCCGGGTGCCGGCCGGTGAACCCGCCGCCGATGGCGACCAGATTGAGCACCAGCGGGCCGTGATAGACGCCCTTGCGGATCAGCCGCTCCACGGTCTCCAGCTGCGACAGGTTGGCGAGCTGGAAGTGCGGCTGGATGCCGCTCGCGCGGAGCCGCTTGAGGTGCTCGAGGTAGAACTCCGGTCCGGCCTCGACCACCATGTCCCGGTACGCCTTGTAGTACGCCGGCTTGGAGATCGAGGTGCCCTCGATGTCCTCGTCGTCGAAGAGCTCGACGATGTTCATCTGGTTGGTGTTGATCGCGATCGTGACCTGGTCCGGGCGGGGGGTGATGTCCGCCAGCATGTGGCGGGTGTCGTAGCTGAGCCACTGGGCGTCGCCACCCTCGTCCTCGGGGGCGAAGGAGATCGACCCCCCGATCTGCAGGACCATGTCCGGCACGGCCTCGCGCAGCCGGGCCATCAGCTCGTTGAACATGGACATGCGCTTGGATCCGTGGCCGTCCAGCTCGCGCACGTGGATGTGCAGGACCGTGGCGCCGGCGTTGTAGCAGTCGACCGCCGCCTGCACGTGCTCGTCCATGGTGAGCGGGAGGTCGTCGGCGTCGCCGGGCAGCCACTCCGGCCCGTAGGGCGCGGCTTGGATGACCAGCTTCTCCTGGTTCTCCGGGTACAGGGAGTCGTCGAAGAAGTGCACGGTCCATCTCCTTTGAGGACGGGGCTTCACTCGCCGTACGCGTCGCCCGCGGTACGCGGACCGAGGGGCTCGGCGAGGAGCTGAGTGAGATTGCAGACGGTTTCCCGGGCTCACCACGTGGCTCGGACGCGACCGGTGGGTCCCGGCCGGGGACCTGCGGTGCGGGCAGGGCTCTGCTCGCCCTTGTGGGGCGGACAGTGTCCCTTGCGGTAATGCCACGTTAAGGGCCGGTTACCTGAAATGCTTGACCGTGCGTGACGTCTGACTTATCACCTGGGGACTCGTCCCCCGGTTCGCGCCGCCGGACTCAGCAGTCCGGCCGGGACCGCGTGCGCGACGGCGTTCCGGGGAGCGGCTGACCGCAGGCGGTCATTCCCGGTCGGAGGGCTGCTGACGGGTCCTGCGGCGGCGCCACTCCCGGGGGCTGCAGCCGAACCGCCCGCTGAACCAGCGCGAGAAGGCGCTGGGGACGGAGAATCCCAGTAACCGGGAGATCTCCGTCAACGAGCGCCCCGGGTTCGCCACCAGCTGCTCGGCGAGCTGGGTACGCGTCGCGTCGAGCAGGGAGGAGAAGGTCTCACCCGAGGCCGACAGGTGCCGGTGGACGGTCCGCCGGTCGACGCCGAGGCTGGTGGCGACCTGCTCGATCGAACAGCGTCCGGTCGGCAGCAGGACCTCGATCAGCTCGCGCACCCGGTCCCGCACGGTCGTGTCCCTCGAGACGGCGATGGACTCGAAATACTGCCGTGCGTAGGTGCGCAGCAGCGGATCGGACATGGGGTTGGGAACGTCGAGGTCGCTCGCGTAGAGGACGATCCCGTTGAACTCGCGGTCGAATTCCACGACGGGCCCGAAGAGGCGCCGGTGGGTTCCGGTGTCCGCGGGAGCGCTGTGCGTGAAACACACGGACACCGCCTGCCACCGGCCACCGAGGAAGGTGCGGAGGACCTGGTGGAAGGCGCCCACGGCCAGCTCCACGGCCTGGCGGGCCGCCATCGCCTCCCCCAGATCCAGGCTCACCTTCAGGTGGGCCAGGCCATGCGCCTCGGAAAGCCGGCTGCGGAGCACCTCGTTGTACAGGTACTCATGGCGGGCCAGGAGCTCCAGTGCGCTGCGGGCGTCGGGCTCCTCGCGGATGACCATGCTGATACGGCCGAGGTTGGAGAAGCGGCGGCGCTCGGCGAGGAGCAGCCCGAAGTCCCCACGGTGTGAAACCGCCGCCGAGAGCTCGAGCAACTGGACCACGGCCACGCCGGAGATCCATCTGTCCTGGACCGCGAGGCCGACGGGGTCCAGGCCCACTCGCTTCATCAGGGACCGCGGGTCGATGCCCAGCGACTGGCTCACCTCGACGTAACCGTTCAGCGCTGCGTTGCGGACAAGGGGTTTCATCTGCGCGCTCCAGGGCTCTGTCCCCAATAGATAAGTCAGATGTCACGCCAGATCAAGCGGTGTGCCGGGGCATGACCTAGCGTTGCACCACCGCGATGGAGCTCGCGGCCCGGATCCAGGTCCCGGCCGACCGGACATTCGACGGAGAACACCATGCCAAACGGTCCGAGCGTTGACCAGCATGAGAAAGCGGCAGGGAATCCCGGTGCGCAGCAACGGCTTCGGGTGGCCGCCACGACGAGCGTGACCACGGTGCTGCGCCGGCCCTGCACCGGACCTGCCGTGTGGCAGGGCCCGAGCCTGGCGGACTCCGAGGAGTGGGTGCTGCGGCTCTCACCGGCGCAGATCGGTGAGCTCGACGCGGCCCTGCGCACCGTGCGTGAGCGAAGTCTTCCGCTGCTGAGGGTGAACGCCGGCGATTTTCCGCTGCCCACGCTGGGCGGCGAGCTGGAACGCATCGCCGACGTACTGGAGAACGGACGCGGCTTCGTCCTCGTCAAAGGCATTCCGGTCCAGCGGTACAGCGAAGCGGCTGTCTCCACCATTTTCTGGGGCCTGGGCCGGCACCTCGGTATTCCGGTGTCGCAGAACGCGGCGGGCCATCTGCTCGGCCACGTCCGGGACACCGGCCGCACCATGACCGATCCCGCGACGCGCGGCTATCAGACCAGGGCGAGGCTGCCGTTCCACACCGACGGGTCCGATGTCCTCGGACTGTTGTGCCTGCGAGCGGCCCGCTCCGGGGCACGCCTCACCGTCGTCAGCTCGGCGGCGGTGTACAACGCCGTACTGGCGCGGAGGCCGGAGCTGGTCGAGCGCCTGTACCGGACCCATTTCCTCGACCGCCGGGAGGAGCAGGCCCCCGGTGAGCAGCCGTACTGGGCAGTTCCGCTCGCGTGCTGGCACGGGGGCAGGCTCAGCATCCGCTACAACCGCTGCTACCTGGAGTCCGTACAGCGCTTTGCCGACGTTCCCCGCCTGGAACCGGCGGACGTGGAGCTGTTCGATCTGATCGACGAACTGGCGGGTTCCCCGGAGTTCCGGCTCGACCTCGACTTCGGGGCCGGCGACCTGCTGCTGCTCAACAACCACGCCGTTCTGCACTCCCGCACCGCGTACGAGGACTTCGCCGAGCCCGAGCGGCAGCGGCACGTGCTGCGCCTGTGGCTGGCACTGCGCCATGGACGACAGCTGCCGCCGTCCTTCTGGGGAAACGCGCGCAGCAGCGGCGGTACCGGCCGCGGCGGGATCACCCCCCGCGATGTGATCGCGACGTAGAAGTCCGCGCGCCCCGGCGGCTCTCGCCGCCTTCGCCGACCCTCACCGACCCGCACCCAAGGGGAGACCGAATGAACAATCTGGCCACGCTCCTGGCGGAGTCGGCCTGGGCCGAGCGCGACCGGGTGGCCGTTCGCCAGGACGATCTGGCCCTCACCTACGCCCAGCTGAACGACACCAGCGCCCGGGTCGCCACGCTGCTGCGGGCCAGGGGTGTCCGGCCGGGTGACCGCGTGGCCTTGGTCATGCCCAACGTCATCCACTTTCCGGTCATGTACTACGGCATTCTGCGCGCAGGCGGCGTCGTCGTACCGCTGAATCCGCTGTTGAAGGCCCGTGAAACGGCGCTCGCACTGCGGGACTCCGGATCCCGGATCGCGCTGGCGGGGCCGCCGTTCGCGGACGAGGTGGTCGCCGCGGCGGCAGCGGCCGGGGCCGAATGCCTGGTGATGACCTCGGCGTCTTTCGGCTCCCTGGTGCGGGCCGCCGACCCCATGCCACGGATCGTCGAGCGGGCGGAGGACGACACGGCCGTGATCCTGTACACCTCCGGCACGACGGGGAGTCCGAAGGGCGCCGAGCTGACCCACCGCAACCTGATGACCAACGCGGCCACCGCGGCCGAGACATTGCTCCACATCGGGCCGGACGACGTCCTGTTCGGGGGCCTGCCGCTGTTCCACGCCTTCGGACAGACGTGTGCTCTCAACACGGCGGTCTCCGCCGGGGCGAGTCTGACCCTGCTGCCGCGGTTCGAGGCGGTCAAAGCGCTGGAGATCATGCACCGGGACAGGGTCACCGTCTTCCTCGGCGTCCCCACGATGTACACGGCCCTGCTGCACGCCGGGCTCCCCGACGGATTCGATCTCTCCCGGCTGAACCTGGCCGTTTCAGGCGGAGCTTCCTTGCCGGTCGAGGTGCTCCATCGCTTCGAACGGGAATTCGGTGTGACCGTGCTCGAGGGCTACGGACTCTCGGAGACCTCCCCGGTCGCCGCCTTCAACCCTCCGGACCGGCCGCGCAAGGCCGGCTCGATCGGTCTGCCCGTCCGCGGGGTCGAACTTCGGCTCGTCGCCGACGACGGCACCCCGGTGGGACCGGGTGAGGTCGGCGAAATCGCGATCCGCGGCGAGAACGTCATGAAGGGCTACTGGAACCGTCCGGAGGCGACCGCGGAGGCCATCCGGGACGGATGGTTTCACAGCGGCGATCTCGCCCGTGCCGACGAGGACGGCTACTACTTCATCGTCGACCGGAAGAAGGACCTCATCATCCGTGGCGGGTACAACGTCTATCCACGGGAGATCGAGGAGGTGCTCTACGAACACCCCGCCGTCGCCGAGGCCGCTGTCGTGGGCGTCCCGCACGAGGTCCACGGGGAGGAGGTGGCCGCCGTGGTGACGCTCCGGGACGGTGCGCGGACCACACCCGAGCAGATAGGCGAGTACGTCAGACAGCGGGTTGCCGCCTACAAGTATCCGCGGATCGTCATCTTCACCGATGCGCTCCCCAAGGGGGCAACGGGCAAGATCCTCAAGCGGGAGATCGTCGTCGAGCCGCGCCACGGCCGGCGCGGCCGGTAGTGACATCCCGACAGCGGGGGACCGGTGCCGGCCGAGGAGGCCATCCACATGTCGACCCCCGGCGGCCACGGCCCGCGCACGTCCGCGGCGTCCGACACCGCCGTGGGGCCGGTTCCGGCCGTGCGCCCTTTCGCCTTTCGGCCACACCTACGTAAGATCGGTCGGTCATCACCGCGACGGGAGACAGGAAGCCGGTGCGATTCCGGCACGGTCCCGCCACTGTGACCGGGGAGTGCAACCCTTCGACACGCCACTGCGCGCCGCGCGGGAAGGCCGGGGGAACGTCGATCCGGGAGTCAGGACACTGGCCTGTCGCGGGCCCGTTCCGAGGAGCGCGGACTCCCCAGGAGGCTCTACGTGTACAACCGCATACCCCGTCCTGTTCCCTCTCCCCCGGCCGGCTCCCGCCGCCGCGCCCCGCGCGTCGCGGCCGTCGCCGCCGCCTTGTCCGCGACCCTGCTGACCGGCTGCGCCGGGGGCAAGGACGTTGCGGACAAGCCGGCGAACGCGACGTCAGCGCTCAAGGGCTTCCCGGTCACCATCGACAACTGCGGCACCCGCACGACGTACGAGAAGCCGCCCGAGCGGGCGGTCACCATCCACCAGCACCCCGCCGAAGTCATGCTGGCCCTCGGCCTGAAGGACCGCATGGTGGGCACCGCCTTCCGCGACTCGGCCGTTCTGGCGCGCTACCGGAACGATTTCAAGGCCATCCCCGAGCTGGCGAAGAAGGAACCGTCCTTCGAGACCGTCCTCAACGCCGAGCCGGACTTCGTCTACGGCGGCTACGGCAGCGCGTTCGCCGAGAAGGCGGGCCGCTCCCGCACGGCGTTCGCGGACGCCGGCATCGACACGTACCTGAACCGCGAGTACTGCGGCAAGAAGCGGGTGTCGATGAAGGACACCTACGACGAGATCCGCACCATCGGCACGATCTTCGGAGTGCGGGAGCGCGCCGACGAACTGGTCGGTGACCTTCAGCGGCGCGTCGAGCGGACCGCCCGGGCGGTGCGGGGCACACCGGCCGTACCGGTGTTCGTGTACGACAGCGGGGAGAAGGCGGCGTTCACCGCGGGCGGCAAGGGCCTGGGCACCGAGATCATCCGACTGGCCGGCGGACGGAACGTGTTCGACGACCTCGACAAGGTGTTCGGTGACGTGTCGTGGGAACAGGTCGTGGCCCGCAAACCCGAGGTCATCGCGATCTACGACTACGCGGGCGCCGGGAGCGTCGAGCGGAAGAAGCAGTTCCTGCTCGCGCAGCCCGCGCTCGCCGACGTCCCCGCCGTGAAGAACAGGCGGTTCGTCGTGCTTCCGCTGACCGCCACGGTGGTCGGCGTCCGACCGCCGTACGCGGTCCAGGACCTGGCGCGTGCGCTGCACCCCGAGAAGTTCCGGTGACGGGCACCGTACGGGACGCCGCGGCGACGGATCCCGGCCAACGGGGCGGAAGCGGTGAAGAGGGGGCGCGCCGCGCGTCCTTCGCCGTGGTGCTGGCGGTGCTCGGCATTCTGCTCCTGGTCTCCGCCACGGCGGGCATGGCCATCGGCTCGGTCCATGTGCCGCCCGGCGAGGTGTGGGGCATCGTGACGCACGCGCTGGGCGCCGACTGGTCGGAGCCGGTCCGGTCGCGGGCGCGCGAGACGATCGTGCTGAAGGTGCGGGCTCCGCGGGTGGCGCTCGGGGCCGTGACGGGCGCGGGGCTCGCGGTGGTGGGTACCGCCATGCAGGCGCTGGTGCGCAATCCGCTCGCGGAGCCGTATCTGCTGGGGGTGTCCTCCGGGGCCTCGCTCGGCGCCGTCGTCGTGATCGTCTTCGGGGTGAGCCTGTTCGGGTCCGTGTCGCTGTCGGCCGCCGCGTTCGCCGGGGCGCTGGCCACGCTGCTGCTCGTGTACACCACGGCCCGGGCCGGCGGCCGCATCACGTCGTCACGGCTGGTGTTGTCGGGGGTGGCGGTGGCGTCGGTCCTCACCGCGGTGATGGATCTGCTCCTCCTGACCACCAACCGGGGCAACCAGGCGCAGGAGGTCCTCGCCTGGACGCTCGGCGGGCTCGGTGGCGTCCAGTGGGCCACGCTGTGGCTGCCGGGTGCGGCCCTGCTGCTCGGCACCGCCGTGCTGGTGGTCCAGGCCCGGTCGCTGAACCTGCTCCTGGCGGGCGAGGAGGCCGCCACCACGATGGGGCTGGACGTGGCCCGGTTCCGCACCCGGATGTTCGTCCTGCTGTCCCTGGTCACCGGGGTGCTGGTGGCGGCGGCCGGACCGATCGGCTTCGTCGGCCTGATCCTCCCCCACATCGTGCGCCTGTTCGTGGGCGGCGACCACCGCCGCGTCCTGCCGACCGCCGCGCTGGCCGGAGCGGTGTTCCTCGTCTGGGCCGACATCGCCGCGCGCACGGTCGCCGCCCCCATGGAGATCCCCGTGGGGGTCCTGACAGCCCTGTGCGGAGGGCCGTTCTTCCTGTGGCTGATGCGCCGGGACGCCCGGCGCGACGCCGTCCGAGGAGTGGGATGAGCGGGACCGAACTCGCCGTCGAGACCCTGACGCTCACCGCCGGCGCACGCCACCTCGTCCGGGACGTCTCCCTGATCGCCCGGCCCGGGGAGGTGATCGGCCTCGTCGGGCCCAACGGCAGCGGCAAGTCCAGCCTCCTGCGCGCCGTCTACCGCGTGCTGCGCCCCGACACCGGGCAGGTACGCGTGGACGGGGCGGACGCCTGGTCGCTGCCGGTACGCCGACTGGCCCGCACGATGGCCGCCGTGGTCCAGGAGCCGGGCACCGGCATCGACCTGACCGTGCGCGAGGTCGTCGCGATGGGCCGTACCCCGCACAAGCGCCTGCTCGACGGCGACACGGCCGAGGACGCCCGGCTCATCGACACGGCCTTGGCGGCGGTCGACGCCGCCGACCTGGCCGGCCGCTCCTTCGACCGCCTCTCCGGGGGCGAACGCCAGCGCGTGCTCATCGCCCGCGCCCTGGCCCAGCAGCCCGCCCTGCTGGTCCTCGACGAACCCACCAACCACCTGGACATCCGCCACCAGTTGGAGGTGCTCGGCATGCTGCGGCGACTGCCGGCCACCGTCCTGGTGGCCCTGCACGACCTCAACCTCGCCGCGTACTACTGCGACCGCCTCTACGCCCTGCACAACGGCGAGGTCATCGCCTCGGGCCCCCCCGCCGAGGTGCTCACCCCGCGCCTGCTCGCCGAGGTGTACGGCGTGACGGCCGAGGTCGCCGTCCACCCGCGCACCGGAGCACCTCAGGTGACCTTCCTCCCGGGGGAACCGGCCGGGGCGACACCGGCCGGCCCGGATCAGCCCCGCTCATGAGCGTGCGGGGCGTAGAGGGGGTGGCGGGCCTACGGGCGTACGGGGCCGGGCCTACCCGCGTACGGGGCCGGGCCGGGCGGCGCTGCCTGCCGGGCGACGCCGCCGTCCTGGCCGGAGAGCACCACGGCCAGGAGCCCGACCACCACGGTGGCCGCCACGGTGGCCGCGGCCGGCCGCCCCGCCGGGCGCACGGTCCACCCCAGGTGGGCCGGCCCCGCCGGCCCCGCACACCGCGGCCTCGCGCGTCAGCCGGTCGCCCAGCGGTCCAGGAAGGCGTGTCCGGTGCGCACGATGTGCTCCTCCCACTCCGTGCCGTAGGACCAGGTGAGGTTGCGCAGTACGGTGTGCGCCGCGTACCCGGCGACGGCACCCTTGTCGCAGGTCCGTGCGATCTCCTGGGCCAGCCGCTCGCGGACCCCGGGCGCCGCCTTGGGCCAGGCCGCCAGATCCCAGTCCGTGGTGACCAGGTCATAGCCGGCGTCGCCGTCCCGGCACGACTGCCAGTCGAGGATGGCGGTGAGCCGCCCGCGGTCGGCCAGGACATTGGCGGGCCCGAAGTCGAAGTGGACGACATCGTCGGGGACCCGCCGCGGCGGCCCGACATCCAGCGCGGCCTTCCGCAGCCGTCTGAGCAGCTGCTCGACCGGCCCCGTACAGCCGTGGAGAACAGATGGGCGGCACAACGGGGTGCGGTCCCGGAACAGGCCGTCGATCAGGAATTCCCACCAGTCCTCGGGTGTGCCCAGACCGGCGCCCCGCTGCGCGGCCACCGCTGCCAGCAGTTGCTCCAGCACGCTTTCGGTGACCTCCTGCACAGGCTGTCCGGCGGCCAACTCCTGCAGTTCGAACAAGACATCGCCCGCTCGTCCCGATGCGACCTGGGCCGGGATGGGAGACCCATGGCCCCGCAGCCGCTCCAGTCGACGGGCCGTCGCCGTGGCCGCCGTGGCGGCGGCCTCGCTCCAGGGGATCCATTTGAGGACGAGAGCGTGCCCTGCCGGGGTCACGACCTCATAGGCGCCCTCGTCCCCCCGCTCGAACCGCCGCACCAGGCGCAGCTCGAGTCCGCGCTCCTTGGCCAGAAGGGACAGCACTTCGGCCACCTCCGGGCTGCTCCTGCCCGGTCCCTCCGTCGCGTTCCGCCTCCGGCTCTCGCCGCCGTTCTCGCTCATGTGCTCCGCTCCGGCTCGGCTTCGACGCGACACCCGGCCATCGGCTCGGGCGCCGGTGTTCCGGTGACGGCACACACCAGGCGTCCGCCCTCGGCGGGCCCCGTCGTCTTCCTTCCATCGGCGGACCTGGCTGGAGTGGCGGGCCGGCGGGGCCGCGGTGCGCGGGCAGGCGTGCCCGCCCCCGAGCGCCGCGTCCGCCGGTGGAAGGCCGCGACCCCGCGTTGCCGGACCCACGGTCGCGGGCGTGTCATCCCGTGATGGCCTGTACGACGACCGCGATGTCCTCCCGGGGCGTCGGCTCCTCATCCACGGAGTTGTGAATGATGAACCCCTCGATCAGAGCGTCCAGCGCCCTGGCCGTCCGGGCATCGAAGTGCCGGCCGAGAGCCGAACGGCTGCGCTGCATCCAGGACCGCATCACCGACCGGAGCTCCGGGTTGCGAGCAGCGAAGGCGTAGAGCTCGTAGCTGAGCAGCAGCTCCCGCTCGCTCCCCACCTGGTGTCCACAGATGATCTCCACGACTGCCTCGCGCGCCTCCTGTGGCGTAGCCGCGCGGTCGAGCAGTGCCCCGTACCGCGACGACTCCGATTCGGCCAGCCGCGTGAACGCCTCGGTGAGCAGCTGCCGCAGGGAGTCGAAGTAGTAGGTCACCGAACCCAGCGGCACCTCCGCGGCCTGCGCGGCGCTCCGGTACGTGACCCCGGCGACACCGCGCTCCGCGACGAGTTCCAGGGTCGCGTCGATGATGCGGTCCCTGCGTTCGGGATCGTTGGGACCGCGCGAAGATCCAGTCATTGTGCTGCGCTCCTTCCAGCCACCCGGCCAACAATGTACATTCGTACATACTTCTTTGCGATCCGCAGCTGGCCCCGCTTCCTCGCCCCGCACGGAGCATCCCTATGGACCTCGCCACCCGCCGTTGGCGGCGATCCCTCTTCCTGTTCTTCTTTCTGACCGGCTTGGCGATCTCCTCGTGGGTGACGCGCACCCCCGACATCCGGGACCGGCTGGGAGCGTCAACGGCCGAGATGGGCATCATCCTCCTCGGCCTCTCCGCAGGCTCCATGACCGGCATTCTGTCCTCGGGACCGCTGGTGAACAGATTCGGCACCCGGCCCGTCATCGGTGTCGGCAACTTCCTCGTCGTCGTGAGCGTGACGCTCGTCGGCTGCGGCAGTCTGGCCTCATGGAGCCCCGTCGTGTTCGTCGGGCTGCTGACCTTCGGTGCGGGCATGGGCTCGGCCGAGGTCGCGACCAACGTGGACGGCGTCGAGATCGAGCGGATCACCGGCACCACCGTCATGCCCACCCTGCACGGCTGTTTCAGTCTCGGCACGGTCGTGGGCGCTGTGTGCGGCATTGCCGCCACCGCCCAGCGCCTGCCGGCCCACTGGCACCTTCTGGCGGTCACCTGCGTGTCGTTGACGGTGTTCCTGTACGCGATCAGGGCGGTCCCGTCCGGCACCGGTGTGCACACGCGCGGCTCTGCGACGCGCGAGGCGCCGGATGAGTCCGCGCGGGAGATGTGGCGGGACTCGCGACTGCTCCTGATCGGCGTGATCGTGCTGGCCATGGCCCTTGCGGAAGGCGCGGCCAACGACTGGCTGCCGCTGCTCATGGTGGACGGCCACGGACTCGACGCGGCCCAGGGCTCGCTGGTCTACGCCGGTTTCGCCGCGGCGATGACGCTCGGGCGGTTCAGCGGCAGCTTCTTCCTCGACCGCTTCGGACGCGCCATGGTCGTCCGCGCGGGTGCCGTGTCGGGCGCCATCGGGGTCCTCCTGGTGGTCTTCGCCGACAGCGCGCTGCTCGCCGGCGCCGCCGTCCTGTTCTGGGGCCTGGGCGCCTCCCTCGGCTTCCCCGTCGCCCTGTCGGCCGCCAGCGACTCCGGCCCCAACGCCACCGCACGCGTCAGCCTCGTGGCGACCATCGGCTATGTCGCGTTCCTCGTCGGCCCGCCGAGCCTGGGCTTCCTCGGCGAGCACTACGGGCTTCGCACGGCCATGCTCGTCGTGCTGGCCTGCGTCACCCTGGCGATCTTCATCGCCCCGGCGGCCGGCGACCGCTCCTCCTCCGCCGTGGCCGCCGGTTCCGCCCATGGCGCCGAGCCGGCACCGGAGCGCCGGCCCGAGCGCCGGACCTGAGACACCAGGCGCAGCGGACGCCGGCCGGTGTTGTCCGTCGAGTGCGGGGTGCCCTGGGGGATCCGGACGACGTCGCCCGCCACGAGCACCCGACGGCCGACGAGATCCGCTACGTGATCGAGGGCGAGGGCGTCCAGACCGCGGGCGACGAACCGGAATTCCCGGTGGCAGGCGACGGCTCTCCCCATCGGGGCGTGCGGTGCGCGTGGCCCGGGAGGCGACGCGGCCCCCGTGGCCGCGGCCAGGGCACTCGTCGTATCCGCGCTCCAGGAACGGGTGCACGCGGCGTCGGCGACGGCCTGGCGGGGGCGGCCTCCTGGGCTCGCGTCGCCTCACCGGCGCGGCTTCGCGTGCACGTGTGCGGGTCCGGCGGGCGGCCGGTCGGCGGGCAGGCCGGCGGTACACCGAGTCACGGCGGTAGACCGAGTCACGGCGGTGACCGCGCCGAGGGCCTACCGCCCGCCGCCCGCCACCCGCGGGGCAGCGCACGACGTGCCCGGTCTCCCCGCCCAGGCTGCCCGCCACTTCATCGACGGTGCGGGCCGGGAGCCGGACCCGCCGTTGCCTATCCACAGCCGGGTCAGGCTAGGTGTCGCGAGGCCGTCCATACTCAAAGCCATGGATGGAAGAACGCGGCTCGGGAGCTTTCTGCGGGCGCGGCGCTCCCAACTGCGCCCGGAGGACGTCGGGATACCCACCTACGGGGAGCGCCGGCGCGTGCCGGGGCTGCGGCGCGAGGAGCTGGCGATGCTGGCGGGTGTGAGCACCTCCTACTACACCCGGCTCGAGCAGGGGCAGTCGCTGAGCGCGTCGCCCGAGGTGCTGGACGCGATCGCCGGGGCGCTGCGGCTGGACGAGTCCGGGCGGCGGCACCTGCACGACCTGGGCCGGGTGGACCGGCAGCGCCCCCGGGGCCGGCGTCCGGCTCCGGAACGCGTGACGGAGGCGACGCGCCAGTTGCTGGAGGCGCTGGACCACGTGCCCGCGATCGTGCTCGGCCGGCGCAGCGACGCACTGGCGTGGAACCGCCTGGGCCATGCGTTGTTCGCCGGGCATCTGGACCCCGGCGCCCCTGACCTGCCGGCGCGGCGTCCCAACATGGCCAGGCTGCTGTTCCTCGACCCCCATGTCCGCGACCTGTACGCGGACTGGCCGAGCCGGGCCAGGGCGGTGGTCGCGAACCTGCGCCTGGTGGCGGCCCGGCATCCGGAGGACATGGCGCTGCACGCGCTCCTGGGCGAACTGTCCGCGAAGAGTGCCGAGTTCGCCTCGATGTGGGCCGAACACCGGGTCAAGCCCTGCACCGTCGGCGCCTATGAGATGCGCCATCCGCTGGTCGGGCCCCTGACCGTCATGCTGCAGACCTTGAGCACCGGGCCGGGACCCAACGTGGTGGTCGCCACCACAGAGGCGGGCTCGCCCGCGCGAGCCGCGCTTGCCCTGCTCGCCCAGGCCACCGGCGAGGCCACCACGCGGCCCGGCCTCTCCCCCGGCGCGGCGTGGAAGCGGCCCCGCACCCGCCAGGGTGGGGCCGAGAGGACCACCTGACCACGAGAGCAGCCGGCGGCGAAAGAGCCACGGGACGCGGCGCGAAACCAACGTCACGCCAAGGACGGCACGACAACATTGTGCGGTCCCTCAGTCATCCGCGATCAACACAGAGCAGAGGAGAGATCATGGCCACCTATGTACTGGTCCACGGTGCTGGACATGGCGGCTGGTGCTATCGGAAGGTCACTCGTCTCCTGGAGGCCGAGGGGCACACGGTGTATGCCCCGACCCTGGCGGGGCTGGGCGACCGGTCACACCTCGTGAGCCCCGATGTCGATCTGGACACGCACATCACCGACGTGGCCAGCCTCCTTTTCTACGAGGACCTGAGCGACGTGGTGCTCGTCGGCCACAGCTACGGCGGCACAGTGATCCAGGGAGCCGCCGACCGTGTCAGCGACCGGGTCGGAAAGCTGGTGTTTCTCGATGCCCCCGAGGGCCGGTCACAGGTCGAGGCGTTCCCGGCGCTTCTCAAGGAGAGGGAGAATGGCCGGGTCGTCGACGGTGTCGAGCTCGTATTCTTCCCCAGCGAGGACCTGGTGAGGTTTTTCGGGGTCACGGACCCCGAGGACATCGCGTGGATGCTGCCACGCCTCACCCCTCACCCGTGGAAAACGCTGGAGCAGCCGCTGGTCCTGAACAACCGGCCGGCTCTGGAGGCGATACCGCAGTACCGGATCGTCTCCGCCACGAGTCTGGCTCTGGGGATCCACAACGAGGATCTGATGGCCAAGGCGCGCGCCGAAGGCCGATTCTGGGAGATCGACAGTGGACACGATCTCATGATCAGCGCGCCTGAGGCTGTCGCCGGCCTGCTGACAGAGATCGCGTCCGCGTAGGTGGCCACCGGGTCCGCCGAAACCACGTAGCGGACGGACCACGCCGATCCATTTGCCGGTTCAGCAAAGACATTTGCCGACCATGGACCGGTGCGCGCAGGCTGCATTCGGACATCACCGGCTCACAACCCGAGCCGGCACCCCTCGGACCCGGTCGTGTTCCCTCATGCGCGGGGAACGCCTCCGGGCCGAGCGGTACGTCAGAAGCGGCAATCGCGTCACAGGACAGAGGAATCGGCAGATGGAAAACCGCCACGTCGTGATCATCCCGATCGAGATCGACGAGGAGAAGGAAAGCGCGTATCTCGACGCCTGGCAGAGCGCCGCGGAGGTGATGGCGACTCAGCCCGGGTTCATCCGGACGTACATGTTCCGCACGATCGTTCCCGGGAGCACATTCCGTCTCGTCAATGTGGCGGAATGGGAGTCCACCGCTCACTGGGAAGAGGCGATGAACGTCTGCCCGATGATGGGACAGCAGATAGCCGTCGTCCACGCCTCGAACTACGAGGCGATCCGGACGGTCCTGCCCGCCACCGGGCAGAGCCCGGACTCCGGCGACGGTCACCCGCCCGCCGAGCTGTCTCCCGCCGAGGCGTATCGCCGCCTCGCGGACGGGAAACTCACCCTGGTCGATGTCCGCGAGGACGACGAATGGGCAGCGCGTCACCCGACCGGCGCCGTCCACGCCGCCCTCAGCACGTTGCCGGCCTCGCTGTCGGATCTGCCTGACGGCCCCCTGGCCTTCATCTGCCGCACGGGCGCCCGCAGCGTGCGGGGCGGCGCGCAGGCGATCCGCGCAGGCCGGTCCTCCGTCTACAGCGTGGCGGGCGGCCTTGAGGCATGGGAAGCGGCGGGGCTGCCGGTCACCGTCCCCGACCGCGCGGGCGCCGTGGACAACGGCGACCGTGCCCAGGCCGCGGTGCGTGAGGACTGACGACAGCGGAACCAGCGGGCAACCGCCGCATACGTCCGCCGGCATGAGGCCGCCCGGACACGCCATTCCGCCCCGCACCCTTTGCGACACCCCCTGCCGCCATGTCGGACGGTGATCGTTTGTGCCGGGGACCAGGACGTGAGGGCCGCGCAGGGGCAACGCGCGGCTCGGAGTGGCGCGAGTGTCGTCGGGCCGTGGCGGCGGTTTCCCGGGACCGCAGTTTCCCGAGTACACCATCCCAGAAAAGGAGCCACACCGTGTTTTTCGTCGACACCCTGGAGTTCGAGGGGCTGGGCAACCGCAGTTACCTGGCCGGAGGTCCGAGAGCGGCGGTCGTGGTCGATCCGCCGCGGGACGTCGACCAGGTGATCGCCACCGCCGCCCGGCGAGGGGTGCGGATCGCCTACGTGGCGGAGACGCATGTGCACAACGACTACGTCACCGGCGGGCTGGAACTGGCCCGCCTCACCGGCGCCCGCTATCTGGTCCCGGCCGACGCCGGCGTCTCCTTCACCCGCACTCCGGTCACGGACGGCGACACCTTCGAGGTGGACGAGCACCTGGTGCTGCGTGCGATAGCCACCCCGGGCCACACCCCGCACCACACCTCCTACGCGCTGGAGGAGGAGGGGCGCGCGGTGGCGGCCTTCACCGGCGGCTCGCTGCTGATCGGCACCGTCGGGCGTCCGGACCTGGTGGACCCGCGGCTGACCGAGCACCTGGCCCGCGCTCAGCACACCTCCGCCCACCGGCTGGCGGCACTGCTCGACGACGAGGTGCCCGTGCTGCCCACGCACGGTTTCGGCAGCTTCTGCTCCTCCTCCCAGGCCGAGGGCGACACGACCACCATCGGCAGGGAACGCGCCGGCAACGACGCCTTCACCCTGGACGCGGACACCTTCGTCAAGCGGATCCTGGCCGGACTGGATGACGTGCCCGCCTACTACGCGCACATGGGCCCGGCCAACGCCGCCGGCCCCGCGCCCGTCGACCTGACCCCGCCCGAACCCGCCGACGCCGTGCAGATCGCGGAACGGCTGGCGGCCGGTGAGTGGGTGGTGGACCTGCGCAGCCGGGTCGCCTTCGCGGACGGCCATGTGGCCGGATCGTTCAACTTCGAGGGCACCGGCAAACTGGCCACCTATCTGGCCTGGCTGATCCCGTGGGGGAAGCCGGTCACCCTGCTCGCCGACACCCCGGCGCAGATCGCCGACGCGCAGCGGGAGCTGACCCGGGTCGGCATCGACCGCCCGGCCGCCGCCGCCACCGGTGATCCGGCCACCTGGGTCCGTGAGGGGGAACAGCTCGCCTCCTTCCCCCGCGCCCGGTTCGCCGACCTCGCCGCAGCGCACGGGCGCGGCGAGGACGTGGTGGTGCTGGATGTGCGCCGGGATTCCGAACGCGCGCACGGCTTCATCGAGGGCTCCGTGCACATTCCGCTCCACGAGCTGCACGGCCGGGTCGGCGCGGTGCCGGAGGGCACGGTGTGGGTGCACTGCGCCGGCGGGATGCGCGCGGCGATCGCCGCTTCCCTCCTGGACGCGACCGGACGAAAGGTCATCGCCATCGATGACGGCTTCGAGGCCGCCGCCGACGCGGGCCTGACCCTCACCCGGCCCTGAATCCCCTGCCCCACCCGTACAGAAAGCACGCGATGTTCCCCTCCGGTCACGGTCCTGGCCGCCTCGGCCCCGGACAGGCCCGCCCCCGTATCACTGACGGCGATACCGTGCCGCCGGCCGTGTCCCGAGTCCCCGAGTGGCGGGCCGGACACATGCCCGGCGCCGTCCACCGGTCGCTTCCCCCTCCGCCGGCCGAAGCCGCCCTGCCGGACACTCCGCGGAGCCCGGATGTGATGCCGGGCCACCGCCGCGGGCACGTCCCGCGGCAGGCCGCCACGCTCATCGAGTCCGGCGGCGTCGGCGCGGCGGACACCTCCGGCGGCACCCGCGCCCGGCCCGGGGCCGGGCTGCCGGTGGCCGCCGTCAGCGGACAGGGTGGGCGAACAGCGTGACCGCCGTGATCCTGGCCCTGGTCGCAGGAGCCGTCGTCGGCCTGGCGCTCGGCGCCCTCGGCGGCGGCGGCAGCGTCCTGGCGGTGCCCGCGCTGATCTACCTGCTCGGCTTCACCCCCACCGCGGCCACCACCGCCAGCCTGATCATCGTCACCGCCACCTCGCTGACCGCCCTGTACGCGCACGCCCGGACCGGGCGGGTGCGGTGGAAGGCCGGAGCGGCGTTCGCGGCCGCCGGGGTTCTTCCGGCGGCCGCCGCCGGAGCCGCCGCCACCCACATGCCCCAAGCCGTCCTCACCCTCGCCTTCGCCGCTACGGCCGTCGTCTCCGCCGTCAGGATGCTCCGGCCCGCTGAGACCGCCCGCCCCGGGGGCGGCGAGGTGCGGCCGGGCAAGGCAGCCGCGGCCGGGGCCGGCCTGGGCGCGCTGACCGGGCTGCTCGGTGTGGGCGGCGGCTTTCTCGTCGTCCCCGCCCTGGTCACCGTCCTGGCCTTCGAGATGGAGGCCGCAGTCGGCACCAGCCTGCTGGTCATCACGGCCAACTCACTGGCGTCCCTGGCCACTCGCTCCGGCGCCGCGGTCTCGCTCGACTGGGCGGTGATCGGCCCGTTCATCGGAGCCGCGATCCTGGGTGCCTGGGACGGCAAGCGCATGGCCGAGAAGGTCGCCGGGCCCCGTCTGCAGCGCATTTTCGCGGTGGTCCTGCTGGCCGTGGCCGCCTTCATGTTCGTCTACGCCGTGACGTGACGGCGGCTCGGGCCGGCCACAACGTCTGCGGCCGGGCCCCGGTCCGCCCGGTACCCCCGCCCGCCTGCCCGCCCTCGGCCACGCCATGCCACGGTCCCCGCCGCGCTGATCGGGGATCCGGGCGCACCCCGAGTGCCGGGGATCTCGGTGACGGCCCCCTGAAGCCCCCGTCCCGCGCGGACTCCGCCTCCCTGCCGCCCAGGAGAAGACCCCGGCGCTCCGACTCGTTCCACCCCTCGGGCCCGTGCTCCGGTCCCCCACCACCGTCGCCGGTACCCATACGAGGTGGCCGATGTCCCACCTGGACGCCGAGTCGAGCCCCACCCCGCGCACGCGGGGTGGGGCTCGGCTCCGAGCGCCGGGCAGACCTCGCATCCGCATCTCCCCCGGGAAGCGGGGGGTTTCCCTGGACCGCCAACGCGCGAACGCCCTGTGAACGGCAGTGGCATGACCCGCGCAGGACGTCAGTGGGGTCGCGCGATATCGGATCGCGTGAGACGGAGGGGAGCTGACAGGCTGCTCCTATGAATCAGGCGGAAGTGCTGGTGATCGGCGGGCGGGCCGGAGTGGGCAAGACGACGGTGGGATGGGAGGTTTCGGCGTTGCTACGAGCCGCGGCGGTCCCCCACGCGGTCATCGATGGTGACTTCATGGGGCAGGTGCATCCGGCCCCGGAGGGGGATCCGCACCGTTCGGAGATCACCGAGGTCAATCTCACCGCCGTGTGGGCCAACTTCACCCGACGCGGCTACCGCCGGCTGATCTACACGAACACTCTCAGTGTGCTGCCCGAGGCGACCGGCATGTTCCAGCGGGCCATGGGTGCGGATGTGCGGATCGTGCGGATCCTTCTCACTGCCTCCGATGCCACCGCCCGCGAGCGGCTGGTGCGCCGGGAGCTCGGCTCGGAACTGGAGCAGGAGCTGGAAGGCAGTGCCCGCAAGGCGCGGCTGCTGGACCAGCGCGTCCCCGCACAGACCCTGCGGGTGGTGACGGATGGGAGGGCTGTCGTGGACATCGCGGGTGAGGTCGCGGCCGCCACCGGCTGGTCCGGGCGGCACTCCGTGACCAGGGCGTGATCGAGTCCGCAGACCGGTCCGGAGAGGGATGCGGCCACCGTCGATCACCGGTGTGTGAAGGCCGAGGATCAGGCGGTGGCCGCGGGTTCCGGCCGCCGGCGGGATCCGGTCTCCTGCCAGGGGAAGTGGTCTCCTGGCCCGCACCGGCGCCGAACGCGGCAAACAGCGTGCCTCACCCCGTCCGGGGCCTGGTGCGGCGGGTGGTGGTGACGCCCAGGAGGGCCAGGGCGAGGACCTGGATGACCACGACCACGGTGATCAGCACGGGGATGGAGTAGCCGTACAGGCCGCCGGTCAGCGCGCCGCCGGCGAGGCTGGCGGCGCCGACGGCGCCGGCGAAGACGCCGTAGGCGGTCGCCCGGCGCCCGGAGGGCACCAGATCGGCCACCACGGCGCGCAGGGTGGATTCCTGGATGCCCATGGCCGCACCCCACACCAGCGAACCGGCCGCGGCCGGCGCGAGGGTGTGGGTGAAAGCCAGGCACGGGACCGCGGCGGTCAGCACCGGCAGGGCCACCAGGACCCGGGGGCCGTACCGGTCGTACAGCCAGCCGGTGGCGAGCGCGGCGACGGCGTCCACGGCCATGGCTCCGGCGTAGAGCACGGGCACCCAGGCGGTGGCCAGCAGATGGCGCTGGACGAGGTGGTAGGAGAGCACGCCGAAGGTGGCGAATCCGGTGGTGGTGGCCGCGGTGAACGCCGCGTACGTCCAGAACGCCGTCGGCAGGCGGCCCCCCGCTGCCGCCGACGGGGCCTTCGGCGCCGCCCCGCGCTCGTACGCCTCGGGGTCGGGGACGCGGCTCCGCAGCCAGACCAGCAGCCCCAGGGCCGCTGCTCCGGGCACGGCCAGGACGCCCAGGGCGGGGGCGTAGTCGTCGCCGGTGAGCGCGAGCACCCCGGCCACGAGCAGCGGGCCCACCAGGGCGCCGATCTGGTCCATGGCCTCGTGGACGGCGAAGCCGCGGCCGCGGCCGGTGGCCGCGGTGGCGTGCGAGAGCAGGGTGTCCTTGGCCGGGGAGCGCACCGCCTTGCCGACCCGCTCGGCGATCACCAGCACGCAGGCGGCCCACAGCACCCCGGCCACACCCAGCAGCGGCACCGAGACCACCGTCAGCGCGTAGCCGGCGATGGCCAGGCCCCAGAAGCGGTGGGTGCGGTCCGCCAACGGCCCGGAGACCAGCCGCAGACCGAGCGCCGCTCCCTCACCGGCGCCGGTGACGACGCCCACGACCAGGGAGGAGGCGCCCAATGAGGCGAGCAGCGGGCCGGTGACGGAGCGGGCGCCTTCGTAGACGACGTCGGCCAGCAGGCTGACCGTGCCGAACCACACCACGAACCGCCATGGCCGCATGCCCGGTGCTGCCCCGGCTCCCGTGTCCGGCTTCACGCCCACACCGCCTGCGCGAAGGCCGCGCCGGCGAACGCGGCGCCGAGTCCGGCCCCCACCCCGGCGACCACATTGGCCGCGGCGAGGAACCGCGCCCCGTCCTCGGCCAGCCGCAGCGTCTCGTAGGAGAACGTCGAGTAGGTGGTCAGCGCCCCGCACAGGCCGGTGCCGAGCAGCAACCGCAGGGATGGGGGCGCGGCACCGTGGGCGGCCGCACCGGACAGCAGCCCCAGGACCAGACAGCCGGTGACGTTGACGGCGAAGGTGCCCCAGGGGAAGACGGTGTCGTGCCGGGCCTGTACGGCGCGGTCGGTCAGGTGGCGCAGTGGCGCCCCCACCATCGCGCCGGCCACCACCAGCAGCCAGTTCACCGGGTCCTCCGCTCCGTGTCCTGGTGGCGGCCGACGTAGCGGATGACCTCGCACTCGTCGAGGATCACCAGCCCCTCGGCGACCAGTGCGTCGAGCTGGGGCAGGAAGGCACGGATGCGGGCCTCCTCGTCGACGATCACGATCGCGACCGGCAGGTCCTCGCTCAGCGACAACAGGCGGCTGGTATGGATCAGGGAGGAGGCGCCGAAGCCCTCGATGCCTTTGAACACGCTCGCGCCGGCCAGTCCGGCCCGGTGAGCGCGGTGGACGATCTCGCTGTAGAGCGGCTTGTGGTGGTGGGTGTCGCACTCCCCGACGAAGATCGTCACCCGTAGCGCGGAGCCGTGCAGCCGTGTCATGTCGTCCTCCGGGAGATCAGGCGGCGGGTCACCGCGGCCGCCGACCACACGGCCGCGAGCGCGG
The DNA here is from genome assembly GCF_001553455.1 of Streptomyces hygroscopicus subsp. hygroscopicus. Lineage (GTDB taxonomy): Bacteria > Actinomycetota > Actinomycetes > Streptomycetales > Streptomycetaceae > Streptomyces > Streptomyces hygroscopicus. The sequence goes on from NZ_BBOX01000083.1 coordinate 56,638, forward strand.
CGAGCAGGGTGGCGGCCAGGTAGGCCAGGCCGATGCGGGCATGGCCGCTCCGCACCAGGTGCTGGATGTCGACGGCGTAGGTGGAGAAGGTGGTGAAGCCGCCCAGCACACCGGTGCCGAAGAAGGGTCGCACCAGCCGGGGCGCGACCCACACATCCGAGATGATCACCATGAATACGCCGATCACCGCGCACCCGACCGCGTTCACCAGCAGGGTGGTCCACGGGAAGGCACCGGCCGGGGTGGGCCAGGCCAGGGAGGCCCCGTAGCGGGCGGCGGCCCCCAGCGCGCCGCCGACGGCGACGACGGCGATCACGGGCGCCTGCCCGTGGGACAGCGCACCGCGCCGGGCGGACACCGACGGGCCGAGGCCGGGACCGGTGGGCTCGATGGCCTGGTCACGTGGGGTTGTCATGGGCGGTCGCGTCTCCTACTCGTGCGGCGCCCGGGAGGTACGGGCGCGTCTGGTCACAAGTAGGGACTGTTGGCGGCACCGGTGCCGCGGTTCGGGTACGGCGAGCCCCACCGCCGCGCGGCGGCCACGGGAGCCTGCCGCAGGTCACCAGAGTACCGGCCGGCCCGTCCCACCCGGCCCAGGGCGGCGGCGACCGGCTCCGGTGGCGGGCCGGCCGCACGCCGTGCCCGGTCGGCACACCGGCGAGCGGCGCCCCACCCGCACAACGGGCCGTTGTGCGGGTGGCGCGGACCCCATGGGACCGACGGCCGCGAGCGGCG
>NZ_BBOX01000084.1 GCF_001553455.1 Streptomyces hygroscopicus subsp. hygroscopicus
GCCTCCCGCCCCACCCGGCGGCGGCCCGCGCCCGCCGCCCGTCCCGGACACGCCCGGCTGGACAGGGAAGAGGACCCCCTCGACCAGGCCATCGAGCGCGACACTGCCGGCGTGCTAGTTGGTTCCGGCGGTGAGTTCGCTGAAGAGCTTGTTCGCCGCCTCCGAGGCGAACTGGCGCTGCAGTTCGGCGCGGGCGATCTGCTTGCGGAACTCTCCCTCGTAGCCGGTGAAACCGGCGTTGTGCATGACGTCGGTGATCCAGGTCGCGAACGCCTGGTAGTTCCAGATGTGGGGCAGGCAGGTCTCCGAGTAGCTGCCGAGGAGGCTGGGGTCGCCCTCCTTGACCTGGCGGATGACGGCGCGGGCGAAGACCTCGGTGTCGTGGAGGGCGAGGTGGATCCCCTTCGCGCTCATCGGCGGCACGATGTGCGCGGCGTCTCCGAGGAGGTAGAGCTTGCCGTAGCTCATCGGGTCGAACACGACGCTGCGCAGCGGCACGATCCGCTTGTCGATGATCTCGCCGGCCGACACGGCGGTCCCGAAGCGGGCCTCCAGTTCGCTCCAGATGCGCTCGTCCGGCCACTGCTCGGGGGTGTCGTCGACCCGGCACTGGAGGTAGATGCGGCTGGCGTGCGGGCCGCGGGGGATCATGCCGGCCAGACCGAGCGAGTGGATCGCCATGCCGGACGGCTTCGCGGGAACCGCGGCCAGGACGCTCAGCCAGGAGTAGGGGTACTCATGGGCGTACTCGGTCAGCGCGGAGGCCGGGATGGTGCGCCGGCTCACTCCGTGGAAGCCGTCGCAGCCGGCGACGATGTCGCAGTCGATGGCCTGTGCCGTGCCGTCGGCGTCCCGGAAGCGGACGCGGGGGCGCTCGCCGGTGATGTCTTCCAGGGACACGTCGGCGGCTTGGTAGCGGAGGTCTCCGCCCTCGCGCAGGAAGACGTCCGTGAGGTTGCGGACGAGGACCTGCTGGGGGCAGTAGAGGCTCTCGTGGTCATCGTCCTCCATGTCGAGCGGCATCGCTTCCCCGTCGATGTAGAAGCCGCCCTCGCTGTCCGGGATGGGGTCGCCCTCCAGCACCTCTTCCAGTCCCCACTCGCGGAACATGCGCACCCCGAAGCTGTCGATGGTCCCGGCACGCTGACGCCCCTCCACATAGGCGCGGGGATGCTTCTCCAGCACGACGCAGTCGATGTCGTTGCGCAGCAGGAAGTTGCCGAGCGTCAGGCCGGCGACGCCGGCCCCGACGATGACGACGGTCGTCTGTGCGGATGTCTCAGTCATGTGTGTGCGAGCCTCCGTGCTCAAAACATGGGCCGAACACGCCGATGGCGCGAACGACGGTGCCGCCCCCGGGCGGTGCGGCGTAGCGACACCACTGTGAATCCCACTCGGGGCCGTGAACCACCGGTGTTTGGACAGCAGGTACCGGAAAGCCGCCAACCTCGTGGATCCGGGGGTCCGGCGGGCGGCCTTCGCGCGCCAGGGCAGCGCTCGGCTACTTTCCGCCGCCGCGCAGGTCCGCTTGGTAGCGGCCGGGGGTCTGGCCGATGACCTCGGTGAAGGCGTCGATGAAGCTGGAGGGGTTGGACCAGCCGCACGCCACCGCGGTCTCGGTGACGGACAGGCCGTCGGTGAGGTGAGCCAGGGCGTGGTGGATGCGCAGGGTGGTGCGCCAGCGGTGGAAGCTCATGCTCAGTTCGGTGTGGAACAGGCGGCTCAGGGTGCGCTCGCTGGCCCCTACCACGCGGCCCAGCTCGGCCAGGGTGGCAGGCCGGGCGGGATCCTCGTGCAGGAGTGCGGTGGCGGCGCGCAACCGGTCGTCGCGGGGTTCGGGCAGGTGCAGCGACTGCTCGGCGGCGTCGGCGAGCTCATCCACGACCACGGTGAGCAACCGCCGGTGAGCGCCGGGCCGCCGCTCCGGCTTGTCGGTCAGCGCCAACAGCGCCTCGCGCAGGAGGGGGCTCACCGCGAAGACGCTGGGGTGACCCACGAGTTCGCCGCACAGGTCGAGCGGGACGGCGATGAGGCGTACGTCAGTGCGCCCGTAGAAGCGGTGGGAGTGGGCGAAGCGTGGCGGCGTCCAGGTGACGCGGTTGGCCGGGGCGACCCAGGTCCCGCGCTCCGTCACGGTGGCCAGCGTGCCGGCAGCGGCGTATACGAGCTGCCCCTGGACGTGCGAGTGCGGGTCGAGCTGGTAGCCATGCGGCAGCCACCACGCGCTTCCTCGCAGGAGCGGCGCTTCGGGGTAGGAGAGCACCCTCGAGGTGTGACGGGTTTTCGGCATCGGGTGTCAGTTTACCGATGACTTGGGCCACTTGGGATGGGCCGGCAGTTGGCTCATGGGCCCGAATACGACGGCCGGCACCTGGAGCAGTCAGCCACTGGGGGAGCCGTGAGGTGCCACCAGAAACCTACACGACGACGATAAAAATCGACACCGTGTAGAGTTGGCGGTGAGGGAGCGATCAGGCTCCTTCCGAGTTCCAGATGGAGGAGCAATGCGGGAACAGAAGTGGCTCATCACCGGCGTCAGCACGGGCCTCGGACGTGCCTTCGCCCAAGCGGCCCTGGCCGTCGGGCACACCGTCGTCGGCACGGTCCGCTCGGAGAAGGACCTGCGGGCCTTCGAAGAGCTCAAACCCGGGCACGCTCACGGCCGCATCCTGGACGTCACGGACAGCGACGCCGTGTCACGTGTGATCACCGACGTGGAGCAGGACATCGGAGCTCTGGACGTCGTCATCGCCAACGCCGGCTACGGCCTGGAGGGCACCTTCGAGGAGACCCCGCTGGCCGAGGTGCGGCGGCAATTCGAGGTCAACGTACTCGGGACAGTGGCCACCCTGCAGGCGGCACTGCCCCACATGCGCCGGCGCCGCCGCGGACACCTGATGGCCGTCACCTCCATGGGCGGGCTGATGGCCGTGCCCGGCATGTCCGCCTACTGCGGCAGCAAGTTCGCGCTGGAAGGCATCCTCGAGGCGCTGGGCAAGGAGGTCGCGCAGTTCGGGATCCACGTGACGGCGATCGAGCCCGGCTCCTTCCGCACCGACTGGGCCGGACGGTCCATGACACGCATCACGCGGTCCATCGACGACTACGACGAGTTGTTCGCCCCCATCCGCGAAGCGAGGCAGAAGGCGAGCGGGAACCAGCTGGGCAACCCGGCCAAGGCCGGGGAGGCCGTCGTGCACATCGCGTCGGTGGACCAGCCGCCGGCCCACCTCGTCCTGGGCTCGGACGCGCTGCGACTGGTCACCGCCGCGCGCACGGCCGTGGACGAGGACATCCGCGCCTGGGAGACGCTCTCCCGTACGACCGACTTCGCCGAGGGTGCTCAGCTCTGATGCCCGGCCACCACCCCACCCGCAGCCGACGCACCACCGAACGCAAGGGCGATGTCCGGGAGCGGGCCATTCTGGACACCTGCGAAGCCCTGCTGGCGCAAAAGGGCTACGACGCCATGACCGTCGGCGATATCGCCCAGGGCGCCGGCATCACACGTGGCGCCCTGTACTTCTACTTCGGCTCCAAGCAAGAAGTGGTCACGGCACTCGTGGCCCGGACCGTGGAGCACCTGTGGGAGCGGTCCCGGGCCACCGCGCAGACCGACGAGCCGCGTCAGGCCATCGCGGCGGCCATGCGGCGCACGGTCGAGCTGTGGAACGAGCACGGCCTGGTCATGCGCACAGCGATCGACCTGTCACTGACCGTGCCGGAGATCGGCGAGCTGTGGAGCCGTACGGCTGATTTGTTCATCACAGCCATCACCGCTGTCCTGGAACGAGCCGGCATTCCGGCCGGCGACGAACCGGAACAAGCCTCGGCGATGGCACGCGCCCTCTGCTGGATGATCGAGCGGACCTTCTACCACGCCTCGCAGGAGTCCCGCGAGAATCTGCGCAAGGCATCCTCGACCTGCGAACACATCTGGCTGGTCAGCGCCGGCCTGACCGCCTGAGACGTCCGGCGTGGACGATGCGGCGTGTGCATCGGACCTCGCCATTCCGGCCAGAGCTCCCGCACATGGACGTCCGCATCAGGTGCTGATGTCCACCCCGCCCGACGCCTCTCACTCCATGACGGGGCGGTTGTTCAGGACGACCGGTCCGGCCTCGCTCCGGTGTCGCCGGGCGCCGCCGCTCCCCCGGCCCGTCGTTGCCGCTCGTGGTGCCGACGGGCCTTGAGCCGGTTGCCGCAGGTTCTCATGGAGCACCACCGCGCGGTGTTGGCCCGGCTGTGGTCCACCAGGAACAGACGGCAGTCGCTGTTCGCGCACGGTCGCAGCCGGCCCGGCGATTCCTCCTGAATACGGGCCCAGGCGAGGATCAGCTCGACGGCCAGCCGTCGCTCCGCCTCGACTTCCAGGACCCAGTCCAGGCGGTCCCCGCTCCATCGGGGCGCCTTGCGCACACCCGCGAGGAACGCGGCCAGGATCTCCGGGCCGCTCTCACCGCGCACCACCGTCTGCAGTGCGTCACGGGTCTTCCTGAGCCACTCCCGCTCCGCGGGCCCGCCGCCGCCCCCACGCCGTGCCGCCCACTGGCTCAATGCGGGGCCGTCCCGCCACAGGTCGCGCGGGACCCCGTCCACAACGGGCGTGCTGTTGAGCGCTTCGAGCAGCGCCTCCTCCCCGGACATCCCGGCCCTCCTCCATGCGTAACCGTCTTGCCGCGCTTGACAGGTTACACATCCGAGGACCAGCCTATGAACGACGGACCCTAACCATCTTCGCCCACTTAAGGGGTTACTCATGACCCAGGTGCGACACCGCTACGCCTCCGTGCTCGGACACCGCGTGTTCTACCGGGAAGCCGGCCCGGCCGACGCTCCCGCCATCGTCCTGCTGCACGGATATCCCACGAGCTCGCGCATGTTCCGGCAGCTGATCCCCGCGCTGGCCGACCGATTCCATGTCATCGCCCCTGACCATCTGGGGTTCGGACAGTCCGCCACACCGCCGGCCGACGCGTTCGCCTACAGCTTCGACGCCCTCACCGACGTGACCGAAGGGCTGCTCGCCGCACTGGGCCTGGACCGCTACGCGCTGTATGTCCAGGATTACGGCGCCCCCATAGGATGGCGCCTCGCACTGCGACACCCGCACGCCGTCACCGCGATCGTCACACAGAACGGCAACGCCTACGACGAAGGGTTCGTCCCCGACTTCTGGGCCCCCGTCTGGGCCTACGCGCAGTCGCCGAGCCCATCGACGGAAGCCGCCTTGCGCGGGGCCCTGAGCGAGGAAGCCATCCGGTGGCAGTACCTGCACGGCGTCGCCGAACCGGATCTGATCGACCCGGACACCTGGGCCGCTGACCACCGCGAGATCTCGCGCCCCGGCCTCGACCGGATCCAACTCGACCTCTTCCGCGACTACGCCACCAACCCGCCGCTGTACCCCCGGCTCCACGCGTACTTCCGCGCCACCCAGGTACCGCTGCTGGCCATCTGGGGCGCGGAAGACAAGATCTTCGGCCCCGATGGCGCCCGGGCCTTCGCGAAGGACCTGAAAGACGCCCAGATCCGACTGGTGCCGGGCGGAGGGCACTTCCTGCTCGAAAGCCACCTCGACACGGTCGCCGACGCGATGCGCGCCTTCCTCGGGCAACAGCCTTCGTCAGTGTGAAGCCGCGGGTGGAGCACCGGCGGGCGCCGGCGTGATCGAGACTGGTGTGATCAGCCCCTGACCCACGGAGTGGCCACCGGTCCCGTCACCTGCCGCGATCGACTGCCCACAGAGCAGACGTCCGATGTCCCGCTGATAGCCTTGAGGACCTACCTCGCAGACGAAAGCGGTCAAGGAGTAGGGAGTCACCGCGATGCCCGGCACCCGGTCAAGCCGTACCCTGCTGCGGCAGGAGGTCGTGGAGGGCATCAAGCGCTACATCCTGCGGGAGCGGCTGCGCCCCGGCGACCCGCTGCCCGCGGAACCCGCTCTGTGCGAAGCTCTCGGTGCCAGCCGTTCGAGCGTCCGCGAGGCGATCAAGATCCTGGACGCTCTCGACATCGTCGATGTCCGGCACGGCCACGGTACCTACGTGGGCCGGCTGAGCCTCTCGGCGCTGGTGGAGAGTCTCACGTTCCGCGGGCTGCTCTCCCCCGGCGACGACTTCCAGGTCCTGGCCGACCTGGTCGACGTCCGCGAACTGTTCGAGCGCGGCATGGCGGAGCGCATCGTGTCGTCACTCAGCGACGAGCAGCTCGACACCCTCGACTCGCTGGTGCAGACGATGCGGGAGACCGGCGCCGACGAAGGGAGCGGGTTCGTCGCCGCCGACCGGGCCTTCCACGCGTTGCTGATCGCACCCGTGGGCAACGACCTGATCGGCCAGTTGTCGATGGCCTTCTGGGACGTGTACACGATCGTGGCACCGCATCTCGACGGGTTCACGCACGCCGACGAACTGTCGACGATCAGTGCCCATCAGAGCCTGGTGGACGCGGCACGGGCCGAGGACACCACCGCTTTCCTCAAGGCGCTGGAGGAGCACTACGCGCCGGTCCGGCGCAGGGTGACCGAGGCACGCGCCCGTGACGACGCCGCCTCCTGATCCCCCTTCCATCGCCTGACATCCTTCAACCGGCCGGCGACCGCCACGCCTCACCGGCTCGGACTCGGCGCGCCCCCGGAAGGTAGAGCCTGTTCGAGCGCGCCGGAGGGCCGCGCAGACGGTTCCGACGGAGGTTCCGTACCCGCGGCGGATCTCGACCACCTCCATGGCCTGCAAGGCTTTGAGCGCCTCGCGGACGGTGTTTCTGACGGGGTGAACGGGAGCCACTTGGGCGGTGGGATTGGGAGCCAGGCTGCTGCGTTTGTGCACGAGATGGACAGCACCGCAGATCATGATCGGCGGTGGGATCGGGAGCCACCCCTATCGGGTGATGTCTGTCCGTGAGGACACGGACGAGCGTGTCCGCGTTGGCGTGGTCGTCGGTCTCGATACCTTGTGGTCCCCGGGCCCTTTGGTTCGTGTCCCTGACAGGCGCGTGCCAAGGGGCCCGGCTCCGTGTGCTGGGAGCGGGCTGCGGTGGTGTTCGTGTTCTGGTGTGCGTCAGTGGCGGTTTGGGGAGGTGTCGGCGCTGGTCGTGCTGGTGTGCTGGCTGGAGCTGGTGCCGTGCCAGTCCAGGCAGATGACGGTGGCGTCGTCCAGCAGGTTTCCTTCGGTGGCTTGGTGGAGGGCGCGCATGAGGGAGCGGACGGCTTCGCGGGGGTGTAGGTCGGCGTCGGCTTCGATGCGGGCGGGTAGGTCCAGGGCGGTGGTGTTGCGTTCGGTCATCCCGTCGGTGAGCAGCACCAGTCGGTCTCCGGGGGCCAGGTCTAGGTCCTGCACGCGGTAGTGGCCGTCCCAGGGTGCGCCGAAGGGCAGGTCCACTTCTGGTTGGATCTCGCTGACCCGGCCGTTGCGCAGTCGCAGTGGCCAGGGGTGGCCGGCATTGACGAACAGGGCACGGCCGGTGGACAGGTTGATGTTCAGGAGCTGGCCTGTGACGGTGGCGTCTTGGCCGTAGTCCAGGACGGCCTGGTGTGCTGCCCGGGCCTGCTCGGCCAGAGGGACCCGGGCCCGCCGGGTGTTGCGCAGGGAGCCGACGATGAGGGTGGCCAGCAGTGCGGCGTAGGTGTGGTGGCCCATGGCATCGGTGATGGAGACGTGCAGGGTGTGCCGGTCCAGGCTGTAGTCGAAGGTATCGCCGGAGATGTCGTGAGTTGGCTGGAGGGCGCCGGCGAAAGTGACCGGCCCGGCTTCACAGGACAGAGCCTGTGGGAGAAGGTTGTGCTGGATTTCAGCGGCCAGGGTGGGCGGGAAGCTGCGCCGGCTCCATTCGTAGAGGTCGGTGAAGCGCCGGTTGGAGGTGACGACGTAGGCCAGGGCTTGGGCGGCCTGCGCGATCTGGCGGCTGTGACGTGGGCTGGGCTTGACGGCTGTAGTCACCTCCAGGATGCCGACGGCATCTCCCTGGGTGGTCACCGGTGCCAGCACCCGGTATCCGCTCACCGGCTCGGGGGTCTGGGTGATGTGCAGTTGCTGGGAGCGGATCACCTCCTCGTGGAGGGTGCCGCGAAGGTCGATGTGGTGTTGTTCCCCGCCTTCCCTGTCATTGGCCGCCGGTAGAGACAGCAAGACGTCGCCGGTGAAATCGATGATCCAGAAGCGGACCTCAGGGGCATGCATCTGCCTGGCAAGGACCTGGGCGACCACTGCAACGGAATCTACTGGTGGCGCCTGTTCCACCGCTGCCAGCAGCCCCTCGACCGTCATGTCGTGCTCAGTCACTCTGGCGCCTTTCCTCTCATCGGTCCGCCATTGCCCTTGGCCCTCTTTCGAAGCTGCTCAGGACGGCAGGGGCGCAGGAGAGCGGGCATCACCGTGTGGTTGTGGCCTGACGGCCGGCTTCGGTGGCCTGGAAGCGATAGGAGTCGGTGCCGGACTGGATGAGGGTGCAGCGGAAGGTGATCCGGTCGGCGATGGCCGCGCAGAGCCTGGGGTCGCCGAAGGTCTTGTCCCACTCGGCGAACGGGGAGTTGGTGGCCACCGCGGTCGCCTTGCATTCCTCGCGTTCTATGAAGATCTGGAAGAGCAGCTTCGCACCCTTCTTGTCCAGGTTGAGGTAGCCGAACTCGTCCAGGCACAGAAGATCGACTTTGCTGTACCGGGCGATCACGGAGGACAGACGGCGCCCAGCGTCGGCCTCGGCGAGCTCGTTCACCAACGCCGAGGTGGTGGTGTAGCGGACGGTGAGACCGGCTTCTGCGATCGCCGTGCCCACCCCGATCAGCAGGTGCGACTTGCCGGTGCCGGAGTCACCGATCAGCACCAGCGGGCGGCCCTCCTGGACCCATGAGGGGTTCTTGAGTTCGCCAATAATCTCGGGCGAGACGTTGGGGTTCTTCTCGAACATGAAGTCCTCCAGCCGCTTGGGCCTGGGGAACTTCGCCGAGCGGACCAGTCTCTGCTGCCGGCGCACGTCCCGGTCGGCGACCTCGACCTGCAGCAGGTCCAGGAGGAACTGCTTATAGGCGGACTGCTCGCGCCGCGCGGTGGCCGCCAGTTCCACGAACCGCTCGCGGAACGCCGGAAGCCTCAGGTCCCGGCATGCTTCGTCGATCGCCGCGTCCTCCGGGTCGCCGGGCAGCGGCATCCGGGTGGGCGGCACCTGCTGGGCGATCGGGTCAGCAGACCTGGTCCTGGTGGGGGTCATGCGCTGGTGCCTTTCTGCTTCGTGGTGCCTGTGTCCTTCACCGGTGTGAGCAGCCGGTCGTACTTGGCCATGTCCGGCAGCGCGGTGCGCGGATCCGGCGGCAGACGCCGGGTGTGCAGCGAGATCACCTTCGCTTCTTCGCCGGCCGCCTCGTCCTGGCCCGGCCTGTCCGGATCGTCGTCGTGCTCGGCATCCAGGCCCGGCCCGTTGACGTCGTCGAGATCGTCGCAGGCGTCTGGCTCGGTGTTCTCCATCGCCTTGCGGGCCTCGATCGCCACCAGGTCGGTGCTGACCGAGCCGACCCGAAGGACGGTGGTCAACCCGGCGATCACCGCGTCAGCGGGCAACTGCCGGTGCAGCAGCAGCACCTCGATCAGCATCCGGGTGCCTTCCCGGTCCCCCGTTTTCTGCTTAGCCGCAGCCCAGAACGCCTCGTGTGTCCTGGTGAAGCCGCCTTCCGCCCGCGCCTGAGCCAGCGCGGAGGCCCCAGCGAATGCACCCGGCTTGACCAGCAAGATCTCCAGGTAGTGATCGAGGATGTCGTGGAAGGTGTAACGGCGGGTCAGCCGCGGGTGGCGGGCGACGACCTGCCGCCCGTCGTAGACCCACAGCTCGTTGGCCCGCAGCTTCACCCGTACCTTGGTCCCGATGAACTTCGCTGGCACCGAGTAGTAGCACTGCCGAACCGTGATCCGGCCGTTGCGGTGCACCACCGGCGTCAGGTCGATCCCGCAGTCGTAGCCGTCCGCTGGCAGCACACCCAGCAGTTCCCGTTCCTGCTCGAAATCGAACCCGATCGACGTGGGCCGGCCATGGACATGCCGGGCATCCTCGGCCGCATCGATCGCCGCCAGGCGCTCATTGAGCTCCGCCAGGGACTCCACCTGGGGCGGCGGGACCAGGTGCGTGCGGCGGAACCGGCCGCCCTCGTGCTCCACCCCGCCCTTCTCATGGGCGCCTTCCTCACCCGGCGTGCAGTAGAACGCCGAGAAGCCGTACCAGGATCGGAACGCCGCCCACCGGGCCGACTCCGTGCGCGAGCGGCCGAACAGGACCAGCTTCACCGCCGGCTTGAGGTTGTCATACCGGATGTGGACCGCCGGCACCCCGCCCAGCATCTCGAACGCCTCAACGTGGCCCTCGAAGAACGCCTCCTGCGAGGCCGTGGCATAAACGCGGTGGACGGCCTTGCCCGAGTACGACAGCCGCAGCGTGAACAGCACGCACTTGCGGCGCTGCCCGGCCAGGTCCAGCCACACATCCGCGAAGTCGACCTCGGCCTCCTCACCGGGCCGCTTGGCCTGCGGGACCGTCCCTTCCAGGTGACGGCGCCCCTCCCTCGCCTCCAGTACCAGCTCCGGGCGCCGCCTGGCGACGTAGTCGCGGACCGTGGAGTACGCATCGAGCTCGAAATCGTGCTCGCCCGCCAGCCGCTGAAGTACCCGGTCGATGGTGTGGCGCTGCTTCCTCGGCGCGTCCAGATCCGCCCGCAGTATCGCGTCGATAAACGGCTTCACCGGCTCCAGCACGCTCGGCCGCGGCGGCGGCTTCTTCCGCTTCGCCGGCACCGGAGACGCCAACGCCTTCGCCACCGTGTTCCGCGACACCCGGTACCGCAGGGCCAGCGCCCGCCCCGACAGCGCCGGGTCCAAACGCCGGTCCCGGCGGATCCGCTCAAAGATCCACTCACGCGACCTGTACACACGGGTCTCCTGACACGACCGTGATCAACGACCACAGCGTGAGCAGCCAAACAGCCCAAAACCCTGATTACTCCAAAAGCGGCATGTCGTGCACAATCACACCAAATGGCTTCCAATCTCACCGCCGACCCTATGGCTCCCAAAGCCATCGCCCCACCGGCTCTACTTCACCCCGCTAGAAACACGGACGGAGACCCGGCCCGCACCGAACAGCCGCATCAGCTCGGCCTCGATGGGGAGCGGATCCCCCGGGGCGAGACCGCGCTCGATGATCAGCTCCTTGATCCGGCGCTCGATGTCCGGGGCCATGGCCGGGCGGGCCACTGTGTTCCTCCTCGGCCGGCAGCCGGTCACTCTTGACCTGCCGCCGGGCCTTCCGCTTAGGTGAGACAAACATAAGACATCTTACGTCCCATGTCCCCGGTCGTGTTTTCTTGCCGAGAACACGGCCGGAGAACCGAACACCACGCTGGAGCCTCACCATGCCCCTCACCGCACCGCTGCGCGGCGTCGTGCCACCGGTCTGCACGCCCCTCGACTCCCAGGGGGAGGTCGACACCGCCTCCCTCGCGCGGCTCGTCGAGCACCTCATCCAGGGCGGGGTGCACGGGCTCTTCGCCCTCGGTTCCACCAGCGAGGTCGTCTACCTGACCGACGACCAGCGCGCCACCGCGCTGCGCACGGTCATCGACACCGCCGGCGGACGCCTGCCGGTCCTCGCCGGTGTCATCGACACCACCACCGCCCGGGTGGCCGCGCACGCCCGGACCGCCGCCGAGCTCGGTGCCGACGCGGTGGTGGCGACCGCGCCCTTCTACACCCGCACCCATGGCAAGGAGATCGCCGGGCACTTCCGCCGTCTGCGCCAGGACGTCGATCTGCCGCTGTTCGCCTATGACATCCCGGTGTCGGTGCAGTCCAAACTGTCCTCCGCGCTGGTCCGCGAACTGGCCGAGGACGGGACCCTGGCCGGTGTGAAGGACAGCAGCGGCGACGAGGGCGGACTGCGCCGGCTCATCGTCGAACTCGGCGGCCGGGACGGCCGTGCCCACGGCGCCGCGCCGCGGTTCAGCGTGCTGACGGGTTCCGAACTGACCGTGGACGCGGCACTGCTGGCCGGCGTCGATGGTGTCGTCCCCGGCCTCGGCAACGTCGATCCGGCCGGTTACGTGCGGCTGTACGACGCGGCGCGGGCCGGTGACTGGGCGGGTGCCGCCCAGGAGCAGGAGCGGCTGGTCGAGCTGTTCGCCATGGTCGACGTCGGCCCGGAGGCGGACATGGGCCGCAGTTCCTCCGCGCTCGGCGCGTTCAAGCACGCGCTGCGGCTGCTCGGCGTCATCGACGACGGCGCCACCGCCTTCCCCCAGATCCCGCTCTCCGCCGGGTCCGTCGCCGAGGTCGCGCAGCGGCTGCGCGACGCCGGTCTGGCTCCGGCGCGATGAACGCCGTCACCAAGGCCGTGGTGCGCCTCGTGCCGGGTCAAAAACGGTGCCACCGACGCCGTCCGGTGCTGGGCGGGCACCGCGGCGCGGGGCGACCGAACGGCAGCCCCGAGGAAGCCGCCGAAGCGCCGGCCCGTGGTGCCCACAGCGTCCTCGCCGGGACGGCGATCACCGCGCCGACCGGCCCTGACCGCCCGCTTCGCGGCCGGCCTCACCCAGCACACCACCCCCGCTGGGCGGCGTCCGCTGGTGAGCGCTGTCCAGCAGCTGGAGACCACCGTGCAGACACCACACCCCACCCTTCCCTGGTACCGGGAGATCAGCGGCACCCAGTGGAAGTCCTTTTTCGCCGCCTGGATCGGCTACCTCCTGGACGGCTTCGACTTCGTTCTGATCACCCTGGTGCTGACCGAGATCAGTGACGATTTCGGGTTGAGTACGGTGCAGGCGGCCGGCCTGGTGTCCGGCGCCTTCATCACCCGGTGGCTGGGCGGCGCCGTGCTGGGCGCCCTGGGAGACCGGTACGGCCGCAAGCTCTCGATGGTGCTCAGCATCCTGCTGTACTCGGTGGGCACCTTCGCCTGCGGCCTCGCCTGGGACTACCACAGTCTCTTCGCCGCACGCCTGGCCATCGGCATGGGCATGGCCGGCGAGTACAGCGCCAGCGCCACCTACGTCATGGAGAGCTGGCCGGCCCGGCTCCGCAACCGTGCCAGCGGTTTCCTCATCTCGGGCTACTCCGCCGGCTCGGTGCTGGCCGCGCAGGTCTACACCTGGGTGGTGCCCTCGCTCGGCTGGCGGTGGATGTTCTGCCTGGGGCTGATCCCGATCGGCGTCGCACTGTGGATGCGCCGGGCACTGCCGGAGGCCGAGGAGTGGGCGGAGAACGTGGCGGAACAGGGCGCCAGGCCCAACCCGTTCCGCCCGCTGTTCCGCACCCCACGGCTGGCCGTGGTCAACACCGCGCTGGTGGTGGCCACCACAGTGGCGCTGTTCCTGGTGTTCACCCCGGCGGGCGAGGGCATGGTGCCGGTCCTGTCCGTGGTGGCGGGCCTGGCACTGCTCGCCTTCGCGGTGCAGCTGGGCGGCAGGCGCGGCCGGCTGCTGTACGTCTCGATGATCGTGACGCTGTTCTTCGCGTTCCTCTACTCCTGGCCCATCCAGTCCCTGCTGCCCACCTACCTCAAGACCGACCTCGGCTACAGCGCCGCCCAGGTCACCGACGCCCTGTACTTCGCGGGCTTCGGCACCATGGCCGGCTGCTGGGCGGCGGGCTTCCTCGGTGACTGGATCGGCACCAGGAAGGCGTACGCGCTGACCCTGCTGGCCTCGCTCGCCTTCGTCTTCCCCGTGTTCGCCGTACGGGACAATCTCCTTCTGCTCGGCTGCCTGCTGTTCCTGCTCCAGGCGACCAGCTTCGGCATCTCCGGACTGCTGCCGCGCTACATCGGCGGCCACTTCCCCACTGGGAGCCGCAGCTCCGCGCTCGGCTTCACCTACAACGTGGGCGCGCTCGGCGGCGCCGTCGCCCCCGTCCTCGGCGCGCACCTGTCCTCCGGGATGGATCTGGGCCGGGCCCTGGCCGTCCTGACCTTCGCCGGAACGGTCATCGTCGTGCTGCTGGTCGGCTTCGACGTACCGGCCCGGCTCAACCGGCTCACCGACCCGGAGGCCACGACAGATCATCTCGCCGCGGCACCGGCGCACCCACCGGAGCGGAAACAGCCGCGGCCACGCATCGGCCGGAGCGGCTGGGAAACACCGTAGGGGTGCGCTCGCCCGGGCCGAGCGCACGCCCACCGGCCCGCGTCCGCTCGGGCTCCCTCGCCGGACGCCCGCGTACCGGTGGACCTGGCCGGCGGACCAGCGCCTCGACTCCGGCCGTCCCCGCCCGGGCATCCTGCGGGGCCGGATCAGGAGGCGGCGGGCGGTCAAGGTACGCAGGTCGACGGCTATCTCGTCGCCGGGCCGCAGGAGGCCGAGGTCCTGGCGCATGCGTGCCTGGTCGGCGATGACGAACGCGTCCTTCTCATCCGTCTTGCCCTGGCCACGGTAGGCCGTCGACGCCCGCAGACGACGTCGCCGACGTTGTCCTGCACAGCGATCGAGTCGCGTATCCCAATGAGCGGTCGAGTCGTCGCGGGGCTCCGGGCGGCCAAGTTCTCTAAGCCATCCAAAGCTCACAGCCATACCCGGAACCCCTGGGCCCGCCGATCTTACGAAGGATCAGCTCAGACCCACGCTTCGAAGGTGGGACAAGCTCAGCTGTAGGGCGTGGTGATGAACTCGGCCAGGACCGTGCCGCCGGGGTCGAGTGTGTACAGGCCGCGCCCGCCGAACAGGTGGTTGATCTCGCCTTCGCGGGTCTTGGCCGGGTTCGGCCAGAAGGGGACGGAGTTCTTCTTGAGGCGGGCCAGGATCGCGTCGAACTCTTCGTCGGTGACGAGGAATGCGATGTGGCTTTCGTTGATGCGGTCGGCGGGGACCAAGTCGTCGGCGAAGTCGATGCCGACGTTGTTTGCTGTGTTGACCTGCGTGAACCGGCCGTAGTCGAAGGGGGCGGGGGCGGCCATCAGGTCGGCCAGGAACGCGGCGGACTCTCGCCGGTTACGGCAGTGGACGATGAAGTGGTTCAACTCGTTCGGCATCGTGGCTCCTTCACTGTGAGCGGTCCGGCGTCCTGGTTGTGCTGTTCGGGGAGGTGAGCTTGTCCCCGAGGATGTCGGCGAGCAGGTCGATCTGCTCCGGGTCGGTGTCGTTGCCCACGAAGACGAGTTCGTCGAGTCCGGCTGCTTCGTGGGCGGTGACGGTCGCGTGGATCACCTCGGCGGTGGTGGCCGCCGTGTCGATGACGGTCCGGACGTAGTCGGGGCCGGCGAAGGCGTAGTAGTCGTTGACGGCGCGGGCGAGGGATTGGTGTGCGTGGCCGCCGAGGGCGAACATCGCGGTGGCCCTGGTGCGCGGACGTCCTTGCCTGCCGGCCTGCTTCCAGTGGCTGTGGAGGCGGGTGGCGAAGGTGGTGAACTCGTCGATGTCTCCGCCGGTTCCGGCGATCCATCCGGTGCCGTGGGAGGCGATACGCCGCAGCGTCGCCTGCGATGCGCCGCCGAACCACAGGGGCGGCCCTCCGGGGGTGACCGGGGCCGGACCCACCTCCTCTTCGCCCCGCCAGATGGCGGTGACGCGTTCCACCAGTGTGTCCAGGGCACGCCCTCGCGTACGGAAGTCCAGGTGGCTCGCCCGGTAGTCGTCTTCGCGGGCTCCGGGAGCGAGGCCGAGATGCAGCCGTCCGGCGCCCGCGATCCGGTCCAAGGTCGCCGTGGCCTTGGCGAACAATGCGGGGTTGGTGTGCAGCGGGGCCAGCAGCACGCTGGTGACCAACCGGATGCGTTCGGTGGCCCCGGCTGCCGCGGCCAGTGTGATCAGCGGTTCCGGAGTGGACCAGGCCAGGCGGTCGCTGGCGATCAGCGAGGCGAATCCCCGCTCCTCGGCCCGCCGCGCCCACGTCACCACCGTACGCTCCTCGACTCCGGTGACATGACCCGGCAGCCCTATGCCTATCTCCATATGCCGTGTCTCTTCCTTCGGTAACGGACCGGGTGGTGCGTGTCCTTCCACCGCTGCCGCCTGTGCTCCGTCGACAGCGGCGGAAGGCGCGGCCCGCCCGGCCTCATGACGTGCGTCGGGGTATTTTCGGTTTCCGGCGGCTCAGCTTTTGAGCGTGCCGCCGTGCTCCTCCGGGACGAGGTCGGCCTGCTCGGCGCCGCTCCTGATCAGATCGAGGATGGTGGCGGCGGCGCCCTCGGGTGACTGGGGTACCAAGCCGCTGGAGCCCTCCATGTGCAGCGCGCCTGCGACGTCGCCGCGAACCGTCCTGACGAACTCGGTCTCGGTGATCGAGGGGAACATCATCGACACGGCGATGTTGTGGTCGGCGAGTTCGACGCGGGCGATGGCCGAGAGCTTGGCGAGGGCGGCCTTGGAGGCGGAGTATGCGCCGGATCCGGGCAGCGACGACCAGATGATCCCGGAGCCCACGTTCACGATGGCCCCGGCTCCCTGCTTGCGCATCTGCGGAAGGACGGCCTGCGTCATGGTCAGGGGTGCGACGAGGTTGAGTTCGAGGACGGCCCGGAAGTCCTCGGGGTCGATGGCGTCGACGGTCGCCTGCAGCCCCTGGCCCGCGTTGTTCACCAGGACGTCGATCCGCCCGAACTTCTCGATCGCGGCTTCTACGGCCGCCGCGACCTGGCCCCGGTCCGTCACATCGCATGGCACGGCCAGGGCCACCGACTCGCCGAGTTCCTCGGCGAGCTGTCGGATGCGTTCCTCGCGGCGAGCGAGGAGCACCACGCGCGCACCGGCGCGGGAGGCGGCGCGTGCGGTGGCCGCTCCGATGCCTGACGACGCTCCGGTCACGAGTACGACGGCTCCGCTGATGTCCATAGGGGATTCCTCATCCATGAGTCGGTGGATTGCTCGGTGGATTGCCTGAGCAGCGCCACGGCCTTCGAGGCACGGGGGCCGCCCGCCATTCAATGCTATCAACTGACAGCTATCAAGTAATAGGAAGGTATCCTCGTGACATGAGCGACGTCAAAGCCGCCAGTCTCCACGAACTGGCCGACCTGGTCTTCGCCGTGGGGCGACAGCTTCGGCCCCCGACGGACCCCGCCTTCGAGCCGTGCACACCGATCGAGATCAGCGTCATGCGGTTCATCCACCACCACCCCGGCACGTCCGCACGAGCCGCCTCGGAGGCGACCCTGCTCCCGTCGAGCAACTTCAGCCGGGTACTGCGCGGCCTGGAAAAGAGGGGGCTCGTGGATCGCGTCGTGGACGACCGCAACGCCCGAGGCGTGCGCCTGTACCCCACCGACAAGGCCCACCAGAATCACCAGATCCTTCGCGACAACTGGGACCGGACCCTCCGGGGCATCATCGACGACCCCGCCACCATCGAGATCGTCAATGCCACGCTCCGGCGCATCGAGGACGAACTCATAGCCCGGCGCAGCGGGACGGACACCGATGGCACTCAATCCGACTAGCCCCGGGTTTTCGCGAGGTGGGTTGCCCGAAGCTTGACCACAAACCCGAGAAACGCTCCTGACCTGCAACGACAGGGCTTGTCGAGAGCCCTTTTGGCTGCGCGGAAAGAATGTAGCTGCCCCCCCGGCGGACCCGGGCCGGGGGGGTCCTTGGACAGATGCTCGACCTTCAGCCGCATCAAGGTCCCCTGGCCAAGGGCAGTTCACCATCGTGGTCGAGCCGGGCCGTGCTGGGGCGGCCGGCCGTTGACGCCGTGCATGCCGCCGTGCTTCGTACCCGTCATTCCGCTTCCCCGGGCCCGCGGACGGTGCCGGGTCACGCCGCCACGTGGCGGTCCCCATGTGGGCGGCAACCGCCCCGACCGCTTCGGGCATGGTGTCCCCCACCATGTCCAGGGGCGGGCCCACTGCCTACCGTGACGGCATGAACTCCACCCGCACCGCGGAGGGCGACGCTGCCCGGCAGGTCCGCTTCGACGCGTCCGCCGCCTCCGCACACCAGTTCCTGAAAGGGCGCGGCGCCCTGGTGACCGGCGCGGCGAGCGGCATCGGCCGGGCCTGTGCCGTCGCCCTCGCCGACGCCGGGGCCTTCGTGTACGTCGTCGATCTGGCCGAGGAGGCCGCCGAGCGGGTGGCCGAGGAGATCGGCGGCGCCCCCTGCGTGGCCGACCTCTCCGACCCGAAGGCCATCGACGGCCTCCCCGCCGACGTCGACATCGTCGTCAACAATGCCGGGCTCCAGCACATCGCGCCGCTGCACGAGTTCCCGCCGGACCGCTTCGTCCTCATCCAGAAAATCATGGTCGAGGCCCCGTTCCGCATCATCCGGCGCGCGCTGCCCCACATGTACGCACGCGGGTGGGGCCGCATCGTGAACCTCTCCTCCGTGCACGGACTGCGGGCCTCGGCCTTCAAAGGCGCCTACGTGGCCGCCAAGCACGCGATGGAGGGGCTGAGCAAGGTCGCCGCCCTGGAGGGGGCGCCCCATGGCGTCACGTCGAACTGCGTGAATCCCGGGTACGTCCGCACCCCCTTGGTCGAGGCACAGCTCGCCGACCAGGCCCGCTCGCACGGCGTCGAGGAGTCGGCGGTGCTGGAGAAGGTCCTGCTGGAGCGCAGCGCCATCAAGCGTCTCATCGAGCCGGAGGAAGTCGCCTCCGCGGTGCTGTGGCTGTGTTCCGAGGCCGCCGGCTTCGTCACCGGCACCTCGCTGCCGCTGGACGGTGGCTGGACCGCGCACTGACCGTCCGGTGCCCCGCACCGCCGTCCCCGCGGGCGTCCGTCGGCACGCACCCGCCCTCCCCGAGGTTCGTTCCATGTCACAGACCCCTGTCCGTTCCACCGCCGCCCTGCGGCACCTGATGGAGCTGCTGGCCACGGACGCCTCCGCCGAGCAGTTCACGGCGGTGGCCGCGCGGGCCCGCGCCGACGGCGTCGCCGGCGACGATCTGGAAGAGATCGACCGGGCCGTCGCCACCGCCCTCGGGGTCCGGCAGGTGCTCCGCCGCCAGCGCCGCCGCGAAGCCGAACTCACGGCGCTGTTCGACACCGCCGGCGACCTGGCCGCCCTGCGCGACCTCGACGCGGTACTGCGCTCGATCGTGCGGCGCGCCAGAACGCTGCTGAGGACGGACACCGCCTACCTCACCCTGGTGGACGAGGCGGCCCAGGACACCTTCATGCGGGTCACCGACGGCTCGGTCTCGCTCGCCTTCCAGCAGCTCAGGCTCAAGCTGGGCGAGGGGTTGGGCGGGCTGGTGGCCCAGACCATGCGTCCCTACGCGTCCCCGGACTACCGCACGGACGAACGGTTCCAGCACACCCGGACCATCGACCACGGAGTCCTGGACGAGGGGCTCGTCGCCATCCTCGGCGTACCGCTGCTCCTCGGGTCGGGCCCGGCCGGCGACCGCAATGTCATCGGTGTCCTGTTCGCGGCCGACCGCGGCCCCCGCAGCTTCTCCCCGGACGAGGTGGCCCTGCTCAGCTCGCTGGCCGCGCACGCCGCCATCGCGATCGACACCGCCAGGGCGCTCGCCGACGCCAAGAACGCCGCGGCGGAACTCACCGAGGCCAACGCCGTCATCCAGGAACACGCGTTGTCCACACAGCGCGCCGCCGAAGCGCACGACCGGCTGACCGATCTGGTGCTGCGCGGCTCGGAGGTGTCCGAAGTGGCCGCCGCGGTGGCCGAGTTCCTTGGCGGCCGACTGACCATCTTCGACCCGCGCGGCGAGGTGCTGGCCCAGGCGGGCGGCGAGGCGGGGGCCCGTCCGCCGGATCCGGAGGCGCTCCTGGGAGCCGTCGCCCGCGCCCGCGCCGAGGGCCGTTCCGTCCGCGACGGCGAGTGCTGGTACTGCGCCGTGCTGGCCGGCCAGGAACTGCTCGGCAGCCTGGCCTTCCACGGGCGCCCGGACCTGGACGGCCCCGACCGCCGGCTGTTCGAGCGCACCGGCACCATCACCGCGCTGCTCCTGCTGCTGCGCCGTACCGTGGTCGAAACCGAGAACCGCGTGCGCGGCGAACTGCTCACCGACCTCTTGGAGGGAGCGGGCCGCGATCCGGTGCTCCTCGCCGAACGCGGCCACCGGCTCGGCGTGGACCTGACCCGGCCGCACCTGGTGCTGGTCGCCGAGGCCGAGACGGATCCGGACGGCAGGCTGACCGCCGGGGCCCAGCAGTACCTCTTCGGCCGTGCGGGCCTGTGCTGCGAGTACGGGCACCACGTGGTCATGCTGGTCCCCGACGACGGAACGGAGCCCGGTCAGGCCGCCCGGGCCGCCGCCGACCACCTCTCCCAGGGGCTCGGCACACCCGTGAGCGTGGTCGCCGCAGGGCCGTGCCAGGGGGTGGCAGCCCTGCCCGGCTGCTACGCCGAGGGCAGCCGCTGTCTGAGCGCCATGCGGGTGCTGGGCCTCACCGGTGACGGCGCCTGCGCCGCGGACCTGGGCTTCCTCGGGGTTCTGCTGGGCCGGGAACAGGACACCGGGGGCTTCGTCGACCGGGCCCTGGGCCCCGTCCTGCGGTGGGACGAGCGCAGGGGAACCGAACTGGTCAGGACGCTGGAGGCGTATTTCGCCGTGAACGGCAGCCACATCCGGGCCAAGGACCTGCTGCACGTCCACGTCAACACCGTGGTGCAGCGCCTGGAGAGGGTGGCCGCGCTCCTGGGGCAGGACTGGGACCACCCGGAACGCGCGCTGGAGATCCAGCTGGCGCTGCGGATCCACCGTGTGCACCAGGTCGGCCGTCGCGGCAAGGAGGGACCGGCATCCGCGCCCGCCGCACGCCCCGGAGGGTGACCGCGCGGCCGTGTGCGGCATCGGTTTCCGCAGGCGCATTCCGGACATGGCCCCACTCGACAACTCTTCCACCTTTTAGGTGGTTTGCTGGCCGTGCCGTACCACAACGACCGTTCCCTCCCGAGTCTGGTTCCCGCACCGTCACGCCCTCCCGGCGGACGGGCCACCACGAAGGAGAAAGGCCGGGACACGCATGTCCTTGGTACGGCAGGCAGCTCTCGGCGGAACGCTCCTCGCCCTGGCGCTCACCGGCCTGGCGGTGACCCCGGCCGGCGCCGCGGCGCCCGGGGGGCCAGCCACCCGGGCGGCCGGGCAAACCGTCATCCTGCACACGGTGAAGGACCCGAATCCGGTGGCGGATCTGGCCTACGGTTCGTCGACGGACGGCACGCCCGTCACCTTGTACCCCGAGCACGGAGGCACGAACCAGCAGTGGGAGGTCGTCCCGGTCCAGGGCAACTGGTTCCATCTGCGGAACAAGGCGTCGGGGACGTGCCTGGTCAACGGCTACCACAGTGTGGACAACGGCCACCAGCTGGCGGGATACGGCTGTAACCCGGGCTACGAGGACCAGCTCTGGGCGCGCGTCAGCGTCGAGAACAGCGACCAGTTCACGCTGGTCAACAAGTACAGCGGCAAGTGCATGGACCAGACCCTCAACGGCACCGTCCTGACCCAGCTCACCCAGTGGGACTGCCACGGGGAATCCCAGCAGCGGTGGACGGCCACGACGGTCTGAGGCGGCACCCTCGCCCACTGCCCCGGGGCGAGCCCCGGGGCAGCCCCGCCGGGCGCCGCCCGGCGCCGCCCGTCAGCGGCTCGGCCCGACGCACCGCCGCACCGGCCGCCGTGCAACCCCGAATGGGCACCGTCATGGTGGTCTTCGCGCGGTTGTGGCGGATCGACCGCTATGGCCTGCTGTTCCAGCAACACTTGCGCAAGCAGGCCCCGCAGGACGCGGCGTGCGCTCATGGAGTGGCGGGGGCGGCACATGGCGGATGGGCTCGCCGCCCGCGAGGTGCACGACGCCCGCGCCGAGAGCCGAAGGGTGATGCCGCGCACCCGCGACGTCGTCCCGAACCCGCGACGTCGTCCCGAACCCGCGACGTCGTCCCGAACCCGTGGCGGCGCGCCCGAAGGCCCCGGGCCGGTGGCCGCGCCGGGGCGGGAGGCCCCAGGCGGAGCCGAGCCGTGATACCGAGCCGCGCGGTCGGTCCGCGCGGTCGGTCCGCCGGATGGGGCTGTCGGGTCCCGTCGCGGAGGGGCCGTGAGGTCTTCTTAACCACCGATTCACCGGAGGGTATTGCAATCCATTCAGAGAAGAGGAACCCTGCATAGGCATATACAGGCGGTGGCACGGCCCCGGCTCTGGCGTGCCGGACCCCGCCGAGGAACGGCAGGACGGAGCACGTGGTGGCACAGGCCATGGTCGAACGGCGTTCCATCGACGTCATCCCCGACGAGGAGCGCCATGGGACGGCGTTCTCGCAGTTCACCCTCTGGCTCGGGGCCAACCTTCAGATCACCACGGTCGTGACCGGGGCGCTCGCCGTCGTCTTCGGCGGTGACGTGGTCTGGTCCGTGGTGGGACTGCTGGCCGGCAATCTGCTGGGCGGGGCGGTCATGGCCCTGCACTCGGCGCAGGGGCCCCGGCTGGGGCTGCCGCAGATGATCTCCTCGCGGGCACAGTTCGGGGTGCGCGGGGCGGTCGTACCGCTGGTCCTGGTGGTCGTGATGTACATCGGGTTCTTCGCCAGCGGCTCCGTGCTCGCCGGCCAGGCGGTCGGCAAGCTGACGCACCTCGGCCCCGTGCCCGGCATCGTCGTCTTCGCCCTGGTGACCGGCGTCATGGCGACCGTGGGCTACCGGGTGATCCACGCCCTGGGCCGGGTGGCCAGCGTGGTGTGCGCGCTGGCCTTCGTCTACCTGGGTGCGCGCCTGCTGGAACGAGCGGACCTCGCGCACCTCGCGCACCAGCACCACTTCACGCTGCCGATGTTCCTGCTGGCCATGTCCCTGTCCGCGTCGTGGCAGCTGGCGTTCGGGCCGTACGTGGCGGACTACTCCCGCTATCTGCCGCGCACCACGTCCGCACGGGCCACGTTCGGCTGGACCCTGGCCGGCTCGGTACTGGGCGCCCAGTGGTCGATGAGCTTCGGTGTGCTGGTCGCGGCCACCGCCGGTACGGCCTTCGTGGACGACCAGGTCGGCTACGTGGTGGGCCTGGGCGGCACCGGTCTGGTGGCGTCCTTCCTGTACTTCGTCATCGCGCTGGGCAAGCTGACGGTGAACGTGCTCAACACCTACGGCGGATTCATGTCCCTGGTGACCAGCGTCAGCGGGTTCCGCGGCCAGCGGGTGCTGTCGCAGCGCGGTCGTACCGCCTACATCCTGGGCATCATGGTCGCGGGCACGGCCGTGGCGCTCGCGGGGCGCACGTCGTTCCTCGACTCCTTCGCCGACTTCCTGCTGTTCCTGCTGACGTTCTTCACCCCGTGGTCGGCGATCAACCTGGTGGACTACTACCTGCTCTCCAAGGAGCGGTACGACCTGCCGGCCCTGAGCGATCCCCACGGCCGTTACGGCGGCTGGCGCTGGGACGCCCTGCTGGTCTACGGCGTGGGTCTCGCCGCCCAGTTCCCGTTCCTGTCCACCAGCTTCTACACCGGCCCCCTGGTGGCTCCGCTCGGCGGTGCCGACATCTCGTGGCTCGTCGGTCTGGTGGTTCCGGCCGTGCTCTTCGCGGCCCTGGGCTCCCGCCGTGCCCGTACGGCACCGGCCTCCCCCACGACCGCCGACCCGTCCCGCACCGCCCCGGAGCCGGTGATCGACCAAGCAGGGTAGGGGGCGTTGGCGAGGCGCTGCCCGGCCCCGAGGAACCCGGTGCGCGCCGGCGGAACCTCGACGTGGCAGCCGTGCCGGCGCGCAGTGGCGGCGACGGGGCGGACGGTCACCGCGATGAGTTCCTTTCCGCGCTCACCGGGTCGTGGATTGGGGGAACGTCAGCTGCCCCACCGAGACGAACGGCAGGCGTGCTCCAGTCAGGTTTGGCCGAATTTCCCGCGCTCGCGGAGGAATTCGCCGGGAATGGAGTAGCGCGGTGCGTTCCTCGGATCCTTGGCGGCCTGCGCGACGATCGCGTCGGTGAGTGAGCGGGCCATCTCCAGCCGGGGATAGGCATGGTGGATGGCGTCGGCCTGCTCGTCGGTGACGGCGTCGATGTGATGGGCTCCGAGCGGGCCGCCGAAGTCGAGCCCGACGCCTTCGCGGACGAGCACGCACAGCGTTCCGCGGCGTTCCGCGATGCCCGGAGAAGTGTGCAGGGCGATCGCCTGCCAGACCTCGTCGGCGTCCGCCGCGGGCACCCCGCGTTCGAGGAGGAGAGCAGCGGCGCGGTCAGCCCCTTCGACCTCGAACCGCTGGTTGTGCGGGCCGTCCGACGCCACACCGAGGTCGTGCATGGCGCAGGCGGCGAACAGCAGGTCGTCGTGGTAGTCGCGGCCGACGACGGTGTGCGCCTCTCGGCCGTCAGGGTGCCACCACCACGGGGTCCGGTCCGGCCGCCGAGGCGGCCTGGAGCGCAGGTGCGCGATGCCGGCACCGCGGCCGCCACGGCCCACGGCAGGGCCGCGCCGCTCCGGCGCGCTCGCGCGGGTGGTCTCAGCGGCGCGCGAGGCCGTCGAGCACCAGCGTGATGGTGAAGTCGAAGCGTTGGTCGGCCGAGTGGTTACCCGTCCGGTGGTCGGGGGCCGCCCACCCCCGCCGTACACCATCCGACCAGAAACAACGGCGCGTTGCTGTGGGGCCGGGGGAAAAGGGAAGGCGGGTATCAACGGGCCGCTGGCAGGATGTCCGCGCTCACACCCGATGGGAAAGGACCCGACGACCGTGGCTCGTGCCGTCACTCTGATCCGCTCCGCTTCCTTGTCCGATGTCGCCGAGTACGCCTATGCGGCCACTGCTCCCGCCGAGTCCCGCCTGATCTTCCTTGCCGGGGCGTGTCCCCTGAACGACGACGGCTCGACGGCGGCGATCGGAGACTACGCGGGGCAGGCGTTGAAGGCCGTCGAGAACATGCAGGCTGCTCTGGCTGCCTCCGGCGCGTCACTCCAGGACGTCATCAGTACACGGGTCCTCGTCGCATCGGCCCGGCGGGAGGATCTGGTGGCCGCCTGGGAGGTGGTCCGGGACTCGTTCGCCGACCATGACGTCCCCAGCACTCTGATGGGTGTCACGGTGCTCGGCTACAAGGACCAGCTCGTCGAGATCGAGGCCGTCGCCGCCGTGCTCGATTCGTGAGGGGTCCCCGTGACACCAGCGGCCGAACGTGTCTGGGCCGGAGTCACGCGATGCGGGGTGCCGGCAGCGGCATGCCGCCCGCCCAACCGGGCCACGTCGCTACCCGGCTCGGCGACGAGCCGCGCGTCTTCGGCCCGCGGGGCCTTGGCCGCCGTACGGCCTCGGCCCGCGGGTCCTCGAGCGGCGCGGCTGGTGGGACGGGACCGATGGGGCAGGACGGGGCAGCGTGAGGGGTCGCGGTCGGCCGGTGTCAGGCGGGCTTGCGGGCCTCGATGAGGAAGCGCGCGGCGTGGGCGATGAACGGCCCCTCGCGCTGGATCTGCTGGTGCAGCTGGTGCAGCCGGTCTCGGTACTGGCCGACGGTGAAGCCCGGCACCATCCAGATCACCTTGCGCAGGAAGTAGATCACCGCGCCGATGTCGGAGAATTCGACGCGCAGGGACTCCGAGCGCAGATCCACGACCTCCAGCCCGGCGGCCTCGGCGGCCCGACGGGCGTCGTCGGGATGCCGTCTGCGGCGCACCTCCTCCGGCTGTGGGCCGAGGAAGTACTCGACCAGTTCGAAGACGCTGGCGGGGCCTACCTGCTGCGAGAAGTATGCGCCGCCCGGCCGGAGCACCCGGGCGACCTCCTCCCACCACACGGTCACCGGGTGCCGGCTGACCACCAGGTCGAAGGCTTTGTCGGCGAACGGCAGCGGCGGCTCGTCCTCATCGGCGACGACCGCCACGCCCCGGGGGTGCAGCAGCCGGGTGGCCTTGGACACGTTCGGCGGCCAGGACTCCGTGGCCACCGCCAGCGGCGGCAGTTCCGGCACACCGGCCAGTACTTCCCCGCCACCCGTCTGGATGTCCAGCGCGGCCGAGGCCCGCGCCATTCGCTCACCCATCATGCGCTGGTAGCCCCACGACGGGCGCTGCTCGGTGGCGCGCCCCCGCAGCCAGGAGAAGTCCCAGCCGTCCACCGGAGCCGACTCCGCCTCCGTCACCAGGTCCTCAAACGTTCGTGCCATGCGTGGATTGTCCCGGCTCAGCCCCAGGGGGCGACTGTTTTCGGCCGGTCCTTGAGGAAGAGTGTCTCCGGGCCGGGCTGGTGGCCGCCGGCCATGAGGAGATCGTGGACGGGCGGGCGCGCCGCTACTACCGGCTCACCGAGGACGGCACCGCGACGCTCGGCCGGGAGGCGCTGCGGATGCAGCAGGCGGCGGCCGTCGTCATCGGACGCTCGCGGCATGCCGGAGCGGCCCCGGCATCGCGACGTTCAACGTGTACTACCGGGCCGGGATGGTGCTCGGCCCGCTGGTGAGGCCGGCGCTGCCGGCGGCCGACTTCCGGTTGGTGTGTACGGTGGCGGCGGCGATCTTCGCCGCCCTGAGCGTGCTGCAGGCCCGCGCCCTCCCCCGGGGTTACGGCGCAGCCCCCGGGGACCGCCGGGCCGGGCCCGCCGCCGGCGGGGTGTGGGCGCAGTGGCGCCAGGTGGCGGCGAACCGGCCGTTCCTGCCGTTCTCGGTGGCGATGACCGGCTCCTACCTGCTGACCATCCAGGTCTACCTCGCCCTCCCCCTCGCCGCCGATGCCGCCCTGGGCGCGGACGGCACGAAGGCCACCGACGGGCTGTTCGTCGTCTCCGCAGGCGTCGCGGTGGCCGGACAACTGCGGCTGACCGGCTGGGCCAAGCGCCGCTTCACCCCCAGCGGGCTCTCATCGCCGGTCTCGCCGGGATGGGTACCGCTTCCCTCCCCCTGGCTCTGGCCCCCTCGTCGTCCACCCTGGCGGTGCCGGGAGCGCTGATGGCCGCGGTCGCGCTCCTCGCCGCAGCCGGCGCGGTGGCCTATCCCTTCGAGATGGACACCGTCGTCGCGCTGTCCGGGCAGAAGCTGGTGGCCACCCACTACGGCTTCTCCAACACCGTCTCCGGTCTGGGCATCACGCTGGGGACCCTGGCGTGCGGGGCCCTGTGGGACCACGTCCACGCCCGCGGCGCGACGTGGCTGATGTGGCTCACCCTGGCGGCGACCGGGGCCGGCTGTGCGGGGGGCCGTCGCCGCTCTCGCCCGCCCCGGACGGCTCACCGCGTCCGCGCGCACGCCCCAGCCC
Source organism: Streptomyces hygroscopicus subsp. hygroscopicus (assembly GCF_001553455.1). Classification (GTDB taxonomy): domain Bacteria; phylum Actinomycetota; class Actinomycetes; order Streptomycetales; family Streptomycetaceae; genus Streptomyces; species Streptomyces hygroscopicus. The sequence continues at coordinate 27,101 of NZ_BBOX01000084.1, forward strand.
TCCGCCGCCTGACCCGGCGCCTTGGTGCTCCCGGGCCGTGCGCGCGGTCCAGGAGCGCCAGGCACGCAACCTGTGCGCGCGATCCGGGAGAGCACCACACACCCAACCTGTGCGCCCTGTCCGGGAGAGCACCACGCATCCACACCTGTGCGCGGTCAGGGAGCACCGCGCGCACAGCCTGTGCGACAGCGCCGGAGGCGGACCCCAGCGCGGTCGTCCCGGTGACCGGGCCGTGGCGCGGACCTGGCCGGCCTCTCCCGACACATCGACGCCCCACCGCACCTTCTGCCCTCATTGGCACAGATATGTCTAGCGTGAAGGTGTGGAACGTGCCGTATATCTTGCTCAGCTACTGCGCCGACCGTTGGTCGGGGGCGACGGCGAGGTGGTGGGAAGGCTCGCCGATGTCATCGTGCGGCTGCGGGGGCGGGACTATCCGCTGGTCACCGGGCTGGTCGCACGCGTGGCCGGACGCGAGGTCTTCCTGCCCGCCGAGCAGGTCGCCGACCTGGGCGCAGAGAAGATCACCCTGGCCAGCCCGCGGGTGGACCTGCGCCACTTCGAGCGGCGCGAGGGCGAGGTGCTGCTGCGGGCGGACGTGTTGGGCCACCGGGTCATCGACGTCGCCGACGCCGAGCTGGTGAGGGCGTACGACATCGAGTTGCGGCAGCGCCCGGACGGATGGGTGCTGACCTGCCTGGACACGCGGAGACCGCCGCGCTTCTGGGGTGTCCTCGCCGGTCATGCCGCACGGCCCGACTGGCGGGACTGGAAGTCCTTCGAGCCGTTGATCGGCCACGCCCGCTCCGCCCGGGTACGCGGGCCGTTCGCCCGCCTGGGCCGGCTCAAGCCCGCGGACATCGCGGATCTGCTGGAGGACGCCAACCGCACCGAGTCGCACGAGATCCTGCAGACCGTTCACGCCGACCCCGAGCTCGAGGCCGATGTGTTCGAGGAGCTGGAGCCGGACTCGCAGACCCGCCTGCTGCGCGAGCGCAGCGACACCGAGATCGCCCAGGTGATCGCCCGGATGCGCGCCGACGACGCGGCGGACGCCATCAACGACCTCCCGCAGAGCCGACGCCGGCCGGTCCTGGACGCGCTCCCCGCCGGGCAGCGCACCAAGGTGCTGACGCTCATGGGTTTCAACCCCTCCAGCGCCGGGGGGCTCATGGCGCTCGATGTCCTGACCATGGCGGCCAGCAGCACCGTGGCGGAGGCGCTGCGGGCGGCAGGCGAGGCCCGCACCCTGCAGCCCGAGGCACTGACCAGCGTGTACCTGGTCGGGGAGGAGCGGCGGCTGCTCGGTGTGGTCACCCTCGTGGAGTTGCTGCAGGCCGACCCAGCCGCGCGGCTGGAGGACGTGGCGGATCGCGATCCGGTCCGGGCCGGGCCGGACACGGACGTCGAGGACGTCGCCCTGCTGATGACCGACTACAACCTGCTCACCGTCGCGGTGGCCGACGACGAGGACCGCGTCCTGGGCGTCATCACGGTCGACGACGTCCTGGACATGGTCATCCCGCAGGACTGGCGCCGGCGCGAGCCCGCACCGCACCCCGCACATCGCGTGGCGGAGCCCGGGCCCGGAGATGTCCCGCACGACACGCCGCCCGGATCATGAGCGGAGACGACCGGCCCGCCGACGGAGCCGACCACCCCCAGCCCCCGGAC
>NZ_BBOX01000085.1 GCF_001553455.1 Streptomyces hygroscopicus subsp. hygroscopicus
CCCCCCCCACCCCCCGGCCCGCCGCCCGCAGGACCCCGCCCGCCCCGAGCCCCCGGACCGCCCCGGACCCGAGCACCCCCAGCCCCCGGACCGCGCGCAGGCCCCGGACCGCGCGCAGGCCCCGGCCGGACCGGCGGAGCCCCACCCGGCAGAGCCCCGCCCGGCGGAGCGGAAGCGGCCCGCGGAACCCTCCGAGCGCGGGCAGCCCCCGCAGGCGCCGGAGGAGAAGCGTCCACCAGGGCCCCCGGGACGCCGTGCCGAGCCGTCCGCGGGGAAACCCGGGGCCCGCCCCGCACCGCCACCGTCGCGCCCCGCACGGCCGTCACGCCCCGCACCGCCACCGTCACGCCCCGCACGGCCCAGCGCCGTCCTCGACGAGGCCCACCTCGGCGAGATCCGGGGCGCTTTCGGCCGCATCCCCCGCGAACGCGTCGAGGAGCGTCCCGGCTGCAGAGCCCGGCTGCTGACCCTGCTGGCCATCATCGGCCCCGGCATCATCGTGATGGTCGGTGACAACGACGCGGGCGGCATCGCCACCTACGCGCAGGCGGGCCAGAACTACGGCTACTCCCTGCTGTGGGTGCTGCTCCTGCTCATCCCGGTCCTGATCGTCAACCAGGAGATGGTCGTACGGCTGGGCGCGGTCACCGGCGTCGGCCACGCACGCCTGATCACCGAGCGGTTCGGCCGTTTCTGGGGCTGGTTCAGCGTCGGTGACCTGTTCCTGCTGAACTTCCTCACCATCGTGACGGAATTCATCGGCGTCACTCTGGCCTGCGAGTACCTCGGCCTCTCGCGCTACGTCGTCGTTCCGGCAGCCGCCCTCGCCCTGATCGCCGTGGCCGCCAGTGGTTCGTTCCGCCGCTGGGAGCGGGCCATGTTCGCCTTCATCGGCGCCAGCCTGCTGCTGGTCCCGCTGACCTTCATGGCCCAGCCGCGGTGGGGCCGCGCCGCCCACGACTTCGTCGTGCCGGGCGTCCAGGGCGGCGTCACCAGCGAGGCGGTCCTGCTGATCATCGCGGTCGTCGGCACCACCGTCGCCCCCTGGCAGCTGTTCTTCCAGCAGTCCAACGTGATCGACAAACGCATCACCCCCCGCTTCATCGGCTACGAGCGCGCCGATACGGTGATCGGCTCCCTCGTGGTCGTCGCGGGCGCCGCCGCGTTGGTCATGATCGCCGACTTCGCGGCCCGCGGCACCGCCGCGCACGGCCACTTCACCGACGCCGCCGGAGTCGCCGACGCCCTCGGCCGCCGCGACCCCGTGCTCGGCGTGATGTTCGCGATCGTCCTGCTGGACGCCAGCATCATCGGAGCGGCGGCGGTCACCCTGGCCACCAGCTACGCCTTCGGCGACGTGTTCAACCTGCGCCACTCCCTGCACCGCCGCTTCGGCGAGGCCAAGCGGTTCTACGCCTCCTACAGCCTGCTGGTCCTGGTCGCCGCCGCCGTCGTGCTGCTCCCGGGCGCCCCCCTGGGCCTGATCACCGAGGCCGTCCAGGCGCTGGCCGGACTGCTGCTGCCCTCCGCGAGCGTGTTCCTGCTCCTGCTGTGCAACGACACCGAGGTACTCGGCCCGTGGGTCAACCCCCGCTGGCTGAACGTGGTCGCCACCGTCATCATCGCCGTCCTGCTGATGCTCTCCGGCACGCTGATGGCCACTACGCTCTTCCCCCGGGTCAACGTCACCCGGCTCACGATCTGGCTGGCGGCCGTGCTGGTCACAGGGCTGATCGCCACCGCCGTCGGCCTCCGCCTGACCCGGCGCCGCGGGCCTGTCCGGGAGGTGCCCGCGATGTCGCCCGCCGAGAAACTCGCCTGGCGCATGCCACCCCTGGCGCTGCTGCAGCCGGTGCGCTGGTCCGCCGGAACCAGGCTGGGCATGACGGCCCTGCGCGGCTATCTGATCCTCAGCGCTCTGCTCCTGCTCGTCAAAGCCGTCCGGCTCGGCGGTTCCTGACCGGGCCCCGCCGCAGCGGGACGAGCGTCGGCTCCCGCCCAGGACGGCGGCGGGTCCGCGCACCGGTTCCGTTCCGGCCGGCTCCCGAAGGGGCCGCCCCCGCCCGTCGTTCGTGTACCGCCCACTCATCACTGCCCGATGAGATCCTCGATGAGCCTGCCCGTCACGTATTCGCACCACGTATTCGCACCACATACCTGGAGAGCTCTCATGCAGCACGGGCCGTCCGCGGAGTTCCTCTCCCGTCGCCAGGAGCTGGCGGAGACGGGGGTCTTCCTGCTGTTGATCATGCCGTCGATGGCCTTGTCGTTCCTCGCGGTCGGCCAGGGCAGGTTGCCGTTCTCCCTGGCAGCGGTCGCGACGGTGCTGCGCGATGTGGGTCTGGTGGCCCTGATTCTTCTCCTGCTCTCCCGTGACCGGCAGACTGTCGCGGCCATTGGCTGGGTCCGCCGCGGCGCGGGGCGGGAGATCGCCTGGGGGATCGTCCTCTCGGCGCCGGTACTGGTCGGTATGTCGGCGCTGGCCGCGGCTCTCCGGGCCGCGGGGCTGTCCGGGCCGCGGTCGTCCGCGTCGGGGCTGCTGCCCGCGCCCACGCCGGGTGAGGTGCTGCTCGCCGTGGCGCTCGTCGCGGTGGTCGCGGTGGCCGAGGAGACGATCTTTCGCGGATATCTGATCCTGCGGTTCGCGAGCGTGCTGCGCAGCCGTCCCTGGGCGGTGGTGCTGTCGTCGGCGGTCTTCTCGGTCGGTCACGGTTACGAAGGAGGGGCGGGGGTGCTGACCGTGGGCACGACCGGCCTGGTCTTCGCCGTTGTCTACCTGTGGCGGCGAAGTCTCCTGGCGCCGATCGTGATGCATTTCTCGGTGGATCTCGTCGGGATCGTGCTGGTGCCGCTTCTGCCGCGCTGACGCCGGCCGTGCCCGGTGGCGGATGCCTCTTGCCAACCTCCGGAGAGATCGCCGGACGGTCCGGCCGCCCCGGCCTCTCGTCATGAACCGGTTTCCGTGGCCGCGTCATGAGCCTCACCACTGTCGCGCAGGGCCGTCTCTTCCCGGGCTCCCGGGGAGGGCGGCCATCGGTGGCGCGCCAAGCGCGGCCGGAAGCTCCCGCCCCAGGCGGTACCCCCTGTCCGGCAGTGACCCGCGCGGTCGGCCGTCGGCCGACCGCGCGGGCGTACCTTCCGGTCACGTTCGCCGGATGCCGTCCTGAGCCCTCCGGCGCAACCTGGTGGTGCAGGGGGGTGACCTGCCCACGGCATGTCGGCGACGTCCCCCTGGGCCGCGACGGGGAACCGCTACGATCACCACTTTCCGTGGCCGCGGTGCCCGTGCACCGACGGTCCGCACGCTGCCGTGCCCCCCGCACGGTGGGGACACGGTCTGAGTGGCTGCGTCTTTGGATGGAGCCGCCTGCTGGAGGAAGCGTGAACTCTGGTCCGAGCGTGCCCACAGGACCGGTCGTCGTCGGTGTCGATCACTCACCACATGCCCAGGCGGTGGCCCTGTGGGCGGCCGCTGAGGCCGCCTTGCGGGGCCGGACCCTGTGCGTTCTCCACGCGGCGAGCACCGAGCACATGGGAATCCTGCTGTCCGGAACCGACCTCGCCGCCATCGACCAGGCCAACACCGCCCTGCTGGATCGCACCGTCCAGGCGGTGCGCCATGCCTTCCCGCTCCTCCATGTCGTCACCGAACTCACCCACAGCACCCCGGCAGCCGCTCTGCGCACGGCTGCGCAGACCGAGGGCACCATCGTGGTCGGCAGCCGGGACATCAACGGTTTCGAGGAGTTCTTGCTGGGTTCGGTGGCTCTGCAGCTCACCACACATCCCAAGGAACCCGTGATCGTCGTCCGCGGCGACACCGGCCGGCCGGCCACCGGAGTCGTGGTAGCCGCTGTGCACCACGCGGAGGACTTCGACTGGTTGCGCCTCGCCGCAGCCGAATCCCAGCTGCGCCAGGCGTCACTGCGGCTCACCACTGTCCGGACGCCCCTGCACACCCTCGGCAGCGCTGTGCTCACGGCGCACAGGCCGGACGGCCCGGCACACCAGCCCGCCGCCGAGCTGGCACGCCTGGCCGATCGCCTCAGGCGGGAATTTCCGGACCTGACCGTCAGCACGCAGGTGGCCAACGCGAAATCCTGGGCAGACCCGCTCCTGCGGGCAACGGAGCATGCCGACCTGCTGGCCGTAGGCCACCGGGTGACGGAGAGTCTCGGCTCGCCGTCGGGCCAGGTCCTCCACGTCCTGCTGCACAAAGCTCATTGCCCGCTGGCCATCTTTCCGCACGATCGCGGAGCGGGCGGGCCGTGAAGAGGGGCGGACGCGGCTGATGGACCAGCACCGCATATGCGACCGGCCCCGCCGAGGCACCCCGCGGGGCCGGTCGCGCGCCCGGGGCACGAGGCGGGGGCAGGTGGACGAGCGGGGGGACCACAATGAGAAGCGCCCTGGTCGTCTCATGGAATCGGAAGAGGGATGCGGTCCGGACAGCATGAAGAAGTGGCCGACGCCGCACAGCTCCCGGCACGGCTGCGGCACGTCCTGTGGCTCGGCGGCGGAAGCGGTGCGGGCAAGTCGACGATCGCCCGCAGGCTCGCCGACCGCTACGGTTGGCGCCTCTACGCGACCGACGACGTGATGGGGGATCACGCCGCGCGGACCACCGCCGAGGAAGCCCCCTTCCTCCACCGGTTCATCGCCATGGACATGGACCAGCGGTGGGTGAACCGCTCTCCGGAGGTCATGCTGGAGACGTTCCACTGGTTTCGGGGCGAAGGCTTCGCCCTCATCGTCGAAGACCTTCTTCGCCTGCCGCCGGAACCGCGCGTCATCGTTGAGGGCTTCCGGTTGCTCCCCCGTCTCGTGAAGCCTCTCCTCGCCGCTCCCGAGCACGCCGTCTGGCTTCTTCCCACGCCCGCTTTCCGGCACTCCGCCATCCAGCGCCGGTCCGTGGCAGGGGAGGGATTCGTCGCGAGAACCAGCGATCCGGCACGGGCCGGCCGCTACCTCGCCGAACGTGATCGCATGTTCACCGCACGCCTCCGGGAGGAAACCGAGCGTCTGCGACTGCGCTCCATCGAGGTCGACACCGCGATGAGCGTAGATGATCTTGATCGCCGGGTGACCGCGGCGTTCGGGCTCTGACGCGACGCCGGGGACGAGCCCGCGCCCCATCGCCGCCCGGCTCGTCAGCACCACGGGTGCGGAGCGGGACCGGCGCCCTCACGGCCTGGTGTCCGGGACGACGACTGGCCTGGTGACCGGGGCGACGACCGCGGGGCCGGCGGACCGCTGTTCCACAGGGGCCGGCGCCGAGATGTGCAGCACCGGGTGCGGGCCGAGGATGGACAGCAGAGGTGTACCCATGAACGACCGCGCCGCCGCGGGGCCGGTCCGCCGTTCGGCAGCCGCCGTCTCCGCGCATCTGGAGCCGTCCCTCCTCGCCGTCACGGCAGCCGCTCTGGCGGCCGGCGGTGTGGCCTGGGCCATCGGTGCCGGCGGTCTCGCGGATCTGTTGTGGGGCCTGGGGGCCGTGTGCGCGATCGTCCCGGCGGTGGGGTGGGTCGTGGCCGCGTTGCGGCGTGGTCACGCGGGCGTGGACCTGATCGCGGTCCTGGCGCTCGGCGGCACCCTGGCCGTGCGCGAGTACCTGGCCGGCGCGCTGATCGCGCTGATGCTGGCCACCGGCCGCACTCTCGAAGCCGCGGCTCAGCGGCGGGCCTCCCACGATGTGCGGGCCCTTGTGGAACGCGCGCCGCGCACGGCCCGGCGCCTGACCGACGCCGGGGTGAGCACGGTGCCGCTTGCCGAGGTGCGCATCGGTGACCTGCTCGTGGTGGGCCCGGGGGAAGTGGTTCCGGTCGACGGCCGCGTGGCGAGCGCCGTCGCCGTCCTGGACGAGTCGGTGCTCACTGGGGAACCCCTGCACGTCGAGCACGCGCGGGACGAAGCCGTCCGCAGCGGGGTGATCAACGCCGGCGGCGCCTTCGACCTGAGGGCCACCGCCACGGAGCGGGACAGCACCTATGCCGAGATCGTGCGGCTGGCCCGGCAGGCCGGCGCGGAATCCGCTCCGGTGGTCCGCCTGGCCGACCGGTACGCGGCCTGGTTCCTGCCCCTGTCCCTCGCGGTGGCCGGGCTGGCCTGGCTGCTGAGCGGCTCCGCGGTACGGGCGGTGGCGGTCCTGGTGGTCGCCACCCCGTGCCCGCTGCTGCTGGCCGCGCCGGTCGCGATCGTCTCCGGCCTGTCCCGCGCCTCACGCCTGGGCGTGGTGATCCGCGGCGGCGGCGCGCTGGAGAGCCTCGGCCGGGCCCGCACCCTGCTGCTGGACAAGACCGGCACCCTCACCGGCGGCCGTCCTCGCGTCCTTGACGTGGCCGGCGCACCGGGATGGAAGCCGGCGCGGGTGCTGCGCCTGGCGGCCTCACTCGACCAGTACTCCCCCCACGTACTGGCCCACGCCATCGTGGACGCCGCCCGGGAACGCGGACTGGAACTGCCCGCGGCGTCGAACGTCACCGAGGACCCCGGCCGGGGCGCCTCGGGCACCGTGGACGGCCACCGGGCGTCCATCGGCCGGATCGACGCCACAGGTGCCGTGCCGTCCTGGGCCAGAGCGGTGGACAACCGCGCGCTGCTCGACGGTGCGGCCGTCGCCTGGCTGACCGTCGACGGGCATATGGCCGGCGCCCTCCTGCTGCGCGACCCCATACGCTCCGACGCCCCCAGGACCCTGCGCCACCTGCGGGCGGCGGGCATCGAGCGGATCATGATGCTCACCGGTGACCGTGCCGAACCCGCGCACGAAGTCGCCGCCGTCCTCGGTCTCGACGGCGTACGGGCCGAGCTGAGTCCGGCGGAGAAGGTCGCCGCGGTCCGCGCCGAACGCGAGCGCGCCGCCACCGTCATGGTCGGCGACGGCGTCAACGACGCCCCGGCGCTCGCCGCGGCGGACGTCGGGGTGGCCATGGGCGCCCGCGGTTCCACCGCCTCCTCCGAAGCCGCCGACATCGTGCTGACCACCGACCGCGTGGACCGCCTCGCCGATGCCGTCGCCATCGCCGGACGCGCCCGGCGCATCGCCGTGCAGAGCGCGTTGGGCGGCATGCTGCTGTCGCTCGCCGCCATGGCCGCGGCCGCGGCCGGCCTGCTCCCGCCCGCCGCCGGTGCCCTGCTCCAGGAGGGCATCGACATCGCCGTCATCCTCAACGCCCTGCGGGCCCTGCGCGTCGACCAGGCGGCGCGGCCGGCTCTCACACCGGCCGCCGAGGCGCTCATCCACCGCTTCGCGGCGGAACACGACGATCTCCAGGATGTGCTCGAGGCGGTACGCGCCGCCGCCGACCGCCTCTGCGACAGCTCCGGCCCCCCGGCCCTGGCGGCCGTCGAGGAGGCGCACCGGCTGCTGACCGAACGGCTCCTGCCGCACGAGTACGCCGAGGAGCACCAGCTGTACCCCGCGCTCGCTCCCATGCTCGGCGGCCCCGAGACCACCGCCACCATGAGCCGCGCCCATACCGAGATCGAGCGGCTCTCCCGGCGCATCGCCACGCATCTGCGCCTGGCCCACACCCGAGGCGGCCTGGACGCCGGTCAACTCGACGATCTGCGTTCCTGCCTCTACGGGCTGCACACCGTCCTGCGGCTGCACTTCTCCCAGGAAGAGGAGAACTACTTCTCCTTGGCGCCGTGACACGGCCGACGTCCCGGGTCGGCTCATGGTCTCGGGCGGCCGGTCCGTCGTTCCCCCCGCCCCGTTCGCCCCACCACCTCATGGGGACGCCCGGCGGGGCGGGCCACGGGCGGCACCGTGGCGCCGCTCACGGCGGGCGTTTCACCGTGTCGTCGCCGGTGGTGAGCTGGTTCCCAGCAGAGCGCGCATCCGGGTGATCTCGGCGGTCTGGGTGGTGACGACGCCGGCGGCCATCTTCTTGGCCGGGCCGTAGACGCCGTGCTGTTTCTCGGTCTCGGCCATGGCGACGGCGCCCTGGTGGTGCTTGATCATCATGGTGAGGAACATGGTGTCGAAGGCGGTGCCGGAGGCGCTCTTCAGCCGGCGCATGGCGTGGTCGCTCATCATGCCGGGCATCGCTGAGGCGGTGCCGTGGCCCATGCCCTCCATGCCGTGGGGCACCCGCTCACCCCAGGCTCTCAGCCAGGTGGTCATGGTCCGGATCTCCGGTTCCTGCTCCTCGCGGATCTCCCGGGCGAGGGCTTTCACCTGTGCGGAGGAGGCGTGTTCGCCGGCCGTACCGGCCATGACGACGGCCTGGCGGTGGTGCGGGATCATCCGCTGGGCGAAGGTGACGTCGGCCTGGTTGTGCGGTCCGGCGGGCGCGGAGGCCGGAGCGGACGTGGTGCGGGTGGAGGTCGGAGGACCGGCAGCGGCGCTGCCGTCGTTGCCGCAGGCGGTCACCACGAGTGCCGTGACGGCGGTGGCCGCGGTGACGGCGGTCCGGCGGGGAAGGGAACGGGAGAGGTGCATCGGACGGGCTCCTGGAGGGCGCGGCGGGGACGGTTGTCATCTACCTGTACGCGGCTTCCGGGGAACCGCTGACGGTGCCGCGCCGCGCGGACGCGTTCTTCACCCTGGCCCGCCGGGGTCGCCTGACGGGTGGCCGGATGTGCTCGCGCGGCGACCGGCGCGGGCGTGGGGTCGCCGACCGCGTTCCGGGCGGGCCCGCGCCGGCCGCGTATGGGCCGGCCGCCGGTGGGGCGAACCGCGCGGCGGGCAACGGCCCCGCTCAGGTCGGTGGTACGGGTCGCGGGGCGCCGAAGTCCGCGCGGCAGGTGCCAGGTCTGCGCAGCGGCCGTGGCCTCATCGCCATGCGCTGAGGAGCATGCCGGCCGCGGCGGAGGCCAGGACCATGTCGATGAGCAATGCGTGGCGGTGTGCGGGGATCGCGCGGACGATGCGGCGCGCGAGCAACGAGCCGGTCATCAGGGCCGCGCCGATCACGAGCCCACGGGTGACGACGTCCGCGCTCAGGACGCCGGCGCCGCCGAAGGTCGCGAGTTTGCCGGCGTAGAGCAGCAGGGCGCTGGCGGCTTCGGAACCGAGGAAGGCGCCGTTGGTCAGCCCGTAGCCGGTGAAGACCGGCACGCTGAGCGGACCGGTCGACAGGACCATGCCGGTGAGGAATCCGACGGCCGCCCCCGCGAGGGCCATCTGCCGTGTGCGCAGCCGCCATTGTGCGCGTGCCGCGGCCCGGCGCAGCGGGATCACGGCGATGAAGAACAGGGCGAGGCATCCGTCGACGAGCGTGGGCGGGACGGTCAGCAGCGTGCGCGCACCCAGCACCGCGGCGGGTATCCCGGGGACGGCGTAGGCGACAACCGGTTTCCAGCGGATCCGGCTCCACCACGCCACGACACGACCGACATTGCCCATGACGGCGGCGACCCCCATCACCGGGACCGCGGCCCGGGGACCGTAGAGCCACACGAGCACGGGCAGCAGGATCATCGACGATCCGGTGCCCACGACGCCGCCGAGGACGCCGGCGGCCAGAGCGAGAGCGGACAGCAGAACGAGAGCAAGCATGTGCGGGACCACCTCAACTCCGGTGCGCGCGCACCGGATGGGGTCCTCCAGGCTTTTGTCCCTTGAGATGACCGCGCTCGCTCGGTTGAGCACGGTGGCGTCGCTCGGACCAGACGTACCCGACCCTGCCCGATCCGGCACCGGAACCCTAGACGCTGTCGCAGCCGATGGTACAAGGCGCCGCACACCCCGGAACCGGGGGGCCGTTGATCCTGATCGCGGCGGTGTCTTCCCAAGCCGCCCGCGCAGGCCCGTGCGGCATGGCCCGACGGGTCCACGGGCCCTCGGCACACGGCGGGTTCAGCGCGGAAGCACCCAGTCCGGCCGCCAGGTCCCGGCGGCGTCGTGGCCGGCCGCCACGGTGGCGAGGTGGCCGCGGAGGGTGGCCAGCGCCGGGTGGCGGTTGTCGCGGTGCCACAGGAGCGAGTGCGGGTAGACGGGCGTCGGGCCGGTCACCGGGATGCGGCGCAGACCGTGGCCGGCGGGCCAGACGAGGCGGGTGTGCTCGCTCATGAAGGTGGCCAGGGCGGGGGTGTCGGCGATGGTGTCGAGGAGCGCGTCGGAGCCGAAGTTGGGGCCGGTCGCCTCGATGGTGAGGCCGAATGCGGCGACGAGGTCGTCGTAGTAGGCGGCCCACTCGGTACCGGGGACGATGCCGGGCATCCAGATCCGGTGCCCGGCGAGCTGGGCGAGCGTCACCGACCGGGCGCCCGCCAGGGCGTGGGCGGTGCCGGTGAGGAGCTGGAGCGGCTCGTCGAGCACGCGGACGGACTCGATGTCCTCGGGAAGGGGCCGGCCGGGCGCGGCGACGGCGCGGAAGGTCGCGTCGACCGTACCGGACCGGATGGCGGCGATGGCCGTATCGACGTCGAACAGCATCACCACATCGAGGTCGATCTCGGGGTGCGCGTGGTGGAAGCCGCGCATCAGGCCCGACGGCGCGACACGCGAGGCGATCACATCGACGCGCAGCGGGCGGTGGCCGGTGCGCACGGAGGCGACCGCGCGCTCGGCGACCCGCAGCAACTCGCGTGCGTGGGGGAGGAACGCCTGCCCGTCGATGGTGGGCTCGGCGCCGCGGGGGACGCGGGTGAACAGCCGCACGCCGAGGTCGCGCTCGAGTGCCGCGATGCGCTTGGAGACGGCCTGCTGGGTGACCGACAGGTCGGCGGCGGCCTTCTGGAACTGGCCCGCCTCCACGACGGCGACGAAGGTGCGTACGGCTTCGAGATCCACGCCGGTCCACCTTAAGTGACAACGGATGGTTGTGGATGAGTGGCAGGTCAGTTGTTTGACCTGCTGTTGTGCCGCTCGGTTGGCTCTCACCGGTCAACGGCGGTTTGTCCGGTGGGACGTCAAGGGGGCGCTGAGCATGGTGGGCAGGAGATCGCTGGGCCGGCGGTTCGGCTGGCTGTGGGCGGCCTACGCGGTGAGTGCCTACGGGTCCGGGCTGGGGTTCGGGGCCTTGCCGCTGATCGCCGTGCTGGTGTGCCGGGCCGGTCCCGCCGAGGTGTCCGCGCTGTCCGCGGTGGGGCCCGCGGTGGGCGCGCTGATCGCGGTGCCGCTCGCGCCGTGGGTGGAGTTCCGGCGCAAGCGCCCGGTCATGATCGTGACGGACCTGGCCCGGTTCGCGGTCATGGCGACGATCCCGGTCGCCTATGCCTTCGGCCGGCTCGGTTTCGTCCAGCTGCTCGTGGTCTCGGCCCTGGTCGCCGCGGCCAAGATCGCCTTCAACGCGGCCGGCGGCGCCTACCTCAAGGCCCTCGTCCGGCCGGATGACCTGCTCGTGGCCAACGCGCGGTTCGAGTCCACGAACTGGAGCTCCATCGCGGTCGGGCCGCCGCTGGGCGGGGCGGCGATCGGCCTGTTCGGACCGGTCACCACCGTGGTGGCCGACGCGCTCAGCTACCTGCTCTCCGCGCTGGGCCTCGCCGCGATTCACGACCGGGAGGAAGCGCCGCGATCAACCGGCGAAAGCCCGGTCCGGGCGGGCGCGTTGCTCGACGGCTGGCGGCACATCATGGGCCACCCCGGCCTGCGGGCGCTCTACCTCAACAACCTGCTCGTCGCAGGACTGATCATGGCCACCGAGCCGCTGCTGGCCGTGCTCCTGCTCCGCCGGCTCGGGTTCCCGCCCTGGCAGTACGGCCTCGCCTTCGCCGCCCCCTGTCTCGGCGGGCTCATCGGCTCGCGGCTGGCCCGCCGTGTCGTGGCCCGCTACGGCCGGCCCGCGGTCTTCCGGACCGTCGGCACGCTGCGCGCCATCTGGCTGATCGGCCTGGCCTTCGTCCGTCCCGGCGTCGTCGGCCTCGTCACCGTGATGGCCGTCGAGCTGGCGATCATCATCAACATGAGCCTGTACACCCCGGTGCTCGCCACCTACCGGCTCGAACACACCCCCGGGCATCTCGTCGCCCGCACCCTGACGGCCTGGTCGATCGGCCAGCAGGTGTCCATCGCCACCCTCACCGCGCTCGGCGGGCTGCTCGCCGACGTCACCAGCCCCCGCACCGCCCTCACGGTCGCGGGACTGCTCATCCTGGCCACCCCGCTCCTGCTGCCCCGGCACGAGCGGACACCGCGGCACGAGCCGGAGCTGCCCCGCAGCCACCACGCATGACACATACGGCCGTTGTGCCCGTGCGGTCGGCTCGGCGCGGCCGGCGCGAGCCGCGTGACGAACCGGATCCGGGCAGCTCGGGGCGGCCGGAGCCGGCACCGTTCCGGAGCCCGGAGACGGGCCGGCCCGTCCTGCCTTGTAGCCTGACCGCGTGCCGTATCGCGGAGAAACAGAGGCGCCGGTCGGCGGGAAGCAGGTACGGGAGGCCGTCGCCCACTGTGTCGCGGTCCTCTCCGGTGCCCCGCCCCAGCAGTGGCGTGAACGTGCCGGGGACCTGGAGTGGACGTGCTGGGAGACTCTGGAGCATCTCGCGGACGACCTGCTCACCTATGCGCTGCGCTTCGGGCTCGCGCATCCGATGGGCGTCCCGCGCGTGCCCTTGCGCCTGTCCAGCGATCGCGCCGAGGGGCCGGTCAACGTCATCTTCGGTGACGAGACGGCGGGGCCCGACGGGCTGCTGACCGTCGTCGAAGCGTGCGGCGGGCTCCTCGCCGCCGTCGTGGACAGCACCGCCCCGGATGTGCTGGCCCCGCATGTGTTCGGCGCCTCCGACCCGGAGGGGTTCGCGGCCATGGGCGTCGTCGAGGTCCTCGTCCACACGTACGACATCGCTCAGGGCATCCAGCGCGACGGGAACCCACCGGAGCACCTGAGCCGACAGGCGCTCGCCCGGCTGTTCCCCGACGTACCCGTCACCGACAGCGCTTCGTCCACGCTGTTGTGGGCCACCGGACGCGTCGAGACACCGGGCAGGCCCCGCCGGACGTCCTGGCGCTGGTACGGGGCTCCGCGCCGGTCCCGGTGACCCCTGCCCGCTGAGGCGCCGCCGCGCGGAGGGGAGACCAGCGGTGCCTGCGGAGGCGGGCTCGGGGCGACGCCGCGCGGGAACCGCCGGAAAAGCCGGAAAACAAGTTGTCCGCCCGCCGGGCGCACGGAAAGGATGCGGATCAAGAACGAGCACTTCGATGAGGGTTTATGCACGTCACCGTCTCCACAACAGCAGGTCGGGTACGCGGACGCCGGAAGGATGACGTCACGGCGTTCCTGGGCGTTCCCTATGCGGCAGCGCCCTTCGGCGCACGGCGCCTGCGGTCCCCGGAACCACCGGAACCGTGGACGGGGGTGCGCGACGCGTTCGTCCCCGGCCCGTCCGCGCCCCAGCCCGGTTACCTCCCCGCGATGGCCTCGTTCCTGGAAGAAGCCGTAGAGCCCGGTGAGGACTGTCTGAGCGTGAACGTGTGGACGCCGGCACCGGGCCGCACCGGGGGACGGCTTCCGGTCATGGTCTGGATCCACGGCGGCGCGTTCCGTAACGGTGCCGGTTCCCTGCCCTCCTACGACGGCGCGCGGCTCGCCGCCGAGGGCGTCGTGTGCGTGACCCTCAACTACCGGCTCGGCGCGGAGGGATTCCTGCTGCTGCCCGACGGTACGGCCAACCTCGGCCTCCTGGACCAGATCGCCGCACTGGAATGGGTCCGTGACAACATCGCCGGCTTCGGCGGCGATCCGGACAACGTCACCGTCTTCGGGCAGTCCGCCGGCGCCATCAGCATCACCGCGCTCATGACCATGCCGCGGGCCCGGGGACTGTTCCGCCGTGCGATCACCCAGAGCGGCGCCGGGCATCACAGCCACCCCGAGGACATCGCCCGGCGCGTCACCGAGCGGCTGGCCGCCCTCGCCGGCGCGGAGCCCACGCGCGAGGGCCTGGCCGCCGTACCGCCCGAGCGGCTGGTCGCCGCCAACGGCGCCCTGGGCCGGGAGATCGCGCAGGCCACCGACCCCGGTCAGTGGGGCGAATCGGCGGGCGGGGGCACCACCGTGCTGCCCGTCGTCGACGGAATCACCCTCCCCGAGCGCCCGATCGACGCGCTCGCCGGCGGCGCGAGCCGGGACATCGACCTGCTCACCGGCACCACCAGCGAGGAGTTCCGCCTCTTCCTCGTTCCGCTGGGGATGGGTCCGCGGATCACGGACGAGGTGCTGCACGGTTTCCTGGCCGGGTTCGGGCTGGACCCCGTCGAGGCGCGCGGGGCGTACGCGGCGGCGCACCCCGGTGCGGCCCCCGGCGACCTGCTGTCCGCGGCCATGAGCGACCACGCCTACCGGATCCCGGCCCTCCGGGTGGCCGAGGTCCGTGCCGCACAGGGAGCGGACACCTTCGTCTACGAGTTCGCGTGGCCCTCGCCCGTCCTCGACGGTGCCCTGGGCGCCTGCCACATGGCGGAGATCGGCTTCGTGTTCGGCAACCTCTCCGACCCGCTCACCGGCCCCGACGCCCCGCGGGAACTCTCCGATGCGCTGCGCGGGGCGTGGGTCTCCTTCGCCCGTACCGGCCGCCCCGACGGCGACGGCGCGCCCGGCGGGACGCTGCCGCGCTGGCCGCCTTACGCCGACCAGCGCCTGGTCATGCGGTGGGGCGACGGCGCTCCCGGAACGCACGCGGACCCGGGAGCCGCCACCCGGCGGCTGTGGGAGCGTCTGCGCCGGCCCCTGCCCAGCGGCGCCCACGCGGCGGGCTCCCGCCCCTGACGGCACCGGCGTGCTGGGCGGACGCCGCGCGGGTCCCGTGCGTACCGCGCGCCGGGATGCGGGGGTGCGGGGGTGCTCCTGTTCGCCCGCGTCGAGCGGGGTGTGCGGGCTGCCCCGGGGTCAGCCCGGGATCTCGGCGCAGCAGGTCGGCGCCCGCGTCCGGACCGCCCGGCGGGCCGGACGGACTGGCCGTACTCGACGGCACTCGACGGCGCTGACGGGGCTCGATGGCGCTGACGGCGGGACGTCCCGTCCCCCGGTTCGGGCTGCCCGGCGCCGCCGGGGCGCCATCCGGCATCCGGACGCCGTGTGCCGTCGGGGCCGCCCCCCGGCCGCCTGGCCGGACGGTCAGCCCTCGTACCCGTAGAACAGGCGCTCCATCACGGCGCGGGCGTGGCGGGTGGTGCGGCGGTAGTCGTCGAGCATTTCGCCGACGTGGCCGGGGCCGTAGCCCAGGTAGCGGCCCACCGCGGCCAGTTCGCGGACGTCCGTCGGGAAGGTGTCGCCGGGG
>NZ_BBOX01000086.1 GCF_001553455.1 Streptomyces hygroscopicus subsp. hygroscopicus
CCCCCGGCCCCGCTGGTGCCCCCGGGCCATGGTCGGCCCCGGCGGGGAGGCGGCCGTGCCGCCCCGGCCCGGAGCCGTGCGGCCGACCGGGCCGCCCCGGCCCTGAGCCGGGCCCGGTGTCGCGCGCCGCCGCGCGCACCCGCTGCCGCCACCACCTCGTGAAGGGCTCACCGGCCAGCTCCGGGATGTCGCGTTCGGGGGCGATGCCGCCCATGCGCTTGGCCAGGGCGGCGAGCGGGCTCACCCCGGACAGCGCGTTGAGCACCGGCGCCGCCCGCAGCAGGGACGCCGCCCGCAGCCACACCGGCAGCCAGCCCATCGAGTAGTGCGCGGCGGGCCGCGGCCGCCCCTGGTAGTGGTGGTGCAGGAACTCCGCCTTGTACGTGGCCATGTCGACCTCGACCGGGCAGTCGCTGCGACAGCCCTTGCAGGACAGGCACAGGTCGAGCGCGTCCCGGACCTCCTCCGAGCGCCAGCCGTCCTGGACGACCTCGCCCGCGAGCATCTCGTGCAGCAGCCGGGCGCGGCCGCGCGTGGAGTGCCGCTCCTCACCGGTCACGCGGTACGACGGGCACATCACCCCCGCGCCGGACACCGACTCGTTGCGGCACTTGGCGACGCCCACACAGCGCCGGACGGCCGCCGAGAAGTCCCCCTTGTCGTGCGGATAGCCGAACTCGACGTCCACCGGGCGCCGGGGCAGCACATCGAAGCGCAGGTTCTGGTCCACGCGCTGCGGGCGGGCGAGGACGCCGGGGTTGAGGCCGCCTTCCGGGTCCCACAGGTCCTTGAACCGGGAGAAGAGCCCGACCATCTCCGCCCCGTACATGCGCGGCAGCAGCTCGGCGCGGGCCAGTCCGTCGCCGTGCTCACCGGAGAGCGAGCCGCCGTGGGCGACCACGAGATCGGCGAGGTCGGAGGAGAAGTCCCGGAAGACCCGGACCCCGGCCTCGCGCATCAGGTCGAAGTCGATGCGGACGTGGATGCAGCCGTCCCCGAAGTGCCCGTACGGCGTGCCGCGCAGCCCGTGCTGGTCCATCAGGGCGCGGAAGTCCCGCAGATACGCGCCGAGCCGGGCCGGCGGCACCGCGCAGTCCTCCCAGCCGGGCCATGCCTCGCCGCCGTCCCGGTCGCGGGTGGCCGTGCCGGAGGCGTCCTCGCGCACCCGCCACAGGGCGCGCTGCGCGGCCGGGTCGGCCACCACGGTGTGGTCGGTGGTGGTCCCGGCCGCGGCGCGGGCCACCTCCCGGGCGCGGGCCAGTGCCTCCTCGCGGCCGGCGCCGCCGACCTCCACGAACAGCCACGCGCCGCCCTCGGGCAGCCCGGACGCCCCGGCGACCAGATCGGCGGCCATGCCCTCGACGGTCAGCGGGCCGTACGGCAGCAGGGTGTGCGCGGCCTCGGCCGCCGCGCTCTCGTCGGGGTAGCCGAGCACGGCGAGGGCGCGGGCGGCGGGCGCCGGTACCAGCCGTACGGTCGCCTCGGTCACCACGCCGAGCGTGCCCTCGCTGCCGGTGAGGGCACGGGCGACATCCGCGTTCTTCTCGGGCAGCAGCTCGTCCAGGGCGTAGCCGGAGATCCGGCGGGGCAGCTCGGGGAAGCCGGTGCGCAGCAGGGCCAGGTGCTGACCGGCCAGCGACCGTATGCCGTCGCGGAGCCGGGCGGGCAGGTCGTGGAGGCCCTGGGCGGCCCGCACCCGCTCCCCGCCGTAGGTGAGGACGTCCAGCTCGTGGACATTGTCGGCGGTGGTGCCCCAGACCACGGAGTGGGAGCCGCAGGAGTTGTTGCCGATCATGCCGCCGAGGGTGCAGCGGCTGTGGGTGGAAGGGTCGGGGCCGAAGGTCAGCCCATGGGCGCCGGCCGCCGCGCGGAGGTCGTCGAGGATGACCCCGGGCTGGACGACGGCGGTCCGCCGCTCGGGGTCGAGCGAGAGGATGCCGCGCATATGGCGGGTGAAGTCGAGGACGACGCCGAGCCCGGTGGCCTGTCCGGCGATCGAGGTCCCGGCGCCGCGCGCCACCACCGGCACCCCGTGCTCCCGGCACACGGCGAGCGCCGCCGCCACATCGTCCGCGTCGCGGGGGGCGACCACCCCGGCGGGCACCCGCCGGTAGTTCGACGCGTCCATCGTCATCAGCGCCCGGCTCGCCGTGTCGAAGGCGACGTCCCCGCGGACGGTCCGGCGCAGCGCCTGCTCCAGTGCGTCTGCCTCGTGATCAGCCATGCCTCCATGGTCCACGGCGGGCGGGCGGTTGAGAATGTCCAATTCCGATTCACGGCCGCCGTGTTCCGCGAGCGCGCTTACACCGGGCCGTCTGCCTGCGTCAACAGGGTGTGGACGGTTCGTCTCAGCGGCTGGACGCCCGGTCGGACGGCGGGGGCCGACGGATTAGGCTTCGGCTCGTGGCTGAGATCCGGATTCCCGATGACATCAAGCCCGCCGACGGACGCTTCGGCTCGGGCCCCTCCAAGGTGCGCACCGAGGCGCTCAGCGCCCTGGCAGCGACCGGAAGCTCCCTGCTGGGCACCTCCCACCGCCAGGCCCCGGTCAAGAACCTGGTCGGCTCGGTGCGCGCGGGGGTGCGCGAGCTCTTCCAGCTCCCGGAGGGGTACGAGGTCATCCTGGGCAACGGCGGCTCCACCGCCTTCTGGGACATCGCGACCCACGGTCTGATCGAGTCCCGGTCCCAGCACCTGTCCTTCGGCGAGTTCTCCTCGAAGTTCGCCAAGGCGGCGAAGCTCGCGCCGTGGCTGGAGGAGCCCACGGTGATCTCCTCCGACCCGGGCACCCACCCGGAGCCGCGGGCCGAGAGCGGCGCGGACGTCTACGCCTTCACCCACAACGAGACCTCCACCGGTGTCGCCATGCCCATCCAGCGGGTGGCCGGCGCCGACGAGGGCGCGCTGGTGCTGGTGGACGCGACCTCCGGTGCGGGCGGTCTGCCGGTCGACATCGCCGAGACGGACGTCTACTACTTCGCGCCGCAGAAGTCCTTCGCGGCGGACGGCGGTCTGTGGATCGGGGTGTTCTCGCCCGCCGCGCTGGAGCGCGCCGCCCGGATCCACGCGTCCGGCCGGCACATCCCGGAGTTCTTCTCGCTGCCGACCGCGATCGACAACTCGCTGAAGAACCAGACGTACAACACCCCGGCGCTGGCGACGCTCTTCCTGCTCGACGACCAGCTGAAGTGGATCAACGGACAGGGCGGTCTGGACTGGGCCGTGCGGCGCACCGCGACCTCCTCGCGCACCCTGTACGGCTGGGCCGAGGAGTCCAAGTTCGCCACCCCGTTCGTGGCCGACCCGGGCAAGCGGTCGCAGGTCGTCGGCACGATCGACTTCAACGAGGAGATCGACGCCGCCGCGGTCGCCAAGGCGCTGCGGGCCAACGGGATCGTGGACACCGAACCGTACCGCAAGCTGGGCCGCAACCAGCTGCGGGTGGCGATGTTCCCGGCCGTCGACCCGGCGGACGTCCAGGCCCTGACGGCGTGTGTGGACTACGTCATCGAGCGTCTGTGAACGTCATCGAGCGCTTCTGACCGCTTCCGCGCACCGTGTGTGCGCGGAAGCGTCGTACGGGAGGGGGCCCGCAGCCGGTCGGCCGGCTGCGGGCCCCCTTCCGCGTGGCTGGGCCCTTCCGCGTGGGCGACTCGTCCGTACGGGTGACCCTTCGGTACAGGTAGCCCTTCCGTACGGTGGCTCGTCCGTACGGGTGGTCCGTACGGGTGACTCGTCCGTACGGGTCTCGCGGGTGGGTGCCGGTCAGCGCCGGCGGAAGAGCCTGCGCAGACCGTAGAACACGACCAGCGCACCGGCGAAGGTGAGGCCGGCCTTGATCAGGTTGCCGTTCTTCTCGTCCTTGGAGAGCTTGCCGTCGGGGCGGTCGGAGTAGCTTCCGTTCTTCTTCTGCTCCTTCGCGGTGGCGTCCGGCAGCAGCTCCCCGCCGAGGTCCACCGGCGTCACCTTGGAGTTCGCGCCCTCGGTGCCGTACATGAGGGCGCCTCCGTCGGGGGTGAAGGTGACCGACTCGCCCTGCCGCTGCAGCGGCAGCCCCGGCTCCTTCTCCAGCTTGGCCGGCTTTCCGTCCCGCCAGCGGTACATGGCGGCCGAGAAGTAGCCACGGAGCACCAGGCGGGTGCCGTCCGGGGAGAACGCCCCGTCCGTGACCTCCATGTCGATGTCGGAGATCCGCCGGAAGACATTGACCCCCGAGGGGGACAGCGTGGCCGGTCCGACGTACAGCCCGCCGTTCTCGTCGCTCTTGCTGGCAATGTAGACGCGGCCCGTTCCGGGGTGGACCATCAGCGCCTCGGCGTTACGCGGCCCGCCCTGGTACTGGACGGTGAACTGGGTCGCGGTGACGGTGGCGTCCTTCAGCCGCTTCGGCTCGGGGAAGCGGTAGATCCACACATGGGACCACTTGCCGCCCAGGTTGTCGCCGATATCGCCGACGTAGATGTTGCCGTCCGGCCCTATCGAGATGGCTTCGACGTCGCGGGGGTTCCCTATGCCGCGCAGGGTGACCCGCGCGACCGTCTTCCCGGTCCGGCTGTCGACGGCGTAGACGTACGGCCCGTCCGAGCTGTCGTTGTGCGTCCAGTAGACGCCCGGGTGGAGACGGCTCGCGGCGAGGCCGCTGGACTCGGTGATCCGTGGATCCTCGATGGTGAAGGGAGACGGCGACGACGAGTCGTCGGCGGCGGCCGGGGCGACTGTGGACACGACCAGCAGCGCGGCGGCACCGAGTACGAGCGGAAGCGGACGCATGGGCCCAAGCCTGCCATCCCGCCAGGGGCGCCAGGCACCGGTACCACGCCCCCTTGGCCCGCCGGGGTCCGCCCCCCATGACGGGAGCCCTTGATGGGAGCCCTTGATGAGCCCCCTTGATTGGAGCGCACTCCAACGGCTTGGCTGATCCCATGGAGTACACGCAGCTCGGACGCACAGGTCTCAAGGTCAGCCGGATCGTCCTCGGCACCATGAACTTCGGCCCGCAGACCGATGAGGCCGACAGCCACTCGATCATGGACGCCGCGCTCGACGCCTGGCATCAACTTCTTCGACACACCGCCAACTGGCAACTTTGACGCCAGGTCGCACAGCAGCGCATCGCTGACGCTCACCGCTCCTGCGGACCCCGAACGGAAACGACGAAGCCGCCGCCTCCAACTCGCTTCGAACGCAAGCAGAAGGCGACAGCCCCTCACAAAGACCCGCTACCTCACCATGCGAAGGCTTCGGGAGACGGTCCGGGACCGGGGAAGATCTCATCCAGAGACGTCAGCAGCTCCTCGCTCAGCTCCAGCTCCAGGGCGCGCAGCGCCGAGTCC
The DNA here is from genome assembly GCF_001553455.1 of Streptomyces hygroscopicus subsp. hygroscopicus. Classification (GTDB taxonomy): domain Bacteria; phylum Actinomycetota; class Actinomycetes; order Streptomycetales; family Streptomycetaceae; genus Streptomyces; species Streptomyces hygroscopicus. Next base: position 5,334 of record NZ_BBOX01000086.1, read on the forward strand.
AGCTGCTCCTGCGTGCGGGGGCCGACGATCGGGCCGGTGATGCCGGGGCGGGTCAGCAGCCAGGCGAGCGCCGCTTCACCGGGCTCCAGGCCGTGCTTGTCGAGGAGGTTCTCGTACGCCTGGATCTGCTCGCGTGTCTTGGTGTCCTTGAGCGCGTCGGCAGCGCGGCCGCTCGCCCGGCGCCCCTGTGTGGCCTCCTTCTTGAGGACCCCGCCCAGCAGCCCGCCGTGCAGCGGCGACCAGGGGATGACGCCGAGCCCGTAGTCCTGCGCGGCCGGGATGACCTCCATCTCGGCGCGGCGCTCGGCGAGGTTGTAGAGGCACTGCTCGCTGACCAGGCCGATGGTGCCGCCCCGGCGGGCGGCGGTCTCGTTGGCCTGGGCGATCTTGTAGCCGGGGAAGTTGCTCGACCCCACGTAGAGGATCTTGCCCTGCTGGACCAGTACGTCGACGGCCTGCCAGATCTCCTCGAAGGGAGTCCTGCGGTCGATGTGGTGGAACTGGTAAACGTCGATGTAGTCCGTCTGCAGCCGCTTGAGGCTGGCGTCGACGGCCCGCCGGATGTTCAGGGCGGAGAGCTTGTCGTGGTTGGGCCAGACGGGGGAGTCGTCCGGGGCCATGTTCCCGTACACCTTGGTGGCCAGGACGACCTTGTCGCGCCGGTCACCGCCCTTGACGAACCAGTTCCCGATGATCTTCTCGGTACGGCCCTTGTTCTCACCCCACCCATAGACGTTGGCCGTGTCCAGAAAGTTCAGACCCGCGTCGAGAGCGGCGTCCATGATGCCGTGGCTGGTTGATTCGTCCGTCTGCGGACCGAAGTTCATCGTGCCGAGAACGAGTCGGCTGACCTTGAGTCCGGTGCGTCCGAGCTGCGTGTACTTCATGGGTCACAAGCCAACTGCTTCGAGCCCGCTCCATGCAAGGGCATCAGGTGCCGCCGTCAGGAGTCGCCTCCGAGGTGCCGGTACAGCGTGGCCCGGGAGACGCCCAGAGCCTTGGCGATGGCGCTGACGCTCTCTCCTTTCGCCTTCCTCGCGCGGGCCACGGTCAGCACGTCCTCGTTCACGACGGACGGCCGTCCGCCGATACGCCCCTGCGCCTTGGCTGTGTCGAGTCCGGCGCGGGTGCGCTCCTTGATGAGGCTGCGCACGAACTCCGCCATGAGCTCCGCAGGTCACTGGCCATGCCGGTACACGTGTGGCGTGTGCTGGCTACACGTGCGATGTGTTGTTCACCGGTCTTGATGGACGCGGCACGGTACCGGTGCGCCCTTCCCCTTCTGGAAGAGGTGAGAACCAAGAACAAGGCAAGCGGCTCCCGACCGGGGCGATACAAGGTCGAGCCTCTTGGCGCGTGCGATCGCGTTGTCGGTCAGCCTTCGCTGTGGACCGCCGCCATGCTGCGCAGACGCTGCTTGAAGTCCATCGGGATCAGAACCTGAACCCTCCCGACTAGGTGTTGCCACATCCCGTCATGGCCATCGGGAGCCATGAGCTGCGCGGCGGTCATCCCGGGAATCGGCTCGGCATGGATGACGGCCTTGACCCCTGCGGCGCGTAGCTCCCTGCCCTTTTCGTGCTGGGTCGACAACGTGCTCCACCGTTCCCGGTAGGTCTCTCCTGTCGGGATCTCTTCCCAGGTGTCCGGGCGCGTGGGCTGCGCGATGAGCTGTTCACGTCGCGCGTCCAACCTCTTGTAAGCCTCCCGGTACTCCTGCTTGCCCAGCTCACTGGAGTAGAGACCCGCCTCGCGGTCCTCCCTCAGGTCCGACAGGGCGCGGTTCACTTCCTCGATGTCGCGCGTGTAGTCCACGCCCGGCCGGAAGACCTTCCGGACGATCTCGACGTCCCCGGCAGCGAGGAGGAACGCCTTTTCAACGACGTCCTCCAGCGTGTGCGCCGCGATGCCCTTGCTTCCGGTCGGACACGGCTTGTGCGTGGTACGGGAGGCGCAGCGGTAGTAGGGCCAGTTACGGCCAGGGCCGAGATATGCCGGCTCCCCACATGTGCAGAACGCGACCCGGAGCAAGGGCGACCCACCCTTGCGGTTGCCGTTGCGCTTGCTGGTGTTCTCGTCCAACTTCTTGTTGGCCAGCTCCCACTCCTCGTGCGTGATCAAAGGCTCCGCGCGCTGGAGGGGCTGGCCGTCCGCGTCCCGGACGACCCGGCGTCGTGTCGTCTTCTTCCCGTCAACCATCACCTCCTCGGACACCTCCATCTGCCCCAGGACGCAGCGGGAACGTACGACCTTGGCCGTGTTCGCGGCGGTCCAGCGGCTCCCCTTCGGGGTTTTGCCGCTGCGGATCATCTGAGCGTCGAGTGACGTCGGGGTCTTCGACACGTCCTCGTTGAGCCACTGCGCGATGCTGTTCGCCGACTCGCCCGCGATGAGACGGCGGACGATCTCACGGAGTGTCCCGGCCGTGTCGGTCCCGTAGTCGTCAGGGACGAGCTTCCACCCGTCGCCGGTCTCCTGCTTCTCCTCGCGGTAGCCGTACGGAGTGCGGCCGCCACGCCAGCGACCCTCCTTCACCAGGTGGTTGTACGAGGACTTGGCCCGCGCCTTGATGGCTTCGAGCTCCCCTTCCGCGAAGGACGCGATCAGGCTGAGGAGGAGCTTTCCCATCTGCGTGCTGAGGTTGATCCCGTCCTCAACGGTCGCGACCTCCTTACCGCTCTTCTCGCACCACTCCAGGAGGGTGTGCACGTGGAGCACGCGCCGCGAGAGACGGTCGATCTTCAGCGCGCAGATGATGTCGTACTCGTCGGCGCGCGACTCCTCCACCGCGATCCGGTGCTCGATCGCGCTGACCTCCTTCCCGATGGTCGAGGGAAGCCACTTGCCGAACTCCGGACGCTTCCACGGCTCGACCCCGCCGGACACGTCGATGTCCTCGACCCACCCCACGACGACGTGCCCCTCCTGATCGGCCCATCGCTGGATGGACCGACGCTGACGCTCCGGCGATGTGGTCTCGTCCGACACCCTCGACAGACGAACGACACCCAGAACTCTCGCCATGCTCGTTCGCCCTCTCCCCCCATCGGTAACCGGATGATTACCTTATGCAGTCAGGATCGCGGTATCAAAATTGACCATTGGAAACCGCCAACGTGTACGGCTGGGGCGAGAACAAGGGCCGCACCGAGGAGATCATCGGAAGCTGGTTCGCCAAGGGCGGCGGGCGGCGCGACAAGACCGTCCTCGCCACCAAGATGTACGGGCACATGACCGCGGACAGCGACCCCTGGCCCAACACCGACAAGCTCTCGGCCGTCAACATCCGCCGGGCCGTCGACGCCAGCCTCAAGCGGCTCGGCACGGACCACATCGACCTCTACCAGTTCCACCACGTGGACCGCTCCACCCCGTGGGAGGAGATCTGGCAGGCCGTCGACGTCCTCGTCCAGCAGGGCAAGATCATCTACGCCGGTTCCTCCAACCACGCGGGCTGGAACATCGCCCAGGCCAACGAGACCGCGTCCCGCCGCGGCTCGTACGGGCTGGTCAGCGAGCAGTGCCTGTACAACCTGGCCGAGCGCCGCGCCGAGATGGAGGTCATCCCGGCCGCGCAGGAGTACGGTCTGGGCGTCATCCCCTGGTCGCCGCTGCACGGCGGGCTGCTCGGCGGCGCGATCCGCAAGGAGCGCGAGGGCGGCGGAGCGCGCACCGCGTCCGGCCGCAGCGCCGACGCGCTGAAGAACACCGCGGTGCGCGATCAGGTCCAGCGGTACGAGGACCTGCTGGACAAGCACGGAATCGAACCCGGTGAGGCGGCCCTGGCCTGGCTGCTCACCCGGCCCGGGGTGACCGGTCCGATCGTGGGCCCGCGCACGGCCGAACAGCTGGCCTCGGCGGTGCGCGCCGCGGAGCTGACGCTCGGCGAGGAGCTGCTGTCCGAGCTGGACGCGATCTTCCCGGGCCCCGGGCCGTCACCCGAGGCGTTCGCCTGGTAGACGTCGCGGCGGCGGTGTTCGGTACTCGGCCCGGCGAACACCGCCCCCGGCGACCACGTCCCGGCCGCTCAGCCGCCCAGCGCGGCGGCCGCGGCGACGACGACGAGGATCAGCACCAGCGCGCCGCTCATGATCATGTTTCTGGTCTTGGGGTCCACACCCCGAGACTAGCCGGACCGCTCAGTGCCCCAGCGGCCAGGCCGCCACCACCTCATAGCGCGGCTGCTGCCCGGGGACGCCCGGGGCCGGTGGATGGCTGCGCACCAGGCTGAGCTCGCGCACGGTCCACTCCCGGCCCGCGAAGTCCATGAGCCGCTCGGCGTACGGCGCGAGGCTGGTGGCGGAGCGGTGGTGGCGCGTGGCACGGGTGCGCGCGATGGTCAGGTGCGGGTGGTACGGGCGGTGCCGGTCCATCGGGATCCCGGCCCGCCGACCCCCCGCCGCGGCGGAGTCGGCCAGCCCCCGCAGGGCCTCGCCGTCGCCGTCGACGCCCACCCACACCACCCGGTCGTCGAACCGGCCCCCGCCCGCGAGCCGCAGCTCATGGGGGCGGTGCCGGTGGGCGGCCCGGGCCAGCCGGGTGTGCAGCTCGGGGAGCACCTCCTCGGTCACCTCCCCGTAGAAGGCGAGCGTGAAGTGCCAGCCCTCCCGCTCGGTCCAGCGCAGCCCGTCCGCCCCCGGCAGCGCCCGGAGCGACTTGACCCGCGCGGCCAGCTCGGCGACGGCCGCCTCCGGCGGCAACACGGCGGCGAAGAGTCTCACCCGCCCAGTCTCCCCCACCCGGCACCCACTGGGCGCCGGGTGCGGACGCTGGACGCGGACGCGGGCGCAGGCGCGGACGCGGGCAGCGGGCGCGGACGCGGGCAACCGACGCGAGCGCGAGCAACGGACACGGGGGCGGGCAACGGACACGGATGCGGGCGCTGGACGCGGACCCGGGCAACGGACATGGGCGCGGGCAGCGGACGCGGGCCCGGGCAACGGACCCGAGCGCTGGGCGCGGACCCGGGCAGCGGGCGCCGAGCTGCGGATCCGGGCAGCGGATGCGGACGCGGGCCTGGACGCGGACGCCGACCCGGCCAGCAGACGCGGACCCGGGCAGTGGCACTCGGCCGGGCGTGCGGCGGGGCCGTCGGCCCGGCCGCCTCCCGACGCACGGCGACCGACCGCGCCCGTGGACGTCGGCCCCGACCTCGCTCACCGCACCAGGCAGGAGCTGAGCGTCACGCCGGCGGCCGGGTGAGTTTGGCGGCCACGGCGTCCAGGACCCAGTCCAGGCCGGTCGCGAAGGATGTCTCGGCGTCCACGTCCGTACCGTCGTACACAGCCTTGGCCAGCGCGGGGAAGCGGCCCGAGGCCAACATGCTCGTCACATGCGGGCCGGAGGCGCGCTGCCAGTCGAGCTTGGACAGGCCCGTGGCGCGCTCGGCCCGCAGGTTCGCGATCTCGCGCCTGATCGCGCCGGTGACGTAGGCGCTGACGGTCTCCACGGCGCGCATGACGGTGTCGATGTCGGCGAGGCCGTCGAGGGCGGCCAGCGTGGCCTCGGTCACGGCGAGGCCGTGCGGGCCCAGGGTCGGGCGGCCGCCGAGGAGGTCGGCCAGCCATTCGTGGCGGAGAGCGGCCTGCCGGGTGCGGTGGGCTAGGACGCGCAGCGCCTCCCGCCAGTCGTCGGGCTGCTCCTCGGGGAGGATCTCGGCCTGGACCTCGTCCACCATGAGGTCGAACAGCTCCTGCTTGGTGGAGATGTATCCATACAGCCGCATCGGGCCGGCGTTCAGCCGGGCGGCGACCTTGCGCACCGACACCGCCTCCAGCCCGCCCTCGTCGGCCAGCGCGACAGCGGCGGCGACAATCCGCTCCCGGTCGAGCGGCACGGGGCGAGTCGGCGGCTCCGGTCGGTCCCAGACAGTCATGGTCACACCGTTTCTGTTGCGATGCGTCGTCGAACGGAAATACAGTGTATCGCCATGAGACATCGTATCGCCGTGGTCGGGAGTGGCCCCGCCGGCCTCACCTTCGCCCGTGTCCTGCACCGCCATGGCCACCCCGTCGCCGTCCTCGAACGCGATCCCGCCCCCGACGCCCGTCCCCCGGGCGGCACGCTGGACCTGCACGAAGGGCTGGGCCAGCGCGCGCTGGACAAGGCGGGGCTGCTGACGGAGTTCCAGGCGCTGTCCCGCCCCGAGGGGCAGGCCATGCGCATCCTGGACGCGGACGGGACCGTCCTGCGCGACTGGCGACCGCGTCCGAATGACCGGGCCAATCCCGAGATCGACCGCGGCCAACTCCGTGACCTGCTGCTCGGCCCTCTCGACGTCCAATGGGGGCGGGGCGTGACGCAGGTGGTGCCGGGGACCCGGGACGGCGCGGTGGTCCATTTCGCGGACGGGCGGCAGGAGGCGTTCGACCTCGTGGTCGGCGCGGACGGCGCCTGGTCCCGGGTCCGCCCGGCAGTCTCGCCGGTGACGCCGCACTACACCGGCGTCACCTTCGTCGAGACCTCCCTGGACGACGTCGACACCCGCCACCCCGGCCTCGCCCGGCTGATCGGCGACGGCTCCGTGGCCGCGTACGGCGTGAACCGGGCTCTCGTCGCCCAGCGCAACAGCGGCGGCCACGTCAAGGTGTACGCCCAGTTCCGCGCGCCGCTGGACTGGCACACACATCTGGACCTGGCCGACGCCGAGGCGGTGCGAGCGAGCCTGCTGGCTGTGTTCGACGGCTGGGCCGCTCCCGTCCTCGACCTCCTCCGCCACGGCACCGCGTTCGTCCACCGCCCCCTCTACGTCCTGCCCGTGTCCCACACCTGGACCCACGTCCCCGGGGTGACGCTGCTGGGCGACGCCGCCCATCTGATGCCCCCGCTGGGGGCGGGCGCGAATCTCGCGATGCTGGAAGGCGCCGAACTCGCCGAGTCCATCGCCACCGGCCGCGGAGACCTGGACGAGGCCGTCCGCGCCTTCGAGGAACAGATGTGGGCACGAGCCGGCAGGTGGGCGGAGCTCACGGCGGCTGGTCTGGAGCGCCTGGTGAGCCCGGACCCCGCCGAAGCCCTCGCCCTCTTCGACCAGGTCCAGCCGTCCTGACCACCGAGCGCGAGCGCACCGGCACCACCAGCTCGCCACGTTTCACCACGAGCCCCGCCCCAGCGCCGGATACGCCCGCCCCCGCCGGCGCGGGCCGTGCCACCGCGCTCAGGCCGTGGCGGCGAGCTGCTTCCGGTCCTCGGGGGCGCGGGGGACGAAGACCACCCGGGGATGACCGCGGCGGAGGTCCAGCTTCATCCGCAGTCCGCCGGCCCGGACCAGGATCAGCCCCACCCCGGCCGCGGCGGCGGCCGAGACCAGACCGCCGGCGGCGAAGCCTATGCGCGCACCGCAGGTGTCGGTCAGCCAGCCCACCAGCGGCCCGCCGATCGGCGTACCGCCGACGAAGACCATCATGAACAGGCTCATCACCCGGCCCCGCATCGCGGGGTCGGTCGCGAGCTGGACGCTGGAGTTCGCGGTCACGTTGAACGTCAGGCTGAAGATCCCGATCGGCACCATGAGCGCCGCGAAGAGCCAGAAGTACGGGGTGACCGCCGCGACCATCTCCAGCACGCCGAACATCAGCGCGGCCCCGACCAGCAGCCGCCGCCGCGCCACCACGCGCCGGGCGGCGAGCAGCGCGCCGGTCACCGAACCGATCGCGATCAGCGTGTTGAGCAGGCCGTACGTACCGGGCCCGGCGTGGAAGACATCGTCGGCGAAGGCGCTCAGCCAGATCGGGAAGTTGAAGCCGAAGGTGCCGATGAAGCCCACGAGCACGATCGGCCAGATCAGATCGGGGTTCCCGGCGACATAGCGCAGCCCCTCCCGCAGCTGCCCCTTGCCGCGCGGTGCCCGCTTGACCGTGTGCAGCTCACTGGTGCGCATCATCAGCAGCCCGATGATCGGGGCACCGAAGGAGAGTCCGTTGATCAGGAAGGCCCAGCCACTGCCCACGGCGGTGATCAGCACACCGGCGACCGCCGGGCCGACCAGCCGGGCGGACTGGAAGTTCGCGGAGTTGAGGCTGACCGCGTTCCGCAGATCCTTCGGGCCGACCATCTCGTTGACGAAGACCTGGCGGGTCGGGTTGTCGACGACGGTGACCATGCCGAGCAGGAACGCGATCAGGTAGACGTGCCAGACCTGCACATGGCCGCTGAGGGTGAGGGCGGCGAGGGCGAGCCCGCACAGCCCCAGCGCGGTCTGGGTGATCAGCAGCAGCCGACGCCTGGGACAGCGGTCCGCGATGACCCCGCCGTACAGGCCGAAGAGCAGCATGGGCAGGAACTGCAGCGCGGTGGTGATGCCGACCGCGGTGGAGGAGCCGGTGAGACTGAGGACCAGCCAGTCCTGGGCGATCCGCGACATCCAGGTGCCGGTGTTGGAGATCATGGCACCGGTCGCGAACAGCCGGTAGTTGCGGACCTTCAGCGAGCGGAAGGTCCCGCCCTTGGTGCGCCCCTGGGGCACGTCGCCGGTGGCGACGGCGCGGTCGGGGACCGGGCCGGGTACGGATGCGGAATCTGCGGGGTTCTTCGGTGCGGGTGCGGAATCTGCTCCGGGTCCCGTACTCAAGTGCGTTCGCCTCCTGGCTGCCTCAGTCATTGCTACATCTGCGCGAGCTTCTCCAGCACGGGCGCGGCGGCACGCAGCGCGTCCCACTCGTCCTCGGTCAGCTTGCCGACCAGCTCGGCCAGCCAGGCATTGCGCTTGCGCCGGCTCTCTTCGAGCATGGCCTCTGCGCGCTCGGTCGGCGAGACGACCTTCTGCCGCCGGTCCTCCGGGTGCGGCTCGAGCCTGACCAGTCCCTTGGCCTCCAGCAGGGCCACGATGCGGGTCATCGAGGGCGGCTGGACGTGCTCCTTACGGGCCAGCTCGCCCGGGGTGGCGGAGCCGCACCGGGCCAACGTGCCCAGGACCGCCATCTCGGTCGGGCTGAGCGATTCGTCCACCCGCTGGTGCTTGAGCCTCCGCGACAGACGCATCACTCCGGACCGCAGGGCGTTCACGGCGTCAGCGTGGTCGGGGGGCGCCTCCGCCTGGCGCTGGGGGCGGGACAGATCCGGCATGGTCTTTAGCATAACTCATTACCTCGCCTAATGAAAACCCTGGTGACTTCCCTATTTCTATTTCACCCGAACGAGTGAGTTGACTCCGGGTAGTAACACCCGGGCAACCGGTCACAGGGCCGCGAACGCACAGGAACACACAGGAACACACGGGAACACACAGGAGCGCCCAGGACACCTCGGTCCGGGACGCTCATGCGCGAGTGCGGGAGGACGGTGGCCAGACGACTCAGGAGACCCCGAGCGCCTGCACCCGGAGGACCCCACGCACCTGCGCCCGGAGTACCCCGAGCGACCGCACCCGGAGGACCCCGAGCGCCTGCGGCTCAGGCGGTGGCTCAGGAGCCCCGAGCGACCGCGGTCAGGAGACCCCGAGCGCCTGCTCGATCGGGTTGAGCATGAAGTACACCAGGAAGCACGCCCCCACCGCGGCCAGCAGCCACGGGATCTCCCGGGTCCGCCGGGTGGCGATGCGCAGCAGCAGGAACGAGAGCACGCCGAGCCCGATCCCGTTGGTGATGCTGTAGGTGAACGGCATCGAGACCATGGTCAGGAAGGCCGGGATCGCGATCGTGAAGTCGCTCCAGTCGATCTCCTTGACGTTCGACGCCATGATCAGGAAACCGACGACGACCAGCGCGGGGGTCGCGGCCTGCGAGGGCACCACCTTGGCCAACGGGGTGAAGATCAGCGCGAGCAGGAAGAGACCGCCGGTCACCACGTTGGCGAGGCCGGTGCGCGCCCCCTCCCCGACGCCCGCCGTGGACTCCACGAAGCAGGTGTTGGCCGAGGCCGAGCCGAAGCCGCCGCCCGCGACCGCGACACCGTCCATCATCAGGATCCGGCCCATGCCCGGCAGCTGACCGCGCTCATCGGTCAGCCCGGCCTCCTCACCGACGCCGATGATCGTGCCCATCGCGTCGAAGAAGCCGGACAGCAGCACGGTGAAGACGAAGAGGCAGCCGGTGAGCAGGCCGACCTCATGGAAGCCGCCGAAGAGGCTGATATGGCCGATGAGGCCGAAGTCCGGGGTGTCGACCACCTTCTCCGGCACCTTGGGGACGGTCAGCCCCCACTGGGCGTCCGGGGCGTGCGCCAGCGAATTGATCACGATCGCGACGACGGTCATGGTCACGATGCCGATCAGGATCGCGCCCCGCGTCTTGCGGACGACCAGGACGAACGTGAGCGCGAGACCGACCACGAACACCAGCACCGGCCAGCCCTGCAACCGCCCGGCCACCCCCAGCCCCAGGGGGACGGTGGTGTGCGCGGCGTCGGGGTTACGGCTGACGAAGCCGGAGTCGACCAGGCCGATCAGGGCGATGAAGAGTCCGATACCGATCGCGATCGCCCGCCGCAGCCCGCTCGGGATCGCGTCCATCACCCGCTGCCGCAGCCCCGAGGCGACGAGGATCATCAGCACCAGACCGGCGAGCACCACCATGCCCATCGCGTCCGGCCAGCTCATCTTGGGCGCGAGCTGCAGCGAGACCACGGCGTTGATGCCGAGCCCGGCGGCGAGCGCGATGGGGACGTTGCCGATGATCCCCATGAGCAGCGTGGTCAGGCCCGCCATCAGGGCGGTCGCGGTGACCAGCTGGCCGTTGTTGAGCTGATGCCCGAACTTGTCCGTTCCGGCCCCGAGGATGATCGGGTTCAGCACGATGATGTACGCCATCGCAAAGAACGTGGCCAGTCCGCCACGGATTTCCCGGGAGACCGAGGAACCGCGCTGACTGATCTTGAAGAACTTGTCGATGCCGTTGGCGGGGGGAGTCGGAGCCTGCTTGCCGGCGCCGACCGGCGCGGGGGCCGAGGGGGACATGAAAGACCTCAGAGGTGTGAACGTCAACAGCGGGGCCTCTTGGATGATCGAACAAGACATTCCACCCAGACCCGGAACTATTCAGTATGAAACTATAAAGGTCCGAGCGCCAAGCCGATCCCGGCCCCCCGTCCCCGCCCCGTCCTCACCTCGTCCTCGCCTCGCTCCCTTCCCGTCCCCGCCTCGTTCCCGACCGGCCCCGGACGGGCCCGGACCGGCCCCTTTAAGCTGTGACCATGACGAAGTGGACCCCCAGGCACGAGGCGCCGGAGCCCCTCGAGGGCAACGTCGTGGCCACGATCACCGGCGGCACGATCCTGTGGTTCGTCCTCTTCCTCGTCCAGCTCCCCTTCTACCGCTGGTTCGACGAGCACGGACACCTGTGGTGGCTGTGGACCTGTCTGGCCGGAGGCGGCCTCGGGCTGATCGGCGTCTGGTACGTCCGCGCCCGGGAACGGGCGATCCGCGGCTCGCGGAACGACTGACGCGCCCGCCGGGGCGCGGGAACGAGCGACAACGTCGTACACCCCCGCTCGCGCGAGGCGGCACCGGACGCTGACGCGCCGACCCCGAACACGCAAGGACGGCATCGCCGACGGCGCGCCGACGGCACGGCGCCGGACCGTCGCCGTTCCCGGTGACGATCCGGCGCCTTGGCCTGGTGCGCGGGCGCGCTCCCCTCCTCATGGCGCACTCGCTCACCGGTCTGTGGCGCACACGGAAAGACGAGGGCCCCGCCGCGAGAACGCGCGGGCGGAGCCGGGTAGGACAACTGTACGATCTTCACGGCCCGTTCACAAAGTTGAAGAAGGCCCACGGGGCGCACTTTGTTCGGGAACTACCGTCTTGCGGGCACCAACTCACCAGTAATGTGACGGATATGACCGGTAACCGCTTTCGTGCCGATGAGATCGACACCAGCAAGCCGCACTCGGCCCGCATGTACGACTACTTCCTGGGCGGCAAGACCCACTACGCGGTCGACACCCAGGCCGCCGAACAGGTCGAGGCCGTCTGGCCCGACGTCAAGCCGTGGACTCGCGCCAACCGGTCATTCATGCACCGCGCGACCCGCTGGCTGGCGGCCGAGGCAGGCATACGGCAGTTCCTGGACATCGGCACCGGTATCCCCACCGAGCCCAACCTCCACCAGGTCGCCCAGGAGGTCGCCCCCACGTCCCGGGTCGTCTACGCCGACAACGACCCCATCGTGCTGGCCTACGCACAGGCCCTGCTGCTCTCCACGCCCGAGGGCCGCACCGCGTACATCCACGCGGACATCACCGACCCCCAGGGGATCCTGGCCGCCGAGGACCTGACCGACACCCTCGACCTGTCCCAGCCGGTCGCCCTGTCGCTCAACGCGATCATGCACTTCATCGCGAATGAGCGGAAGCCGTACGAGATCGTGAGACAACTGGTCGAGCCCCTGGCGTCGGGCAGCTATCTGATGCTCTCCCACGGAGCGCTCGACCCCCGCCCCGGAGTCTCGGACGCGGTCACCAACCTCTACCGCGGCAGCGGCATCCATGTGCAGGGGCGCACCCACGAGGAGATCGTTCCGTTCTTCGACGGGCTGGAACTCGTCGATCCGGGTGTGGTGATGCCGCACCGCTGGAAGCCCGAGAGCGAACAGGCCAGGGCCGAAGCGGAGGCCAAGGACCTGTGGATCTTCGCGGGCGTGGCGCGCAAGCCCTGACCGGACGCCGGACCCGACCGGGCAGGACCGGACGCAGGGCCTGACCGGACGCAGTCCCCGACCGGACGCAAGCCCTGACCGGACGCAGGCCCCGACCGGACCCAGGCCCCGACCGGACGCAGGCCCTGACCGGACCCCGACCGGACCCAGGCCCCGACCAGGCGCAGGGCCGGGACAAGCCCCCACCCGGGCACAGGGCCGAAGACCGTGACAAGCCCCGGCCCGGGCGCCCAGGGCCGCGTCCGTCAGTCGAACCAGCGGGCCCTCGCCAGCTCCTCGGTACGGGTCAGGTCCTCCAGCAGCGCCGCCACCTCGAACCGGCGCGACCAGTGACCGGCCGCCCAGGCGAGACCGGCCGCCACCCCCTCGACCGTCGAGGCGTGCAGAGTGCCGTCCACGTACCGCCAGTCCAGCTCGGCCTCGCCCCCGCCCTGGGCTCCACCCCCGCCCTCGGCCTCCGGCTCGGGCTCGGTTTCGACCAGCAGTTCCTCGTGCTCGATGTACGACAGCGGGGCGCCCGGGAGGAGTTCGCGGACCGCCTCCGGCACCTCATGCGGATCGCCCTGTGAGGTGACCCGTGCCGGATACACCTCACTCAGCCGCCGCACCTGGAACAGCTCCGCCAGCTCCGCCGCCCGCGTGGGGCGTACCGGCAGCAGCGCACGGCCGTCCGCCTCGGCCAGCGGCATCAGATCGGGGGCGTCCGCGACCAGCGCCTCGCCCGCGTCGACCACCACCGGCTCACCGCTGACCACGGCCCGCACCTCATCGGGCAGGGTGACCTGTTCCGGGTCCAGCTCGGCCAACTGACCGTAGATGGCGTGCAGTTGGGCGGCGGTCACCTCGCGGTCCGGGTCGGCGAGGCGGGCCAGCAGCTCGGCGGCGCCGCCCGGTTCGTCCAGCAGCGCCGCGACGGAGGTCCGCACCCCCAGGGCGCGCAGCACCTGCTCGTCCTCGAACCCGGCCGCGTCCACCGACTCGTACAGCCCGGCCAGCAGCGGGTCGCCCCCGGCGGCGCGCAGCCCGGCGGGACGACGGCCGTCCAGCACCGGATGGCCGCGCAGCCACCACGCGGTGTACGAACGCACCGTCTCCGTCGTGCCGTCCGGCAGCAGCACCCGCACCGGCGCGGTCAGCGCGTCGCGCAGCGGCGGCTGGGCCAGCATGGCCAGCGCCCGCGGCCAGGCGTCGTCGTCGACGAGGTCCAGGTCCCGTACGGCGACGATCTCGGTGGCCACCGGCGGCACCGGCGTCTGCGGCAGCCGGTCCAGCACGTCCTCGCACCACACGTCGACGGCGTCCAGCACGCCGACGTCGTCCGGTTCGGCGAAATCGCCCTCGCGCGGTTCCAGTTCATCCGGGTCAAGCACCACATCGGTGGCCCTGACCAGCGTGAAGCCCGCCAGCACACCGACCGCGGCGAGCGGCTGCTCACCCCAGCGCTCGGCCAGCTCGGCGTCGCACGCGGCCAGTTCGCCCTCCCGCATCACCTGTTCGAAGGCGCTGCCGGGAAAGACCAGTTCACCGGCCGGGGCCAGCTCCCCGTCCTCGTCCGGCAGCGCGAGCGCGGCCAGCCACGGCTCGTCGCCGGGCGCCAGCCGGGCCTGCTGGACCAGGCCGAGGACGGTGTCGGCCAGCGTGTCGGCGTCCAGCGCCGCGCCCGGGGCCTCGCCCTCCTCCGCGAACGGGTCGTACTCGTCCTCCGCCTCCAGCGAATGCGCGACGGCGGCCCGGACCTGTGGGGTCGTCAGCACGGCGCGGGGCGTGGCGGGGGTCGCGCCGAGCTTCTCCAGGAGCGGATGGGCGGCGTCCGGATGTGCGACTTTCAGGCCGAGACGGGCGAGGGTGCGATGCGTATCGCTGATCGCGGCGGCCCCGGTTCCGGCGATTGCGGCGGTTTCACCGGAATCGCCGGGATCCGCGGTTTCAGCGGTTTCGGGGGTTCCGGCGGTGCCGATGATGCCGGCCGTACCGGCGGTGACGGCCGTATCGGCGGTACGGGTGCTGTCCAGATCGCCATCGGCCTCGCCCGGCAGCGGCAGCAGCACCTGCCGGGGCCCGATCGTCGTGCGGCCGTCCGCCAGCGGCACCGGCAGCCCGCTGAGCCGGTCCGGGTCGATCCCGCCCAGCGAGTCGTACAGCCGCCGCCACCAGGCCGGGGCGCGTTCCACACCCGCGAGCCGGTCGATCAGCTCACCCAGCGGCACCCGGGCCACGCCCAGCACCCGCAGCTCCGACCGGCGCTCCAGCCCCGCGGGCAGCAGCGTCGGGAACAGCTCGGCCAGCACCTGTACCGTCTCGGCGCCCGCGCCCTCGACGATCTCGGCGTCCCGGGGGCGCAGCGCGTACGGCTCGCCCTCGAAGCCGCCGCGCGCCAGCACGTCGTCGTCCCAGTCGGCGGGGGCGGCCGTCGGCGGGGCGGCGGCCACGGACGGCTCCCCCGCCGCGGGACCGCCCTGTGCGGCGTCCGGGCCGAGCGCGTCCGGCGACCCGAGCCAGCCCTCCACTCCCTCGGTGCCCGCCGCCGTCGTCGGCGCGGCGGCGCTGGGCAGGAACGGCACCCTCGGCAGCCGCTCCAGCACCCGCCGGCGCAGCTCCCCGTCCAGCTCGCCCCGGCCCAGCTGGCCCGGGACCAGGCCGATCGTGCCGACCGACACCGGATGCCAGTCGCGCAGCAGCGTCGCGTACGCCTCGGCCGCGCGCTCCAGCAGGAAGTCCGTGAGCGGCCCGGGGGCGGTGTGGCGGCGGGTGGGCTCCAGCGGGAAGGACCCGATCAGCAGCGCCGGCATACCCAGTGGCTCATCGGTCGGCGTCGGGGCGTGGACCACCGGGGCGGTCGCGGGCCGCACCGGCGCGCCCTCCCCGTCCACCGGAACCGCCCAGGTCACCGACCAGACCGGACGCAGCCGCTCCTCCACCGGGCGGTCGGCGAGCAGTTCCGGGTCCAGGCGCCCGCCGACGCTCTCGACGCGCCAGCGCGTCGCACCGCCGGTACCGCTCGTGCCGCCGGTACTGCCAGTGCCGCCGGTACCGCTCGTGCCGCCGATACCGCCGATGCCGTCCGCACCGCTGATACCGCCCGTACCAGCCGTATCGCTCCGCCCGCTGTCCTCGACAACGGTGTACGGGCCCTCCTGGCGGCGCCGCAGGGTCCGGCTGCCTTCGGCGGTCTCGACCACGACCTCGGTCAGACCGGGCAGGGTGAGCAGCAGGGCGTCATCGATTCCGGCCAGCAGCCGCTCCGCCACGTCCAGGGCGGCGCCGTCGCGCAGCGGCAGCACCACGACCGTGTCATAGCCGTCCGGGGCCGTCCCCTCGGCGGGCAGCGGCAGTCGCAGCAGCGGTACGTGGCCGTCCCGGCGGCGCAGTTCGTCGGCGAGGCCGGGGCTGGTCTCGGCGGTGCGCCAGGTCAGCTCCCGCGCCTCGGCCAGCGACCAGCGCACCCCGCCGGTGCGGCCCACCACCGCTGGCTCGTCGCTCACCGCGAGCACCGCCGCGAAGCCGACGCCGAACCGCCCCACGGCGCCCTCCGGCTCGTCCCGCTTGGCCGACGCCCGCAGGGTGGACAGCGACTCGACCCCGGCCGCGTCCAGCGGCGCCCCGGTGTTGGCGGCGGCCAGCACGGCGGGCTCACCGTCGGTGGCCGGACGCAGGGTCAGCCGGAGCCGCCCGGACACCCCGGCGCGGGCCGCGGCGTCCGCCGCGTTCTGGGCCAGTTCGACGACCAGCCGGTCGCGGTGGCCGCCCAGCGCCAGGTCCTCCTCGGCGTTGGCGTCCTCCCGGAACCGGGCGGGCGACGCGGCCCAGGCGTCCAGCACGCCGCGCCGCAGCCCCGCGGTCCCGAACGGGTCCGCGTCCTCGGTCGCGCCTCGCACCATCGCCGTGCTGCTCACGTCTCGCCTCCGGAGTTCCTGGTCGGGTCCGTCCTGCGCCACGGCTCCACACCGCCGAGTCCCCAACGGTGCGGCTCGCCCCACCGCTCTCGACGTTCCCTCGCGTGTCGCCCTTGCTAGCGGCGAACGTACCGCTATCCGGCCCCGAACGGCGCCTCGGGCCCCACCCAACCGGATTCCGCGCCCCACCCCCACCTCCCCGGGCCCGGCCCCGCCCGGCCTCCTGCCCCGACCGGGCCGCGGCTGAGCACGCGGCTAGGCACTTACTGAGAACGTACTGACACGTACCGGCACGTACTGGGCGCATGTTGCGGGCCGCCGCCCCGAGCATCGCCCCGCGGAAGAGCGTGGATCAGCCCGGACGAGCCCGGACAAGCCCGGGGCGCGGCTCGGGCGAGCCGGAGGGCCAGCCGAGCCGGGCGAGCCGGAAGGCGAGCCGACCCGGGCCAGCCGCAGGGCCAACCGAGCCGAACGAGCCGGAAGGCGAGCCGAGCCGGGCGAGCCGAGCTGGACAAGCCGAGCCGGGCGAGCCGAGCTGGACAAGCCGAGCCGGGCGAGCCGAGCCGGGCGAGCCGAGCTGGACAAGCCGAGCCGGGCGAGCCGAGCCGGGCGAGCCGAGCTGGACAAGCCGAGCTGGGCGCGCCGAGCCGAGGCGGGCCGCCTCAGCTGTGGCCCAGTTCCTCCGGCGGGGTGTCCGGCTCGACGGAGCCGCTCGCGCGGTCCGGGTGGAGCGGCAGCGGTTCGACAACGGTTTCGTCCACGACGGGCGGGGCCGGACGCGGGGGCTTGGGCATGACGGCCGCCTCGGAGTGGGCGCCGCAGCCGTACGCGAGGGAGACGACGCGGCCGTCCGCCGGGCTGAACTCATTCGCGCACACCCCGAACGCCTGCCCCAGCGAGCCGCCGAGGGCCACCAGGAAGCCGCAGGTGGCGCAGGTGCCGGGGGCCGCCTGGGCCATGGGGGTCTTGGCCCCGTACGCCTCGTCCCAGCGGTCGGCCGCGATGTGGAGGCCGTAGCGGGACAGCACCCGGGCGCGGCGCATGCCCAGTTCCTCGGCGACGGCCGCGATCGAGCCGGTCGTGGGGGCGACCGCCTGGGCGGCCGGGGCGCCGGCCGTCACATCGGCCTCCTCCACCGCCGCGAGCTGCTGCATCTCCTCCGAGACCACCGAGTTGGGCGGCGGGGCGTCCTCGCCCGTGTAGCCCGGCTCCAGGCGCAGGTCGTCGGCGTCGGTGGGGAGCAGATCACCCGGTCCCATGTCGCCGGGGCGCAGCCGCTCGCTCCAGGGCACCCATTCGGGCGCGAGCAGCGCGTCGGGCCCGGGGAGCAGCACCGACTCGTCCAGCGTGACGACCTTCGCGCGGGAGGCACGGGTCACGGTGACCGCCCAGCGCCAGCCGCGATAGCCCGGCTCGGCGCTCTTGAAGAGGTGCGTGACCACGCGGTCACCCTCGGCGACGGCGCCCAGATACTCGCCGACCTTCCCCGGGTGGGCGGCTTCCATGGCCGCCTCGCGGGCGAGTTCGACCGCCTCGGCGCACAGGCGGTCGGGGGTACGGCTTCGCATCGCACTCACAGGATCGATTCTCTCTTCCACGCCGTCGCAGCCGTCTGACCTGGTGCGCCAGCCGCACGGCCGGAACGCGGGACCGCGGACGGAGCGGACCATGGGGCCGCGTCGACGTCCGCGCCCATCCGGCCTTCGGGCGCACCTTGTACGTCCCATTTTGCGGGATGGCTACTCGGCACACGGCCAGGAACGACCTTCGGTGGCGCGGTTAGGCACGCTACCTTGTCCGGCCGCGCCAGCCCTACCCCCGTCCCATGACCGCCCCCCGCTCCGGCACCGCGCACCCCCCGCCCAGCTGGCTCGGCAATACCGCGTTTCCGCTGGGCAAAGGGGTGTTGTCGGTGCTCGCCGAGGCCGATGCCGTCCGGAAAGCGGTCGAAGGTCTGACGCCGGGGCCGCGTTGGCTGCACCATGGTCGGGTGGCAGGCGCGCGATGGCACGGCGGCGGCCCGATCCAACGGTCGGGCCGCTGGGTCGTCCATGCGCTCCGCCTCCCCTTCGCCGCCACCGGCCGCGGCATCCGCCGGGCCACCCACGCCCATGGGGCCGGGGAGTCGGGGCTCGGCAAGCTGATCGAGCTGCACGCGGTGAACTCCGCGGGCGACATGCTGGTCACCGTCGCGCTGGCGTCAACGATCTTCTTCTCGGTCCCGACCGACCAGGCCCGCGGCCGGGTCGCGCTCTACCTGGCCATCACCATGGCGCCGTTCGCGCTGCTCGCCCCCGTCGTGGGCCCGCTCCTGGACCGCCTGCCGCACGGCCGCCGCGCGGCGATGGCGGGCGCGATGCTGACCCGTACGGTGCTCGCGCTGACGATGGCGGGCGCGGTGGCGGGCGGCGGCCTCGAACTGTATCCGGCGGCACTGGGCGTCCTGGTGGCCTCCAAGGCGTACGGAGTCATCCGTTCCGCCATCGTGCCAAGGCTGCTGCCGCCCCGTTTCTCACTGGTCAAGGCCAACTCACGGGTCACGCTGGCCGGGCTGCTCGCAACCGGCGCGGCGGCCCCGCTGGGGGCCGGGCTGCATCAGATCGGGCCGAGCTGGCCGCTGTACGGGGCATGCGTGATCTTCTTGCTGGGCGGGTTCCTGTCGTTCACCCTGCCGCACAAGGTGGACTCCGCCAAGGGCGAGGCCAGGGCGCAGCTGACCTCCGGCCAGCGCCCTCTGCATCTGCCGGTGACGGTGCGCAAACCCAGGGCCAGGGTCGGCCGGGCGCGCAGCGCCTTCGGGAGGAGCCGCTCCGGGCGGCCGGGCCTCCGGACGGTCGGCCCCTCCGTACTGCACGCCCTTCAGGCGTGCGCCGCGCTGAAGACCCTGTCCGGATTCCTCACCCTCTTCCTCGCCTTCCTCCTCCGCGACCAGCCGGTGGGCGGGCTCGGTCCCGAGGTCTCGCTCGGCCTGGCAGCGGTCTGCGCGGGCGGCGGCAACGCGCTGGGCACCGCGATAGGCGCCTGGCTGCGGGCGCGCGGCCCGGAGCGGATCATCGCGGTGGTGCTGAGTTCGGCCCTGGCCGTGATCATCGTGTCGGCGGCCTTCTACGGTGCGGTGACGGTCGCCGCCGTGGCCGCCACCGCGGGCATCTCCCAGGCGCTGGGCAAGCTGTCGCTGGACGCGCTGATCCAGCGTGACGTCCCGGAGGAGGTCCGCACCTCCGCGTTCTCCCGCTCCGAGACGACGCTCCAGCTGGCGTGGGTCGTCGGCGGCGCCATCGGCATCGCGCTGCCGCTCCATGGGGTGCTGGGCATGGCGGTCGCCGCGGCGGTGATCGCGCTGGGCGCGGCGATGAGCGTCCGGGGGCTGCTGAGCGCCTCCCGGCAAGGGGTGACGTATCCACGGGTGGCCTGAGCCGGGAGGGGTGGGCGACCTGAGCCGGGAGGGGTGGGCGACCTGAGCCCGGAGGGAGCGGGCGACCTGAGCCCGCAGGAGCGGGAGGTCTACGCCGGGCGGTACGGGCGACCTGAGCCCGCAGGGACGGGTGACCTGAGTCCGGAGAGGCGGCAGGTCTACGCCGGGCGGTACGGGGAGTTGGGCCCGGGTTGGGCCCGGGCAGGGCCCGGGAGGGCGGGAGGTCCGGCCTTCGGCAGGACAGGCGGCCTGGTCGGAAGGGGGAGACGTCGGAGGGGGCCGGACTCCATGAGCGGCCCGCCGAGCCGCACCCCCGCGCGGAGTGACCGGGGCGGCCAGATAGCCTGCCCGCATGACCGCTGCGTTGTTTTCCAGGGGCAAGGGCCGCCGCGCCGTCACCGCCGCCTGTGCCGTGTCCCTCGGGCTCGTCGTCCTCTCCGCCTGCGACAAGCCGACCCCGCTGGCGACGGTGACGGTCGGTTCAAACTCCGTGACGGCCGAGGCGAACAAGGGCTGCTACGGCGATGGCAAGGACCTGAGCTCGAAGAAGTTCAAGGCGTGCCTGACCGCCGAGCCCGAGAAGACGGTCAAGGTGGCCGCCGGGGAGAAGGTGCGGATCGGGGTGGACCCCGAGATCGCCGATTCCGGCTGGGGCCTGATCGCCAACAACCCGGTCATGGCCGAGGCGAGCAAGGAGACGTACCGCAGTTTCGACAGCGACACGCTCTTCGCCAAGCAGAACCCGCAGACCGGCCAGACCACGCTCCAGAAGAAGGTCACGATCACGATCGCCGAACTCGGCAAGAGCGGCCAGGGCGTCAAGGGCATCTGGCGCTTCACCCTGGAACGGGACTCCTGACGTACGGGGCTCCCACGGCCTCCTGCCGGAACACCGCCGTACGGGGCCTGGCCGCGCCGGGAGACCGGCCACGCCAGGCGGCCTGGCCGTGCCGGGACAGCGGCCACGCCGCGACCGCTGTGACTACCGTGACCGCTGCGGCTGACGCGACCGCGGCGAACGCTGTGGCTGCCGCGACCGCCCCTGTGGCTGCCGCGACCGCCGCGACAAGGGGAGGTCACCCATGCGCGTACTGATCGTCACGGCCGTACCCGCCGAGCGGGACGCCGTGGTGCGGGGCGTCGGTGCCACGGCCCCCGAGGTGGCCGAACTCCCCGTCCCCGGCGGGGTGATCCACCGGCTGAGCCCGGCGCCGCTCACGGGCCCGCCGCTCACCGTGGACGTACTGGCCGCCGGGGTCGGCCCGGCCGCCGCGGCGGCCGGAACCGCCGCCGCCCTGACCGCCGCCGCGGTCGCCCGCACCCCGTACGACCTGGCCGTATCAGCCGGTATCGGCGGCGGCTTCAACACCCCGCGCCCCGGCGCCGCCCACCTGGCCCCCGGCACCTCGCACCCCGACACCGGCACCGCACCGGCCAGCTCCGCCGCACTCCCCGACACCGGCCACAGCCGCAGCCCCGACACCGGCCACAGCCCCGGCACCGGCACCGTGCCGCCCGACACCGACACCGCGCCCCTCGGACCGCCCGAGACCGACACCGTGCCGCCCGGTCCCGGCACCGTGCCCCTCGGCTCCATCGTGGTCGCCGACGCGATCGTCGCCGCCGACCTGGGCGCCGAGACCCCGGACGGCTTCACCGCCGTCACCGACCTGGGCTTCGGAACCGTCGAACACCTCCCGCCCGCCCCGCTCGTCGCCGCCGTCGCCGAGGCGACGAACGCCGTGCGCGGCACCGTGCTCACCGTGTCGACCGTGACCGGGAGCGCCGAACGGGCCGCCGAGCTGCTGCGCCGCCATCCGCAGGCCGCCGCCGAGGCCATGGAGGGCTTCGGCGTCGCGGAGGCCGCCGCGGCCCAGTCGGTGCCCGTCCTGGAGGTGCGGGCGGTCTCCAACACCGTCGGCCCGCGCGACCGCGCGGCCTGGCGGATCGGGGAGGCGCTCGAGGCGCTCACGGGCGCGTTCGGAACCCTCGCCCCCCTCCTCCCCCTCCTCGGCACCTGGACCTCGGACCCGGAAGGAACCCGGCAGTGACTGAGCCCCTGAAGATCGCGTACTCCCCGTGCCCGAACGACACCTTCGTCTTCCACGCCTGGGCCCACGGCCGCGTCCCCGGCGCGCCCGCGCTCGATGTCACCTTCGCCGACATCGACATCACCAACGGGATGGCGGAGCGCGGTGAGTTCGACGTGCTGAAGGTGTCGTACGCCGTGCTGCCCTGGGTGCTGGACGACTACGCGCTGCTGCCCTGCGGCGGGGCCCTGGGCCGCGGTTGCGGTCCGCTGGTGCTCACCCGGGAGCCGGGTGACGGGCCGGAGCCGACCGCGAAGGACCTGGCGGGGAAGACGGTCGCGGTGCCGAGCGAGCGCTCGACCGCGTATCTGCTCTTCCGGCTGTGGGCCGCCGCCGAGGTGCCGGGCGGGGTCGGCGAGATCAAGGTGCTGCCGTTCCACGCGATCATGCCGGCGGTGCGGGACGGCGAGGTCGACGCCGGGCTGGTCATCCACGAAGCCCGGTTCACCTATCAGAATTACGGCCTGCACTGCCTGGCCGACATGGGCGAGCACTGGGAGCGGACCACCGGTCTGCCGATCCCGCTCGGCGCGATCGTCGCCAAGCGCTCACTGGGCGCCGAGCGGCTGCGGGAACTCACCGACGCCATCCGGACATCGGTACGGATGGCGTGGGACGACCCGGCGGCCTCGCGCACGTACGTCCTGGAGCACGCCCAGGAGATGGACCCGGCCGTCGCCGATCAGCACATCGGGCTGTATGTGAACGAGTTCACCGCCGACCTGGGCGAAAACGGCTACGCCGCGGTGCGCGGGCTGCTGACCCGCGCGGCGGCCGAGGGGCTGGTGCCGCCCCTCGGCCCCGGGGCGCTGGATATTGTCTGAATTCCGCCCGATTTCTGGCTTGTTCCGTACGGTATCGGCTGCCGGAATCCGTCCGATTCCGGCGGACGCGAGATGTCGTACGGGCCGAGCCGGTGTCGTACGAGCCCGGCCGATCAGGTCATACGTCTCATACGTCGAGCTGGTCGGCCACCGCCCGCAGCATGCCCGCGATCTTGTGGCCGTGTGCCTTGTCCGGGTAGCGGCCGCGCTCCAGCTGCTGCGTCACGTTCTCCAGCAGGGTGGTCAGGTCCTGGACGATCGACGCCAGCTCGTCCGGCTTGCGCCGCTGGGCCGCCGCGACGGAGGGGGTCGGCTCGAGCACGGTGACGGACAGTGCCTGGTCTCCGCGGTTTCCGGCTACTACGCCGAATTCCACGCGCTGCCCCGGCTTCAGGGAGTCGACGCCTTCCGGGAGCACCGACGAGTGCACGAAGACGTCGCCGCCGTCATCGCGGGAGAGAAAGCCGAAGCCCTTCTCACTGTTGAACCACTTGACCTTGCCGGTAGGCACGTCTGTCTCGCCCTCGTCGCTCGTCGGAAAACACGGAAAAACAGCTCTGGATAGCACTACAGCGGGTCGTAAGACCCGCCACCACCAAGGCTAATGGTCCGGAGCCTGGTGACAAGACGTACCCGGGTGGTTCCTGTGCGCGCTCTGGCACGGATCTACCCTGGTGCGGTGAGCAATGAAACCCCGCACAGTGGAACCTCCTCCCCCGCCCGCGGGGAGGGGCCCGGGCCCGGCGACGGGCTCATCCGGTCCGGTGTCATCGTCTTCGCCATCGGAGCGGTGGCCACCCTCGTCACCGTCGCACCGCTCTTCCTGGGCGCGGATCCGCTGCCCTCGGCGGCGTACTTCGTGTGCATGCTGATGGGCGTCGGCTTCGCCCTCGCCGCCGCCGGACTGCTGCGGTCCATCGCGGCACAGCGGCGCGAGGCCGCGGCCGGCCGGGCCGCCGCCCACACCCCGCCGACCGGGTGAATCGGCTCGGGGCCGATCAGCCCTGACGGCCGGGACCGGTCCACGGGCGGAACCACGGACCGACCACGGACCGAACCACCACAGGCCGCTTCGCTTCGGGCCGGGCAGCCCCGACGGCCGCGGCCCGGCCGACCCCGGGCCGGACAGCCCCGACGGCCGCGAGCCGAACCACGGCCCGATCCCACGGACCGATCCCACGACCCCGGTCCGCCCCGGGCCGATCCCCCGGTCCGCCCTGGGCCGATCCCCCGGGTCGATCCCAGGGCCCGATCCCACGGACCGGTTCGCCCCGGGCCGGTCAGGCTCCCGGGCGACCGGCTATGTGACCCGCCAGCCAGGCCGGGAACGCCGTCAGATCGTCCAGGACGACATCGGCGCCGGCCGCGAGCAGCTCATCCGCCGCGCAGGGCCCGGTGGCGACCGCCACGGACAGCGCACCGGCCGTACGGGCGCCCCGTACGTCGCCCGTGTGGTCCCCGACGTACACCGTCGCCCCGTACTCCCGCAGCGCCTCCGCCTTGGCCTCGGCCCACAGCCAGCCGATGACCGCGTCCGCCTCGATGCCCAGGTGGCTCAGGTGCAGCTTGGCGTTGGGCTCGTGCTTCGCGGTGACCACGATCGCGCGGCCCCCGGCCCGCTGCACGGCCTCGATCGCCGCACGCGCGCCCGCCATGGCGGGGGTGGGCGTGATCGCGTACTCCGGGTACAGCTCGCGGTAGAGCTGGCCGACCTCCTCGATGCGCTCGTCGGGGAACCAGTGCACCAGCTCCTGCTCCAGCGGCGGGCCGAGCCGGGTGACGGCGAGGTCGGCGTCGATGTAGGTGCCGGTCCGGGCCGAGAGTTCCTCGTACGTCGCCTTGATGCCCGGCCGCGAGTCGATGAGGGTCATGTCGAGGTCGAAACCGACGGTCACGGTGTGTGACGCGGCATCCGGAGCGAGGTCCGGGGCGGTGGTGCTGGCCGTGGGCGAAACGTGCGGGTCGGTGGTGGTGGCGGTGGACGGAGCGGAGTGCGAAGACATGCCCGTCATTGTGCCTCGGCCCGCCCCATACACTGAGCGTCACCTTACTTCGTAGCCGAACTTCGTAGCCGACGAGCGAACGGAAGCGATGACCGCCGACCGGACCAGCAGCCGCACGTCCAGAGCCTCCCTGGTCCGGCGTCGCCTCGGCTGGACGGCGGCGGCCGTCGTCGCCCTGCTGCTCGCCATCCTGCTGAGCCTCGCCGTGGGCAGCCGCCAGATCGCGCCGAGCGCGGTCCTGGACGCGCTGCTGCACGGCGGTTCGAGCGACGCCGCCGACGTCGTACGGTCCCTGCGGCTGCCGCGCACGGTGGTCGGCGTGCTGGTCGGCGCGGCGCTCGCCATGGCGGGCGCCTGGTGCGCCCTCCCGGACCCGCAGCCCCAGCCCCCTCAGCCCCGCCCCGTCGATCGCCCCCAGCGCCGCCTCAGCCCTTGCGCCTCGAACGCCACAGCAGGAACAGCACCGAGGCGGCGGCCGCGCCCCGGACGACGAAGGGCCAGGTCTCGGTCAGCGCGTCCTTCATCCCGTGCTCGGGGATCGGCTCGCCCCACTTGCCGTCGAACCGTCCCCACAGCCAGACCACGGCCCCGGCCGCGACCAGACCGGGCATGCCCAGCGCGGCCCACTTCGCCTCGGCCGGGGAGCGCCGATAGGTGCCGTAGTACGCGATCACCCAGCCGAAGACGATCATGATGGCGTTGCCCAGAGCGGCGCCCGCCACGAGGAGCCCGACCGCCACCAGCAGCACCGGACCGAGTCCGACCAGCCACTTGACGCCGCCCCCGCCCCCGGACTGGCCGTCCGCCTTACCGGGCCCGAGCAGCACCCGGCGCAGCGGACCGCGCCGCTTGCCCCCGGCCTTCGCCTTCGCCTGGGCCTCTGCCTCCTCGGCGGCCTGAGCCTCGGCGGCAGCCGCCTCCGCCGCCGCCTTCTCCTCGGCCTCCCGCCGCTGCTGACGCCGCTGGCGCTCCTGCTCGGCCCTCTTGCCGCCGCCGAGCAGTTCGGGGATCTCGATCCCGCCGGTGAACCCCTCGACCGAGCCGTACTGCGCGTCGCGCTGCTCGGGCTGGGCGAACGGGCCCGGCTCCACATGCCACCAGTCCATGTTGGACTCGCGCGGGCTCAGTTCGTCCTCACCGGCGAGATGCGGCGGCGAGGCGGCGTTGGCCGAGGGTCCGGCGGGCGTGGCGGGCCTCGGCTTGATCAGGGACGGGGCGCCGTCGGCCGGGGTGCCGCCGTTCCGGCTGCCGTTCTGGCCGGGGCCGGCCGCCCCCGGGGCGTTCTCCTCGCGCGGGGTGGGGACCTTACCGGTGAGCCCGCTGCTCTTGGCGAGCCCGGCCAGCTTGTCGCGCGCCGCCCGCGCCGCCCCAGCGGCCCCACGCGACGACGCGCCACCAGCCGCGCCGCCACCGGGCGCGCCACCGACGGCACCAATGCCGGTGGCGCCCCCACCGCCAGTGGCGCCACCGCCGGTCTCCGCGCCCGGCGCACCGCCCGGTCCCGCTCCCGGGTCCGGGGGCCGACCGCCTGCGGCGGCCACCACATCGGCCGGTGAGCCCAGTTTGGACAGGATCCGCTTCACCCCGGCCGGGCTGTCCGCCCCTCCGGTCGCCCGGCGATGGTCGATGTCGGCCCGCAGCCCGGAGACCAGACGCATGCGTTCACCGGACGACAGACCCTGCTGCTGAGCCAGGTCACCGACGCGGCTCAGATAGTCGTAGACGAGCTTCTCGCTCTCGATCCCCACCAAGACCCCTGAGAATGCGCACGGTCGGCGTATCAGTCGCTCCGACGGTACCGCGCGGAACCGTCATCCCGCCGCACCCCCTGCCTCCCGCACCCCGCGGGTACTGTGGATCGAATGAGCAGTTCATGGAATCGGGAGGCATGAGGTGCCCGAAGAGACCAGCTCGCGCAACCGGGAGGCATGAGGTGCCCTCAGACACCGGCCACGGGGACAGCGGCCCACGGGACGGCATCCCACGGGACGGCGGCCGCGACGACCGCGGCCGTGGGGTGCCGCGCACACTCGCCGAGGAGCTGCGCACCCGGCCCGACGACGCCCTCGCCGCCCTGCTGCGTGCCCGCCCCGACCTGCTCTCCCCGGTGCCGAAC
>NZ_BBOX01000087.1 GCF_001553455.1 Streptomyces hygroscopicus subsp. hygroscopicus
ACAGGTGGTACGGGCCGTGGAACGGCTGGACCGGTTCGCGCTCCAGACCGCCGAGGCCCTGGCGGTCGCGCCCGACCCGTGTCCGTACGCAACGCTGCGGGATCTGATGACGGGCGGTGGGCGCGCTGGGGGCGGCCGTCCCCAGCAGGACGGCCGCCCCCGGGCTGCCGGGAACGCCTCGGCCGCCCGGGACGCCTCGGCCGCCGGGGACGCGTCGGATTCCGCGCCGGGCCCCGCATCGGGCGTCTCGCCGGGCGCGGGCGCCGCCCTGGGCGCCGACGAACGCACGGCCGACCAGAGCGCAGCCCACGAGGGCACGGCCGACCAGGGCGCAGCCGACCAGGGCACGGCCGACGAGCGCGCAGCCCACGAGGGCGCGACCGAGCAGCACACAGCCGAGCAGCGTGCGACCGGGCAGCGTGCGACCGAGCAGCACACAGCCGGGCAGCGTGCGGCCGCCGACGGCCCCCTGAGCGCCGATGAGCGCGCCGCGATCGTGGCCGAACTGCCGCGCGCCGTGGCGACCCTGCGCGACCAGGCCCTCGTCTGGGGCGGTGACGACCGGCTCCGCCTCGTCCGCACCGCCCGCGAACTGCTCGCCCCCTCCCCCACCTCCCCCTCCCCGACCGGTCTCGGTCCGACCGTCCAGGAGGCCACGTCCGGAATGTCCCCCGGTCGGCTACAGGAGCTGCTGGCGGGCGCCGGGCTGCCTCCCACGCACGACCCGGTGACGGCGGTGGCGGCCCTGGCCGGGCTGTTCCAGGACCGTGCCCGGATGGCGGCGCTGCTCGACGGGGCACCGGCCGCCGCGGTGGCCGTGCTGGCCAAGCTGACCTGGGGGCCGCCGTACGGGGAGGTGTCCGTCTCCTCGCCGACCCCGCCCGTCGGCTGGCTGCTGGACCGCGGGCTGCTGCTGCCGTCCGGGCCGCGCAACGTGGTGCTGCCCCGGGAGGTCGCCCTGCATCTGCGCGACGGCCGGGCGCACCGCGTCCCCGAGCCGCTGGCCCCGCCGCTCTCGCCCGCCACCGAACACGATCCACAGGCTGTGGACAACACCGCGGCGGGTCAGACCTTCACCGCGCTGGCCACCGTCGAGGAGCTGCTGGGCCAGTGGGAGAGCGCCGGACCGCCGGTGCTGCGCGCGGGCGGGCTGAGCGTCCGCGACCTCAAGCGGACCGCCGTGGCCCTCGACGTGTCCGAACCCGTGGCCGCCTTCTGGATCGAGCTGGCGTACGCGGCCGGGCTGGTCGCCTCCGACGGCGAGACCGACGAGCGCTACGCCCCCACCCCCGCCTACGACGACTGGCTGCGGCTGCCCGCCGAGGAGCGCTGGGCGCGGCTCGCCGCCGCCTGGCTGCCCGCGACCCGTACCGCGGGGCTGGTCGGCGGCCGGGACAGCAGGGGCCGTACCCTCGCCGCGCTCGGCCCGGAGCTGGACCGGTCACCGGCCCCCGAGGTCCGCCGCCGGGTCCTCGAACTCCTCGCCACCCTCCCGCCCGGTGCCGCACCCACCCCCGAGGTGCTGCTGGCCCGGCTGCGGTGGGAGCGCCCGGCCGGTCACCGCGGCGCCCCCGCTCCCGGCGCCCCCGCTCCCGGGTCGGCCGCTCCCGGTACCGCCCCGCCCAGCGGTCCCGCCGGGTCGCCCCCAGGGGCACCCGCCCGGACCGCCTCACCCATCGCGGAGGACCTGCGCTCGCGGCTGGCCCGCTGGGCCGTGGCCGAGGCCGAGCTGCTCGGGATCACCGGCCGGGGCGCGCTGTCCTCCCACGGCCGCGCGCTGCTGGAACGCCACCCGGACGAGCCACCCGCCGGAAGCGGCACCACGGCCCGGAGCACCACCACGGCCCAGCACGCCGCCACGGCCCGCGGCGACGCGACGGCCCGGCACGCCACCACCGCCCGCGGCAACGCGACGGGCCAGCACGCCACCACCGCCCGCGGTGACGCCATGGCCCACCCCGCCACCACCCGCGGCGACGCGACGGCCCACCCCGCCACCACGGCCATCACCGCCGCCGCGGCCGCGCACGCCGCGCGGCTGCTCGCGCCGCTGCTCCCCGAGCCCCTCGACCACGTGCTGCTCCAGGCCGACCTGACCGCCGTCGCACCCGGCCCCCTGGAACGGCCGCTCGCCGAGACGCTCGGCATCCTCGCCGACATCGAGTCCAAGGGCGGCGCGACCGTCTACCGCTTCACCCCCGAGTCCGTACGCCGTGCGCTGGACGCCGGGCGCACCGCCGACGATGTGCACACCTTCCTCGCCGCGCACTCCCGCACCCCGGTGCCCCAGCCGCTCACGTACCTCGTCGACGACGTGGCCCGCAAACACGGCCGTCTGCGCGTCGGCGCCGCCTCCGCGTATCTGCGCTGCGACGACGACGCGCTGCTCGCCGAGATCCTCGCCGACCGCCGCTCGGCGGGGCTGCGGCTGCGCCGTCTCGCCCCCACCGTGCTGGCCGCCCAGGCGCCGCCGGACACGCTGCTGGAGGGACTGCGGGCGATGGGGTACGCCCCGGCGGCCGAGTCCGCGGAGGGGGATGTGGTGGTCACCCGGCCCGAGGCGCAGCGCACCCCGCCCCGTAGGCCGCCCGTCCCGGTCCCGGAGGGACCGCCGGTGCCCGACGCCGCGCTGTTGGCCGCGGCGGTGCGCGCCATCCGCGCCGGGGACCTCGCCGCGACCGCGCCCCGCAAGCCGACGGCCACGTCCGGACCCGGAACGGGTGCCGGGACCGGGGCCGAGGCGGAGGCCGGGTCGGGCGCGGGAGCCGGAACGGGCTCCGGGGCCGGAACGGGCTCCGGCGGCGGGGCACGCTCGGGGGCCGGAACCGGAACCGGGACGACCGGGACCGGGACCGAGGCCGGGGCCGGTTCCGCCGCCACCGGGGACCGGCTGCCCCGCACCACCCTCGCCGACACCCTCGCCACCATGCAGGCCGCGGCCCTGACCGGCTCGAACGTGTGGATCGGCTATGTCAACGCGGACGGCGCGGCCACCCAGCGAGTGATCGCCCCGGTCCGGGTCGAAGGCGGCTTCGTCACGGCGTACGACCACACGGCCGACGAGGTCCGTACGTACCCCCTGCACCGCATCACCGGCGCCGCCGAACTGGCCGAGGACACGCCATAGGCCGGCCGGCGGCACAGGTCAGGCGGCAGGCGGTCGCTGGGTCCAGCGGTGCCACCAGTGGCGGCGGCGCGGATGCAGGGCGTGGCCGAGCCGACGGCCGATCACCACATACCCGAGCAGCGCGCCCGTGGTGTTGAGGATGACGTCGTCGATGTCGAACGCCCGGCCCTCGACGATGAGCCCCTGAGCGGCCTCGACGGCCACCATCACCAGGGCCGTCACCACGACCACCCGCAGCGCGCCCCGCGCCTTGGGCACCAGCACCGGCAGCAGCACCCCGAAGGGCGCGCCGAGCAGCACATTGCCGCCGATCTGCTTCACCGTGTCCCGGAAGGCGGGCTGGTCGAGGTAGGTGCGCAGCGACTGCCCCGGACGCAGATTGGTGTGAACGAGATCGACGGAGGCGGGCGAGGGCACGAGCGTGGCCTTGGCGAGCGCCACCGCGAAGCCGACCATGCAGACGAACGCCAGCAGCAGCACCATCGCCCGCGCGAGATGCGAGCCGAACGAATCGCGCTGGAGGGGCCGCTTCACCGGGGCGTCCTGGGGCTCCGGTGGGCTCGTGGTCCGGGCCGCCCGAGCGGTCCGGGCCGTCCTGTCCGTCCCGGCCGTCCTGTCCGTCCGGCCCGCCCCGGTCTTCCCGGCCCCGGGCTGGGTCGACCGGGGATCGGCAGCACGGGGCTTCATGGTCCGCTGCTTCGCGGTCCGGGGTTTCGCGGTCCGGGGCTCTGCGGTCCGGGACCGCTTCGTCAGGGCCCCGTCCCGCCGCGTCCCCCGCTTCGCCGCGCCGCTCGTCGTCCCGGAGCCCTCCCCCGGCTTCCTCTCGGCCGTCCGCTTCGCCGCCCCCCGCTTCTCCGGTGTCCCCTTCTCCGTCTTCTCCGTCGTCTGCTTCGCCGTCCTCCGCCGGATCTCCCATCCAGCGATGCTGATCACAGGGAACTCCCTCCCGCCCGGGGCTCCGTCGTCGCCGCTCCATCGGTGCGTATCCGTCTTCGCCGCTTGCCCGTAGCCGCCCGGAGTATCCCTGTGGCTCTCCGCCACGCCCTCCCCATGGGGGACGATGGGGGACACTGGTTCTTTGGCCGGCAGCACGAAAGGACCCAGGCGCGTGAATGGACCCCTCATCGTCCAAAGCGACAAGACGCTCCTGCTCGAGGTGGACCACGAGCAGGCGGACGCCTGCCGCCGCGCCATCGCGCCCTTCGCCGAACTGGAGCGGGCGCCCGAGCACATCCACACCTACCGGGTGACCCCGCTGGGGCTGTGGAACGCCCGCGCCGCCGGGCACGACGCCGAGCAGGTCGTCGACGCCCTCGTCGCGTACTCCCGCTACCCCGTCCCGCACGCCCTCCTCGTCGACGTCGCCGAGACCATGGCCCGCTACGGGCGGCTGCGGCTGCTCAAGCACCCCACCCACGGTCTGGTCCTGGAGACCAGCGACCGCCCGGTCCTCGAGGAGATCCTCCGGTCCAAGAAGATCCAGCCGCTGGTCGGCGCCCGGATCGACCCGGAGACCGTCGTCGTCCACCCCTCCGAGCGCGGACAGATCAAGCAGACGCTGCTGAAGCTGGGCTGGCCCGCCGAGGACCTGGCCGGTTACGTGGACGGCGAGGCGCACCCCATCGAGCTGCGCGAGGACGGCTGGGGCTTGCGTCCGTACCAGAAGCAGGCCGTGGAGGGCTTCTGGCACGGCGGCTCCGGTGTGGTCGTCCTGCCCTGCGGCGCCGGAAAGACGCTGGTGGGGGCGGGTGCGATGGCCACCGCCAAGTCGACCACGCTGATCCTGGTCACCAACACCGTCTCCGCCCGGCAGTGGAAGCACGAGCTGGTGCGCCGCACCTCGCTCACCGAGGACGAGATCGGTGAGTACAGCGGTACGAGGAAGGAGATCCGCCCGGTCACCATCGCCACGTACCAGGTGCTCACCACCAAGCGGAAGGGCATCTACCCGCATCTGGAGCTGTTCGACTCCCGCGACTGGGGCCTGATCGTCTACGACGAGGTGCACCTGCTGCCGGCGCCGGTGTTCAAGTTCACCGCCGATCTGCAGGCGCGGCGGCGGCTCGGGCTCACGGCGACGCTCGTCCGGGAGGACGGCCGGGAGTCCGATGTGTTCTCGCTCATCGGGCCCAAGCGCTTCGACGCGCCATGGAAGGAGATCGAGGCACAGGGCTACATCGCGCCCGCCGACTGCGTCGAGGTCCGGGTCAACCTGACCGGGACCGAGCGGCTGGCGTACGCGACCGCCGAGGCCGACGAGAAGTACCGCTACTGCGCGACGACCGACTCCAAGCGGCGGATCACCGAGGCGCTGGTCGCCCGGCACAAGGGGCAGCAGACCCTGGTCATCGGCCAGTACATCGACCAGCTGGACGAGTTGGGCGAGCACCTGGACGCGCCGGTCATCAAGGGCGAGACCACCAACGCCCAGCGGGAGAAGCTCTTCGACGCCTTCCGGGAGGGCGAGCTGTCGGTGCTCGTCGTGTCGAAGGTCGCCAACTTCTCCATCGACCTCCCCGAGGCCACGGTCGCCATCCAGGTCTCCGGCACCTTCGGCTCCCGTCAGGAGGAGGCCCAGCGGCTGGGCCGGGTGCTGCGCCCGAAGGCCGACGGTCACCCGGCGGTCTTCTACTCGGTGGTCGCACGCGACACCATCGACCAGGACTTCGCGGCGCACCGCCAGCGGTTCCTGGCCGAGCAGGGGTACGCGTACCGGATCGTGGACGCCAGTGAGCTGCTCGCGGACGAGGACGTCTGACGTGCGGGGGCCCGGCGCCGGTCGCCCCTGACCGTCGGCCCGCCACCGGCCGCCCCTAAACGTCGGCCCGCCACCGGCCGCCCCTGACCATCGGCCCGCCACCAGTCGCCCCTAAACGTCGGCCCGCCGCCAGTCGCCCCTGACCATCGGCCCGCCGCCAGTCGCCCGCGACCGTGGGCCCGGCGCCGACCGCCCGTGACCATCGGCCCGCCACCGGCCGCCCGTGACGTCGGGCCGTCATTAATTCATTCGCCTCCCCGAGCCGCCCTCGCTACAATCGCCGGTCTTGCCGCCTCCCGCGTTCCGGACGAACGACGAACGGGAGAGCCGCCGTCCGGACGGAAACCGGTCGGCATCCGGACCGCGCATCCGTACCGCGCATCCGCTTTGTGTGCTCGTTTGTGTACTCGCTCGTGTACTCGCTCGCCGGAGGCTACGCCGTGCCCTCGCACGCCCCTGACCACGCAGACCCCCTCGCGCGGGAGCGCGCCCATCTGACCGCGTCCCGCGCCGCGCTGCGCGCCATGCGCGCCGACGTCGAGGCCCTCGACCTCAGGGACGTCGCCGCCAACTGGGTCAACGCCGAAGCGCTGCACCACCAGGTGAGCGAGCGCATCAAGGCCCTCGCCGACCTCGCCGACACCCCGCTCTTCTTCGGCCGTCTCGACTATCTGCACGCACCGGGCGCGGAGGCGGCGGAGGGCGCGGAGGGGGAGCGCTTCTACATCGGACGCCGCCACGTCCACGACGCGGACGGCGACCCCATGGTCATCGACTGGCGCGCCCCCGTCTCCGAGCCCTTCTACCAGGCGTCCAAGAAGGCGCCCATGGACATCGCGCTGCGCCGCCGCTTCGGCTACACGCTCGGCGAGCTGACGGCCTACGAGGACGAACGGCTCAGCGACCCCGCCGAGGCCGAACAGACCAGCAAGCTGCTCCAGTCCGAGATCGAGCGGCCGCGCGTCGGACCGATGCGGGACATCGTCGCGACCATCCAGCCGGAGCAGGACGAGATCGTCCGCCAGGGGATCGGCGGCACCATCTGCGTCCAGGGGGCGCCGGGCACCGGGAAGACGGCCGTGGGGCTGCACCGGGTGGCGTATCTGCTGTACGCGCACCGCGAGCGGCTGGCCCGCTCCGGCACCCTGGTCATCGGCCCGAACCGCTCCTTCCTCCACTACATCGAGCAGGTCCTGCCCGCCCTCGGTGAGTTGCAGGTGGCCCAGGCGACCGTCGAGGACCTGGTGACCCGCCCGGCCCTGGGCGCGGAGGCGCGTGGCACCGACACGCCCGACGCGGCCCGGGTCAAGGGGGACGCACGGCTGGCCGAGGTGCTGCGCCGCGCCCTGCGTTCGCACGTCACCACCCCCACCGAACCATGTGTGGTGGTGCGCGGCTCCCGCCGCTGGCGGGTGCCCGCCTACGAACTGGAGGAGATCGTCGAGGAGTTGCTCGCCCGCGACATCCGCTACGGCGCGGCCCGCGAGGCGCTTCCACAGCGCATCGCGCACGCCGTGCTCATCCGGATGGAACAGGCGGGCGAGGCGCCCGACGACCGGGTCCAGGACGCGGTGGCCCGCAACCC
>NZ_BBOX01000088.1 GCF_001553455.1 Streptomyces hygroscopicus subsp. hygroscopicus
GCAACCCCGCCGTGAAACAGGCCGTCAAGGCGATCTGGCCGCCGGTCGACCCGGCCAAGCTGGTGCTGCGGCTGCTCTCCGACGCCGACTTCCTGGCCGAGCACGCGGACGGCGTCCTCGACGCCGACGAGCAGAAGGCCATCCTGTGGACGAAACCGGCGCGCGGGGTGAAGTCCGCCAAGTGGTCCCCGGCGGACCTGGTGCTGATCGACGAGGCCGCCGATCTCATCGAACGCACCCCGTCCCTCGGCCATGTGGTCCTGGACGAGGCGCAGGACCTGTCCCCCATGCAGTACCGCGCGGTGGGCCGCCGCTGCACCACCGGCTCGGCGACCGTGCTCGGTGACATCGCCCAGGGCACCACCCCGTGGGCCACCGCCAGTTGGGAGGAGGCCCTGGCCCATCTGGGCAAGGAGGGGGCGGCGGTCGAGGAGCTGACGCAGGGGTTCCGGGTGCCGCGCGAGGTGATCGCGTACGCCTCGCGGCTGCTGCCCGCGATCGCGCCCGGCCTGTCCGAGGCCACCTCGATCCGTGAGGCGGCGGGCGACTTCTCCGTACGGGCCGTGGACCCGGCGGAGCTGGACGCGTCCGTCGTCGCCGCGTGCCGGGAGGCGCTGACCCATGAGGGCTCCATCGGCCTGATCGCGGCCGAGGCCCGCATCCCGGCCCTGGCTCACGCCCTCGACGCGGCGGGCCTGCGCCACCTCTCCCCCGGCGAGGAGACCAGCGCCGAGGCCCGGCTCACGCTGGTGCCGGCGACGCTGGCGAAGGGTCTGGAGTACGACTACGTGGTGCTGGACGAACCGGCCGCGGTGGTCGACGGCGAGCCCGACGAACGCACCGGACTGCGCCGCCTGTACGTCGCGCTGACCCGTGCCGTCTCCGGCCTGACGGTGATCCACGCGGCACCGCTGCCGGAGGCGTTGGCCTGACGGTCCCGGAAGGGGGAGGCCGCCGGGTCCGCGGCGGCCGCTCCCCCTTCCCCCCTCCCGTCAGGTACGTCGGGCCCGTTAGGTACGTCAGACCCGTCAGGTAAGCCAGGTACGTCAGACCCGTCAGGTAGGCCGGACCCGTCGGACCCGTCAGGCCGTCGGACTCGCCAGACCCAGCAGGCCGTCAGACCGCCAGACCCGCCAGACCCGCCAGACCCGCCAGACCGTCAGGCCCGTCGGACCCGCCAGACCCATCAGGTCCCTCAGCCCCATCAGGTCCCTCAGACCCGTCAGAACCATCAGGTCCCGCAGCCCCGTCAAGTCCCTCAGACCCGTCAGCCCACCGGAACGGGCGCGTCCAGGGCCGTGCGCCACTGGTCGACCGCGGCCGCGTCCACCGGGCCCGCCCACCCCGCCGGGCGGGCCGCGCCGCCGATGTGGAAGGCGTCGACCCCGCCGGCGCGCAGCGCGGGCAGATGGTCGAGGCGCAGTCCGCCGCCCACCATCAGGCGCGGTTCATAGCCCGGCGTACCGGCCCGCTCGGCCTCGGCGAGCAGCGTCGGCAGGCCGTCGTCGACGCCCCGCGCCGACCCGGCGGTGAGGTACGTGTCCAGGCCGGGGAGGTCGGCGAGCCGCTTGCGCAGCCCGTCGCGGTCCGCGGCGCGGTCGATGGCCCGGTGGAAGGTCCAGCGGCTCTCGTCCACGCCCGCACCCGCGCCCACGACCTCGGTCAGCGCGGTCACGGCGTCCAGGTCCACCCCGCCGTCGTCGGACAGGAAGCCGAGGACGAACTCGTCCGCCCCCTCCGAGTGCAGTGCGGTGGCGGCCTCGCACAGCGCGTCGAGCGCGGCGGCGTCCCCCGCCGTGAAGCCGTCGGACGCGCGGAGCATCACCCGCACCGGCAGATCCACGGCCGAACGGACGGCGGCGAAGGTCTCACGAGAGGGTGTGAGCCCGTCGGCCGCGATGTCGGTGACCAGTTCGAGGCGGTCAGCCCCTCCGGCCTGTGCGGCGATCGCGTCCACCGGGTTCAGAGCGATCACCTCGAGAATTGGTCTAGACATGCCACACAGCTTGCCACACCGCGCAAGAGGGCAAACCGTTACCCCACAATTGGCCCATGCCCGCTCCCGCGCCCGACCGCCATCCGGCCCATGACGCCCTGCTCGCCCGCTGGGCCCGCCTCCTCACCAGCGCCCGTGAAACCAGCGCCCGCGAAGCCACCGTCCCCGACCCCGGCCCGTACGGCGAGGACCTGCTCGCCCGCTGGGCCGAACCCCAGCGCCGCTACCACACCACCGACCACCTGATCGCGGTCCTGGACCGGGTGGACGAGCTGCTCCTCCACGTCCGGGCCCCGGATCCCGCCGCGATCCGCCTGGCCGCCTGGTTCCATGACGCGGTCTATCTGCCCGAGCGCTCCACCAATGAGGAACGCAGCGCCCGCCTCGCCGAGCGCGCCCTCACCGAGGCGGGCGTCCCGGCCGCCCGGACGGCCGAGACCGCGCGTCTGGTGCTCGTCACCCGTGATCACGACCCCGCCGAGGGCGACACCAACGGCGCGGTGCTCTGCGACGCCGACCTGGCCGTGCTGGCCGGGTCCCCGGAGGACTACGGCGCGTACGCGGCGGCGGTCCGGGAGGAGTACGGCTTCGTCCCCGACGAAGCCTTCCGCGAGGGCCGGGCGAACGTCCTCCGCCATCTGCTGGGGCTGTCCCGCCTGTTCCGTACACCCATCGGCCACGAACGCTGGGAGGACGCCGCACGCCACAACCTGGCCACGGAGCTGGAGCTGCTGAGCGCGTAGCCCGGCTCTGCTCGGAAAAAACGTTTCCACGTGCAGGAATGCCGAGCTCATCCGGCGCTGTTGAGCCTGGCATGCCCTCGTCCTCCACAGCGGATTCCGCTCGCTCCCGCATGCCCCTGGCCGTCTACGTCCTCGGCCTGTCCGTCTTCGCCCTCGGCACCTCCGAGTTCATGCTGTCCGGGCTGCTGCAACCCGTCGCCCGGGACATGGGTGTCTCGATCCCGGAGGCCGGGCTGCTGATCTCGGCCTTCGCGATCGGCATGGTGGTCGGGGCGCCGGTGCTGGCGGCGGCCACACTGCGGCTGCCGCGGCGCACGACGCTGATGGCCCTGCTGGCGGTGTTCGGGCTCGGGCAGATCGCCGGGGCGCTGGCGCCGTCGTACGGGGTGCTGTTCGCCTCGCGGGTGGTCAGCGCGCTCGCGTGCGCCGGGTTCTGGGCCGTGGGCGCCGCGGTGGCGGTGTCGCTGGTGCCGGTGGGCGCGCGGGCGAAGGCGATGGCGGTGATGGTCGGCGGGCTGAGCATCGCGAACATCGCCGGGGTCCCGGCCGGAGCCTTCCTCGGTCAGCACGCGGGATGGCGGGCCGCCTTCTGGGCGGTGGCCGGTCTTTCGGCGCTCGGGCTGGTCGGGGTCGTCATGCTGGTACCGCGTACCGAGGTGCCGACCGGGGACGACCGGCCCCGGCTGAAGGCCGAACTGCGCATCTACCGCGACCCGCAGGTCTGGCTCGCGCTGGCCGCCACCGCGCTGAGCGGCGGCGCGGTCTTCTGCCTGTTCTCCTACCTCGGGCCGCTGCTGACGGACACGGCGGGGCTGGACGAGGGCTGGGTGCCGACCGTGCTGGCGCTGTTCGGGGTCGGCGCGCTGCTGGGTACGGTGATCGGCGGGCGGATCGCGGACGCGCACCTGTTCGGCACGATGTCCGGTGGCATCGTCGCCTCGACGGTCGTACTGAGCGCGTTGGCGCTGACCGCGCACAGCCCGGTCGCGGCCGTCACCCTGGCGCTGATGCTCGGCTTCACCGCGTTCTTCACCGCGCCCGCGCTCAACGCCCGGATGTTCAATCTGGCGAACGCCGCGCCCACGCTCGCGGGCGCGACGAACACCTCCGCCTTCAACATCGGCAACACGGTCGGCCCGTGGCTCGGCGGACTCGTCATCGACGCGGGCTGGGGCTACCCGGCGGTGGCCTGGACGGGCGCGGCCCTCGCCGGTACGGGCGCGGTGACGACGGTCGCCGCGCTGCGCCTGCACCGGGCGACGGCCGCCTCCCGCGTCGTCGCCACGTCGGCCTCCCCGGTGGGTACGGAAGCGGCCTCCGGCCTGGCCTCCGACCCGTCGCGCGCCACACGCTGAAGACCCCACTCGCCACGCGGACGAGGCACACCGCCCGGGTCGGGGCGCGCCCTCAGCCGCCCGGCGGGACGCGATGGGGCGAGCCGGGGCGGGACGCGACGGGACGCGACGGGACGGCGAATACACCCGTTGCCCCCGCGCCCCGGTCAGTCCGCGTTCGCGGCGCGCTTGGGGCGGCGCAGGCCCGCGGCCTTCAGGCGGCGGAGGAGTTCCTTGCTGCCGACCTCCTCCGCGCCCGCCCGAACCGCCTCCGCGTACAGCTCACTCGGTACGTCGTAGTGGTCGCGGTCGAAGCCTCGGCGCGGGGCGCCGATGCGGGCGGCGAAGGCGTGCAGTTCGGCATAGGAGACATCGCTGACGAGGTGGGACCACAGGCGGCCGTGGCCCGGCCACGAGGGCGGGTCGATCAGTACGGCCATCAGAGGGTGGTGCCCAGCGAACCCACGGGCGCCACCGCGACCGCCGTCTTGCCGCAGACCCAGTGCGGGTCGGGGCCCAACTCGGGCTCCACGTCCAGGGCGTGGAGGTCGCCGCCCTGGGTGCAGACCGGGCACAGCGGCCATCGGCCGTACCGTTCCAGCAGGGCGTCCTGGACGTCCTGGGCGACCAGACCGGCCACGTACGCCACGCCCTCCGGCCATTGCTCGACCCACCACCGCCGGTGCGCGATCGCGTCCTCGACCAGCGAGACGATGTCGGCCTGGGCGACCTCTCCCGCCGCGAGGTCGGCCAGGACGAGGGCGCGGGCCGCGTGCAGTGCGTGTTCGAGCTTCATGCGTCCCATTGTCGCCGTTGCTTCGTCCAGGCGCCTGTTCACCAGTTTCGCCCGCCCGCCGGTCCGCCGCATGCGGACCGGCGTACCGACACCGCCGGGCGTACCGACACCGCCGCACCGACACGCCGTACCGAGACCCTCGCACCGACACCGCCGTACGGAGACCCCCGAACCGGCCGTGCCGACACCGCAGCACCGGCCGCACCGCGCCCCCCCGAACCGGCCGTACCGACACCGCCGTACCGGCCGTGCCGAGACCGCCGCACCGAGGGTTGACCAGCCCCACCCCCGGAAATAGTTTTCACAGATGCGCAGCGAGCTGAAGAAAACTTTCAAGGAAGCGTTCATGCCACCACCCCATCCCGACGCCACCCCACCCGCCCCGGCGGCCCTCGCCGCGAAGGTCCGCACCTTGGCTCCCTCCATGACCCGCTCCATGCAGCGCGTCGCCGAAGCGGTGGCGGGCGATCCGGCCGGGTGCGCGGCGCTCACCGTCACCGGGCTCGCCGAGCGGACCGGCACCAGCGAGGCCACCGTCGTCCGCACCTCCCGGCTGCTGGGCTACCCCGGGTACCGCGATCTGCGCCTCGCGCTCGCCGCGCTCGCCGCGCAGCAGGCGGCCGGCCGGGCCCCGGCCGTCACGGCGGACATCGCCGTCGACGACCCGATCGCCGACGTGGTCACCAAGCTCGCGCAGGAAGAGCAGCAGTGTCTGGCCGACACCGCCGCCGGTCTGGACACCAGCCAGGTCGAGGCGGCCGTCGCGGCGCTGGCCACGGCCCGCCGGATCGATGTGTACGGGGTGGGGGCGTCCAGCCTCGTCGGCCAGGACCTGGCGCAGAAGCTGCTGCGCATCGGGCTGATAGCCCACGCCCACGCCGATCCGCACCTGGCGGTCACCAACGCGGTGCAGCTCCACTCCGGCGACGTCGCCATCGCGGTCACCCACTCCGGGCGTACGACGGACGTCATCGAGCCGCTGCGGGTGGCGTTCGAGCACGGGGCGACCACCGTCGCGATCACCGGGCGGCCGGACGGCGAGGTCGCGCAGTACGCCGATCTGGTGCTCACCACCTCCACCGCCCGCGAGAGCGAGCTGCGCCCGGCGGCCATGTCCAGCCGCACCAGCCAGCTGCTGGTGGTGGACTGCCTGTTCATAGGGGTCGCCCAGCGGACGTACGAAGCGGCGGCGCCCGCCCTCTCCGCGTCGTACGAGGCCCTCGCACACCGACACGACCCGCGCCCCCGGCATCGCTGAGCCCGAGGCGCCACCAGATCGTTCGCTGCCAGACCGTTCGGTCTCACCCCCGACCCCGATCCCCCGACCCCCCCGATCCCCGATCCCCGATCCCCGAACCTCCCGGTCACCGCATCGCCCGGTCACCGCATCGCCCGGTGGCTGCCCTTCCAGTCACCGTCACCCCCGCCCTCCCGCTGACG
Organism: Streptomyces hygroscopicus subsp. hygroscopicus; assembly: GCF_001553455.1. Classification (GTDB taxonomy): domain Bacteria; phylum Actinomycetota; class Actinomycetes; order Streptomycetales; family Streptomycetaceae; genus Streptomyces; species Streptomyces hygroscopicus. The sequence goes on from NZ_BBOX01000088.1 coordinate 6,310, forward strand.
TACCGGAAAGAGCCGCTTCACCATGACTTCCGCCGACTCCGCCGCCGAACAGGACTCCACCCGGCTCCGCGCCCAGCTCGACACCCTGACCACCGAGGCGTTCCGCCCCGAGCTCGCCGAGATCGACCGGCTCGGAACGCTCGACATCGCCCGGCTCATGAACGCGGAGGACGCCGCCGTGCCCGCCGCCGTCGCAGGCCGGCTCCCCCAGATCGCCGCCGCCATCGACGCCATCGCCGCGCGGATGTCCCGTGGCGGTCGCCTCGTCTATGCGGGCGCGGGCACCGCCGGACGGCTCGGGGTACTGGACGCGAGCGAATGCCCGCCCACCTTCAACACCCGGCCCGAGCAGGTCGTCGGCGTGATCGCGGGCGGTCCGGAGGCCGTGATCAGCTCGGTCGAGGGGGCGGAGGACAGCGCCGAGCTGGCCGCCCGGGACCTCGAGCGGCTCGGGATCGGCCCCGACGACACGGTGATCGGCGTCTCGGCCTCCGGCCGCACCCCGTACGCCGTGGGCGCGGTGGAGTACGCCCGGCGGCGCGGCGCGCTCACCGTCGGGCTGTCCTGCAACACCGGATCGGCGCTCGCCGCCGCGGCCGACCACGGCATCGAGGTCGTGGTGGGGCCGGAGCTGCTCACCGGCTCGACCCGGCTGAAGGCGGGCACGGCCCAGAAGCTGGTGCTCAACATGATCTCGACCATCACCATGATCCGGCTGGGCAAGACCTTCGGGAATCTGATGGTCGACGTGCGGGCCTCCAACGACAAGCTGCGCGCCCGCTCGCGGAGAATCGTCTTCCTGGCGACCGGCGCCAGCGACGAGCGGATCGAGAGCGCGCTGGCGGCCACGGACGGCGAGGTGAAGAACGCGATTCTCACCATCCTGGGCGGGGTGGACGCCCCGACCGCCGGGAAACTGCTCGGCGAGGCGAACGGCCATCTGCGCGCCGCCCTCGACGCCGCCGCGAGGTGAGACCCGGACACGCTGCCCCAGGGCGTGTGGACCCGGACACCCGGCCCCGGGGCGTGGGGTCCCGGACACCCTGCCCCGGGGCACGCGGCCCCGGACACCCGGCCCCGGACGCGAAACCCAGACCCCCAGCCCCCAGGCACGCGGACCCAGACACCCAGCCCCGGACGCGGAACCCGAACCCCCCGCCCCGGACGCGAAACCCAGACCCCCAGCCCCCGGGCACGCGGACCCGGATACGCCGTCGGGGCGGCACCCCTGGGAGAGGGTGCCGCCCCGACGTATCGGACGGTACGACCGACCGGCGACGAACGCGCCGAGTCGATCAGAAGTCCATGTCACCGCCCGGCATGCCGCCCGGAGCGCCCGCCGGGGCGGCCTTCTCCGGCTTGTCGGCGATGACGGCCTCGGTGGTCAGGAACAGCGCGGCGATCGACGCGGCGTTCTGCAGCGCGGAGCGGGTGACCTTGGCCGGGTCGATGATGCCCTCGGCGATCAGGTCCACGTACTCACCGGTCGCGGCGTTGAGGCCGTGACCCGGGGTCAGGTTGCGCACCTTCTCGACCACGACGCCGCCCTCGAGACCGGCGTTGACCGCGATCTGCTTGAGCGGGGCCTCCAGGGCCAGGCGCACGGCCTGGGCACCGGTGGCCTCGTCGCCGTCCAGCTCCAGCTTCTCGAAGACCGAGACGGTCTGCAGCAGGGCCACGCCACCACCGGCGACGATGCCCTCCTCGACGGCGGCCTTGGCGTTGCGCACCGCGTCCTCGATGCGGTGCTTGCGCTCCTTGAGCTCGACCTCGGTCGCGGCACCGGCCTTGATGACGGCCACGCCGCCGGCCAGCTTCGCCAGGCGCTCCTGGAGCTTCTCGCGGTCGTAGTCCGAGTCGGAGGACTCGATCTCGGCGCGGATCTGGTTGACGCGGCCCTGCACCTGGTCGGTGTCGCCGGCGCCGTCCACGATGGTGGTCTCGTCCTTGGTGACGGTGACCTTGCGGGCGCGGCCGAGCAGGTCCAGCCCGGCGTTCTCCAGCTTGAGGCCGACCTCCTCGGAGATGACGGTGCCACCGGTGAGGATGGCGATGTCGCCGAGCATGGCCTTACGGCGGTCACCGAAGCCCGGGGCCTTGACGGCGACCGACTTGAAGGTGCCACGGATCTTGTTGACGACCAGGGTCGCCAGGGCCTCGCCCTCGACGTCCTCCGCGATGATCAGCAGCGGCTTGCCCGACTGCATGACCTTCTCGAGCAGCGGGAGGAGGTCCTTCACGCTGCTGATCTTGGAGTTGACGATCAGGATGTACGGGTCGTCGAGCGACGCCTCCATACGCTCCATGTCCGTCGCGAAGTACGGGGAGATGTAGCCCTTGTCGAAGCGCATGCCCTCGGTGAGCTCGAGCTCGAGCCCGAAGGTCTGCGACTCCTCGACGGTGATGACACCTTCCTTGCCGACCTTGTCCATCGCCTCGGCGATGAGCTCGCCGATCTGGGTGTCGGCGGCGGAGATGGAGGCGGTGGAGGCGATCTGCTCCTTGGTCTCCACGTCCTTGGCCTGCTCGAGGAGCTGGGCGGAGACGGCCTCGACGGCCTTCTCGATACCGCGCTTGAGCGCCATCGGGTTGGCGCCCGCGGCGACGTTGCGGAGGCCCTCCTTGACCAGCGCCTGGGCGAGGACGGTCGCGGTCGTCGTGCCGTCACCGGCGACGTCGTCCGTCTTCTTCGCGACCTCCTTGACCAGCTCGGCGCCGATCTTCTCGTACGCGTCCTCGAGCTCGATCTCCTTGGCGATGGACACACCATCGTTGGTGATCGTGGGGGCGCCCCACTTCTTCTCGAGGACGACGTTGCGGCCCTTGGGGCCCAGGGTGACCTTGACGGCGTCGGCGAGCTGGTTCATCCCGCGCTCGAGGCCGCGCCGCGCCTCCTCGTCGAACGCGATGATCTTGGCCATGTGAAGTGGTCCTCCCAAGACTTAGGGGGTCCTCCCAGGCCGTTAGGCCGTGGGGGCGGATTGCTCCGGACCGCGCTGGCGCCCGCGACGGACGGCCTGCCTGCCCCGCGGTTCCTTGCTCCGCATGGCCTGGCGGGCCTCACCGACCCGGTCCTTCTGTCACTCTCAACGTCAGAGTGCTAACGCCAATGATTAGCACTCGTGCCATGCGAGTGCAAGCGCCCGAAGGGGTCCCAGAGGGGTGGCGGCAGGGTGACGGGCGGGCGCGAGCGCCCGAAGGGGCCCTTCAGGGGTGGCGGCGTGGTGACGGGCGGGAGCGTGCGCCCGAAGGGGAGTCCGCGGGCGGGCCGGGGCTCCGGGGGACTCCGGGCATGCCGAAGGGCCCGTACCCTGGTCGAGGTACGGACCCTTCGGACTTGTTCTCTTCAGCTGCGTCGCGTCGGCGCGTCAGCCTACGGCCACGCGGACCATGTCGGCCTGCGGGCCCTTTTGGCCCTGCGAGATCTCGAACTCGACCCGCTGGCCTTCCTCGAGGGTGCGGTACCCGTCCATCTGGATCGCGCTGTAGTGGACGAACACGTCCGCACCACCGTCGACCGCGATGAAGCCGTACCCCTTCTCCGCGTTGAACCACTTGACGGTGCCCTGAGCCATTCCTAACTCCCCTATTGCTGGCCCTTGCGCAGGACCGCACTCCGCGGACCCGGGTCAGACCTCACCCCCCGGATGTGGGGGGTGTGCGCCGGAACGCGTCGACCGCCGCTGAATGTATCCGTCCCAACGCCCTCTGCAACAGGTCAATCGGACGAGAATTCTGGGCACGGCCGAACGGTTAAAAGTGAGAATTTATGTGAAGTTCGGGCAAGCCGGGCCGGACATAGGGCACCAACCCGACAATTCGTGCTCACACTTTACGCACAACTTGACGAGTTCTCATATGTGGTTCCGGCCCCGGGGCCGCTGGGGAATCCGGGCAACTGTATCGCGTTTCCACACACGGAATCGCCCCGTCCGGTTATCCCCGGACGGGGCGATATCAGAGGTGAGAAGGGTGGACGGGGGTCAGCAGCCGCCCGCGACGGCCGGGATGATCGACACCCCGGCGCCGTCCGGAGTCGCCGTGGCCAGGCCGTCGGCGAAGCGGACGTCGTCGTCGTTGACGTAGACGTTGACGAAGCGGCGGAGCTTGCCGGTGTCGTCCAGGACGCGGGCCGCGATCCCCTGGTGGTTCTTCTCCAGGTCGGCCAGGACCTCGGCGAGGGTCGCGCCCTCGGCGGTGACCTCGGCCTGACCGCCGGTGTAGGTGCGCAGGATGGTCGGGATGCGAACGTTGACGCTCATACGAGGCCAGCCTCTCGGAACGAGTCAAGGGTGGGGCGGATGATGGCGGAGGGGCCCGTGGTGGGGGCCACCGCGTCGAGGGTCTTCAGGCCGTCGCCGGTGTTCAGCACGACGGTCGTCAGGGACGGGTCGAGCAGACCGTCCTCGATCAGCTTCTTGGTCACGCCGACGGTCACCCCGCCCGCGGTCTCCGCGAAGATCCCCTCGGTGCGGGCCAGCAGCTTGATCGCGTCGACGATCCGCTCGTCGTCCACGTCCTCCACCGCGCCGCCCGTGCGGCGGGCGATGTCCAGGACGTACGGGCCGTCCGCGGGGTTGCCGATGGCCAGCGACTTGGCGATGGTCCGCGGCTTCTGCGGCCGTACGACGTCATGGCCGGCCTTGAAGGCGGCGGAGACCGGGGAGCAGCCCTCGGCCTGGGCACCGAAGATCTTGTAGGGCTTGTCCTCGACCAGACCGAGGGCGATCAGCTCCTTCAGCCCCTTGTCGATCTTGGTGAGCTGGGAGCCGGAGGCGATCGGGATGACGATCTGGTCCGGCAGCCGCCAGCCGAGCTGCTCACAGATCTCGTACGCCAGGGTCTTGGAGCCCTCGCCGTAGTACGGCCGCAGATTGACGTTGACGAAGCCCCAGCCCTCGCCCGCGGGGTCGCCGATCAGCTCGCTGCAGAAGCGGTTGACGTCGTCGTAGGTGCCCTCGATGCCGACCAGGTCACCGCCGTAGACCGCGGCCATGACGACCTTGCCCGCCTCCAGGTCGTGCGGGATGAAGACACAGGAGCGGAAGCCCGCGCGGGCGGCGGCGGCGCCGACCGCGCCGGCGAGGTTGCCGGTGGAGGAGCAGGAGAGGGTGGTGAAGCCGAAGGTGCGGGCGGCCTGGACGGCGATGGCGACGACCCGGTCCTTGAAGGAGTGGGTGGGGTTGCCGGAGTCGTCCTTGATGTGCAGCTCACCGGTGACGCCCAGCTCACGGGCGAGGTTGTCGGCCTTGACCAGCTGGGTGAAACCGGGGTTCAGACTGGGCAGGTCCGCCACGTCGGCCGGGACGGGCAGCAGCGGGGCGTAGCGCCAGATGCTGTTCGGACCGGCCTCGATCCGGCGGCGCAGCCCCTCCGGGTCACCGGACGGCAGCTCGTACGCGACCTCGAGCGGCCCGAAACAGACCTCACACGCGAAGACCGGGCCCAGCTCGAACCGCTCACCGCACTCCCGGCAGGACAATGCGACGGCGGGACCGAAAGCCCGGGAGGCGGCGGAAGGGGTGGAGGAAGTGGTTGAGCTTTCTACTGACTGCACAGCCATGGATGGCGAGGCCCTTTCTCCTCATCTTCCTCGCGACGCGTTTCGCCACGAGCCGGAATTGGCACCTTCCCTAGCTGGGAGCCTCGCTGCGGACGTGCGGAGCTTCGCCGCGGAACGCGAGATCAGCTGGAGGGTTGCCGGGGCTTCAACGGGCCGTTCCCTCTGCCCCTCTGGATGAGCGGTATGGCACCGGGCGGCGGGCCCGGGGCGTTTGTCAGCACGGCGATCATCGGTAAACACCGAGGTCGACCCCGACATACGACGGTCACGCGTGTTGTTCAAGACTGTAACCGAAGGCCCGGATGGTTGAGGTAGCCGTCCGAAGCGCGAGATGGATCACAGCAGGGAGAGACACAGGTGCTGGATGAGGTGGAGCGCTGGCTGAAGCACCGCTCCTGGTCTGCCGACGACCGTCCGCTGGATCGCCTGCTGGCCGCGAAGCGGACCACGGCGACGACGGTGAGCGTGGTCCTGCCCGCCCTGAACGAGGAGGCCACGGTCGGCGAGATCGCCGGGGCGATCCGGCGTGAGCTGATGGGCCAGGCGATGCCGCTGGTGGACGAGCTGGTGGTGATGGACTCCGGGTCGACGGACCGCACCGCCGAGGTCGCCGCGGCGGCGGGCGCGACCGTCGTCGCCCGCGACTCGCTGCTGCCCCGGCTGCCCGCGCTGCCCGGCAAGGGCGAGGTGCTGTGGCGGTCGCTGCTGGCCACCAACGGCGACATCGTCTGCTTCATCGACGCCGACCTGCGCGCATTCGATCCGCGCTTCGTCTCGGGGATCGTCGGCCCGCTGCTGACCGACCCCGCGCTCCAGCTGGTGAAGGGCATGTACGACCGCCCGCTCGGCGACGCGGCGGGCCAGGGCGGCCGGGTCACCGAACTGGTCGCCCGCCCGCTGTTGAACCTGCACTGGCCCCAGCTGGCCGGATTCGTCCAGCCGCTGGGCGGCGAGTACGCGGCACGCCGCTCGCTGCTGGAGCGGCTGCCCTTCCCGGTGGGCTACGGGGTCGAGCTGGGGCTGCTGGTCGACGCGCTGCACACGGTGGGCCTCGACGCGCTCGGCCAGGTGGACATCGGGGTGCGCGTCCACCGCCACCAGGACGGGCTGGCGCTCGGCCGGATGGCGGCCACGATCTACCGCACCGCGCAGCTGCGGCTGGCCCGCGGCCACTTGGTGCGGCCGCGGCTGACCCAGTTCGACCGGGGCGAGAACGGCTTCGAGCCGCGCACCACCGCCGTGGACACCGAGGAGCGGCCGCCGATGATCGAGATCCCGGAGTACGCGGCGCGGCGCGCGGCGTAACCCGCCGAAAGCCGCCGCGGCCCGCCCGGGCGTAGTCCTCGGGCTCGCCCCGGGTGCCTGGGCGTGCCCTGGGTGCCCAGGCGCGCTCTGGGTCCTGGGCTCGTTCTGGGTCCTGGGCTCGCTCTGGGTCCTGGGCTTTCCCCGGGTGCCCAGGCGCGCCCTGGGTCATCGACTCGTTCTGGGTGCCTCGGTGTGCCCTGAGTGCCTCGGCTCGCTCTGGGTCCTGGGCTCGCTCTGGGCACAGCGCCCTGGTTCGCCCTGGGCGTAGCGTCCCCGCCAACCCCGCCGCACAGCGCCGTGGCCCAGCCCCGGCGACGTAGCGCCTACGGGGCAAGAAACCGTACGCACGTTTGCGCGGGGCCGCTGCTGGCTAGGCTCGCGACATGGCAGTCCCGCGCACCGCTCCGATCCTGGTCGCGTCCAACCGCGGTCCGGTCTCGTACACCCTGGGCGAGGACGGCTCGCTCACCGCCCGGCGCGGCGGTGGGGGGGTGGTCTCCGGCCTCAGCGCGATCGGCCCCGACGCGGGCGCGGTGTGGGTCTGCGCGGCGCTCGGCGAGGGCGACCGCGAGGCGGCCCGGCGCGCCGGGGCCAACCACCTGAACCCCGGTGACACCGGCGGTCAGCAGGTCCGGATGCTCGACATCGCGCCGGATGTCTTCGCCGCCGCGTACAACGGCATCGCCAATTCGGTGCTGTGGTTCGTCCACCACCTGCTCTACCAGACCCCGGTCGAGCCGGTCTTCGACGCGGAGTTCGCCGCCCAGTGGGCGGCCTACGAGACCTACAACGCGGCCTTCGCGGACGCGCTCGCCCTGGAGGCGGTGGACGAGGCGGTCGTCCTGGTGCAGGACTACCACCTGGCGCTGGTGCCCGGCATGCTCCGCGAGCGCCGCCCCGATCTGCGCATCGGTCACTTCTCCCACACGCCCTGGGCGCCGCCGGACTACTACCGGCTGCTGCCGGACGACGTGGCGGCGGATGTGCTGCGCGGCATCCTCGGCGGCGACCGCGCCGCGTTCCTCACCGAGCGCTGGGCCACCGCCTTCGCCGACTGCTGCGCCGCCGTGCTGGGCGCGGAGGTCGTACGGGACGGCGACGGCGCGGCGACCGCGGTGCGGTTCGAGGGGCGCGAGACCCGGCTGGGCGTGCACGGCCTGGGCGCGGACGCGGACTTCCTGCGGGAGCGGTCGCGGCGGGCGGATGTCGAGGAGCGGCTGCCCGGTCTGCGGGCGCAGATCGGACCGGGCCGGAAGTCGATCGTCCGGGTGGACCGTACCGAGCTGTCCAAGAACATCGTGCGCGGACTGCTGGCGTACCGGCGGCTGCTGGAGACCCGTCCCGAGTGGCGGGAGCGCGTGGTGCACGTGGCCTTCGCCTACCCCTCACGCCAGGACCTCGCCGTCTACCGCGACTACACCCAGCGGGTGCGGCAGGTCGCCGACGAGATCAACGCCGAGTACGGCACGGAGGACTGGACCCCGGTCGCCCTGCATGTGAAGGACGACTTCGCACGGTCGCTGGCGGCCTACCGGCTGGCGGACGTGGCGCTGGTCAACCCCATCCGGGACGGGATGAACCTGGTGGCCAAGGAGGTGCCGGTGGTCTCCGAGCGGGGATGCGCGCTGGTGCTGTCGCGGGAAGCGGGCGCGTACGCCGAACTGGGCGAGGACGCGCTGGTGGTGAACCCGTACGACGTGGAGGCCACGGCCCAGGCGCTGCACGAGGCGCTGTCCATGGGCGACGACGAGCGCGCGGCCCGCACGAAGCGGCTCGCCGCCGCCGCGACCGCGCTGCCGCCCCAGGCATGGTTCCTGGCGCAACTGCGGGCGCTGTAGCGGCGACGGACCGCCCGAACCGGAGAACTGCCCACGCTGATGGGCTGCCCGCGCCGATGGGCTGCCTGCGCTGACGTCCACCGTGCGGCGACGGCTTTCACCGCGTGCGTGCCGTGCCGCCTGCGGTGACAAGCTGCGCCGAACGTCGGGGGCCACGCGAAGCGACGCGTTCCGCCAAGCGACGGGCGCTGGGAGGCGAGCACCGGTCGAAGGGGCCGGAATCGAGGACCGGGGGCGAGCGCCAACCGAAGTGGCCGAAACCGAGGCCCGGGAACCGGGAATCGGGACCGGGGACCGGGAATCGGGACCGGGGCCCCGGACCGGGAACCGACACTGGGGCCGGAACTGAGGTTCGGGGCCTCGGGGCCGGGACCGAGGCCGGGAGTCGGGGAACCGGGACCGGGAGCCGGGGGACCGGGATCGAGGCCGGGAGCCAGGACCGGGAACCGACATCCGGAGCCGGAACTGAAGTTCGGGGCCGCGGAGCCGGGACCGAGGCCGGGAGTCGGGGAACCGGGAGCCGGGGAACCGGGACCGGGAGCCGAGGCCGGGAGCCGGAACCGAGGTTCGGGGCCAGGGAACCGGGACCGAGGCGGGAACCGACACCGGAGCCAGAACCGAGGTTCGGGGCCGGGAAACCGGGACCGGGAGCCGAGACCGAGGTTCAGGGCCGGGGAACCGGGACCGAGGCGGGGCCCCGGGGTCGGGGCCCCGGGTCGGGGGCCCCCGGGTCGAGGACGGCGGCGTTGTTCCGGGTGGGCCCTACGCGGCGGTGCCGCTGACCGCGTCGGCCAGGGCCGAGAGCAGTTCCACCACGCCCGCCGGGCCGTCGACCACCAGGTCCGCCCGCTTGGCGAGCTCGGTCACCTCCGCACTCCCGCTGCACACCAGCACCCCCGGCACCCCCTCCTCGCGCAACCGCTCCACCGCCGCGAACGCGGCCAAGTCGCCGAGGTCGTCCCCCGCGTAGAGCACAGCTTCCGCGCCCGTCTGCCGTAGGTACTCCGTGAGCGCGACGCCCTTGTCCATGCCCGGCGGGCGCAGCTCCAGCACCAGCCGGCCGGGCTCGACGATCAGCCCGTGGCGCTCGGCCAGCGCGTGGAGGGGTGCGCGCAGCCGCTCGAACGTGGCCTGGGGGTCCTCGGCGCGGCGGGTGTGGACGGCGACGGCGCGGCCCTTGTCCTCGACCCAGGTGCCGTGCGAGGCGCCGTGCGCCTCGAGGGCCGCGGGGAGTTCGGCCTTGACGACGGCGACGCCGGGGTGCGGTTCGGGTGCCTGGACGGCGCCGCTCGCCGCGTCCCAGCGCTCGGCGCCGTAGAGACCGAGGACGACGAGTCCGTCCAGCCCCTCGGCCCCGGCGAAACCGCCGTACCGGACGGCGACCTCGGCCGGGCGGCCGGTGATCACCGCGACCGAACGCACCCGCGGGGCCAGCCGGGAGAGCCCGGGGACGGCTCCGGGGTGGGCGCGGGCCTGGTCGGGGTCGGGGACGATCTCGGCGAGGGTGCCGTCGAAGTCGAGTCCGACGACGGCGCGGCCGGGCCGTTCGAGGAGGGCGGCGAGGCCCTCGCGACCGGCGGACGTGGTGGGTACGGGGAGGGGGTGACTGCCCATAACGCTGCCCATGGCGGTGACCCTACCCGGCCCGGCGGCACGGCGGGCTTCCGCCGTACGTCCGGCCGGTGAACGGAGCCCGGGTCCGGGGGCGTCCCGCCGGTGAGCGGCACACAGGCCCACGAATGTCCCACCCGGGAGCCGCACATAGGCCCACGAATGTCCCACCCGTGAGCTGCACATAGGCCCACGGACGTCCGATGAACAGCGCACAGGCCCACGGGTGTCCCGCCGGCTGAGCGGCGTGCGGGACTACAGGCGTCCCGCCGCTGAGCGGCGCCGCGCTGACAAGCGTCCCGTCCGGTGAACGGTGCCTCGGGCGCCGGGCGTTGGGCGGGCCGTCAGCGCCGTTCGCGGCGCTCGGCCCTGACCCGCCGCAGCCGGTTGACGGTCACCGGGTCGTGCTCCAGGGCCCTGGGGTCGTCCAGCAGCGCGTTCAGGAGCTGGTAGTAGCGGGTCGGGGAGATGCCGAGCCGCTCCCGTATCGCGCGCTCCTTGGCACCGGGGCCCGGCCAGCCGCGCCGTTCCACGGCGAGCACGGCCCGGTCCCGGTCCGACAGCCCGGCGTCGTCCGGACCTCGCCCCTGGCTCTGCTCCTGGCCCTGCTCCTGGCCGCGCTCCCGGCTCTGCTCCCGGCCGCGCACCTCGCCCTGCCCCTGGCCCTGCTCCCGGCAGCGCTCCCGGCCCTGCCGCTCGCCTCGGCCCTGCCCGTCGGCCTGATCCCGCTCCCGCTCCCGGTCCTGGTCCCCGTCCTGGTCCCGCCCCATGCCCCGGCCCCGCCCCAAGTCCCGGTCCCGCCCCAAGTCCCGGTCCCGGTCCCGGTCCGGGCTCCGGTCACGGTTCCGGTCCCGGGCCGCGGGGTCTTCCGAAGGGTCCGGGGCGGGCGTGTCCGTCGTCATGGTCCCGCATTCTCCATCGCGTCGGCCTCGCGCTGGATCTGGCCCAGCACGCTCGCCGGGTCGCCGCCCTTGGTCACGGTCGAGCCGATCTTCTCCTTGATCAGCTTGCTGACCTCCGCCCAGGAGGTCTTGTCGGCCGGGTAGAACTCGGCGCTCTCCAACTCGTCGAGGAACTTCCACAGCCGCTTGTAGTCCCGGTCGTCGAGCATCGACTGCTCGGCGGAGGTGGTCACCGGCAGCAGGTCGTACTCCTTGACGAAGTCCAGCACGTTCTTCTCGCTGTAGAGGAAGTCGAGGAAGGTCCCGATCTCCTCGCGGTGGCCGTTCTGCTTGAAGGCCATCACCCAGTCGGCGACACCCATCGTCGACTGGGCCTTGCCCCTGCGGCCGGGCAGGGGCGCGGTCTCGTAGCTGATGCCGTGGCCGGATGCCTGCTGCATCAGGGTCGGGTGGCCGTTGAGCATGCCGACCTCGCCGCGGGCGAAGGCGTCGAAGGTGTCCTGCCGGTTGGTGCGGGCCGGGGAGGCGGGGCCGGTGAGGCCGGCGCCGACCAGTTCGTCCCGCAGCCATTCGAAGGTCTCGATGTTCTCGGTGGAGTCGATGGTGTAGCTGCCGTTGGCGTCGGTGTAGCCGCCACCGCCGCTGAGCATCCACATCATGGTCTCGGCCTGGCACTCCTCGGGGCCGAGCGGCAGCCCGTACGGGATCTTCACCCCGCTGGCCTTGAGCCGCACCGCGGCTTCCTTGAGCTCGTCCCAGCTGGTGGGGGCGGAGGATATACCGGCCTGGTCGAAGAGCTTCACGTTGTAGAAGAGCAGCCGGGCGCTGGCCACGAACGGCACTCCGTACTGCACCCGTCCCACCTCACCCGCATGGGCGATCGAGGTGATGAAACCGGCCTGGGTGGGGATGGAGAGCATCTCGTCGGCGCGGTAGAGCCTGCCCTGCGCGGCGAAGTCGGCGTACGCGCCGATCTGCGCGATGTCCGGGGCCTTGCCGCTCTTGACCATCTCGGCGACGCGCCGGTCGACATCGGTCCAGCTGTGGACCTCGACCTCGACCGTGATCCCGCGGTGCTTCGCCTCGAACGCCCGGATCAGCTTGTCCCAGTACTTCCGGGAGCTGTTGTCGGTGCTGTCGCCGTAGTCGGCCGCCACCACCTTCAGCGTGACGTCGCCGCCGGAACCGGAACCGCCGCTACAGGCTGTGAGCCCCGGTGCGGCCGCCACCGCCGCGACGCCCGCCGTCGTCAGACCCAAGAACCGCCGCCGCTGCACCGCTGTTTCCCCACCCTATGACGTGATGCGTCTTCGAGGACCCTCCCGAGGACCCTCCCCCGAGATCTCCGCCGAGATCTCCGCCGAGATCGAGCGAGTCTGCCTCGCGAACCTCCACAAGGTCTACACCATGGGCGTATCGCTTCGGTATCGAGGTGTCACTTCCCCAGGTCAGAGGGGTATTACCCGCCAAGTGGGATGTGTCACTCGGACACAATCGGAATGATGAGTTCCGGCCACCTCCGTTGAGCGCCCCGGCGTCGGCGAGGGGGGTCTCCCGGCGAGAAGCGGCTAGTGGACTAGACCTCTCGTGGTGGATCGCGGGAGACTGTTGCATGTGAAACACGTCATCGCCCTGGATGTGGGCGGCACCGGCATGAAAGCCGCCCTGATCGGGGCGGACACCACACTGCTGCACGAGGCACGGAGGCCCACCGGGCGGGAGCGCGGACCCGACGCGGTCGTGACCGCGATCCTCGACTTCGCCGCCGAGCTGCGCGAGATCGGCGAGCGGCGGTTCGGCGAGCCCCCGCTGGCGGCGGGGGTCGGCGTGCCCGGCGTCCTGGACGAGGACCGCGGCGTGGCCGTCTTCGCCGCCAACCTCGGCTGGCGCGACGTCCCGCTGCGGGCACTGCTCACCGAGCGGCTGGGCGGGATCCCGGTCGCGCTGGGGCACGACGTCCGGATGGGCGGACTGGCCGAAGGGCGGATAGGAGCGGGCGGGGGCGCGCGGCGCTTCCTGTTCGTGGCCATCGGCACCGGGATCGCGGGCGCCATCGGCGTCGGGGGGCGCATCGACCCCGGGGCGCACGGTTCCTCCGGCGAGATCGGCCATATCGTCGTCCGGCCGGGCGGCCCCGCCTGCGGCTGCGGTCAGTCCGGCTGCCTGGAGACGCTCGCCTCGGCGTCGGCGGTGGGCCGCGCCTGGGCCGACGCGAGCGGCGATCCGGCGGCGGACGCCGCCGACTGCGCCGAGGCCGTGCCGTCCGGGGATCCTAGGGCCGTGGCGGTGTGGGGGGAGATGGTGAGCGCGCTCGCCGACGGCCTGGTGACCGCCCTCACCCTGCTGGACCCCGGCGTGCTGATCATCGGCGGCGGGCTGGCCGAGGCCGGGGAGACGCTGTTCGCCCCGCTGCGCGCCGCGGTCCGGGAGCGGCTCACCTTCCAGCAGCTTCCCCGTATCGTTCCGGCGGCCCTCGGGGACACCGCCGGTTGCCTGGGCGCGGGTCTGCTCGCCTGGGACCTACTCTCCACGGAGGTAACCACCTGATGGTGCAGCGAACGGTTCTGACGGGCGCCCGGGTGGTCCTGCCGGACGGCGTGGTCGACAACGGGCGGGTGACGGTCGAGAACACGCGCATCCTCTCGGTCGAGGACACGCGCACCGCCCCGGTCGAGGACGCACGCACCGCCCCGGCCGAGGACACGCGCACCGCCTCCGCCGAAGACGCACGCACCGCCCCGGCCGGGAACGCGCGCACCGCCCCGGCCGGGCCGGCGGCGGATCAGGGGCCCCACGCCGGCGAGCGGGCGTTCGATCTGCCGGGCTGCTGGATCGTCCCCGGCTTCGTGGACCTGCATGTGCACGGCGGCGGCGGGGCCTCGTTCTCGGCGGGCGCCCCCGAGGAGGCCCTGACCGCCATCCGGACCCACCGGCAGCACGGCACCACCACGATGCTCGCCTCCACCGTCACCGGCGATCTGGACGACCTCGCCCGGCAGGCCGCCGTCCTCTCCGAACTCGTGGAGCAGGGCGAGCTGGCGGGCATCCACTTCGAGGGCCCGTTCATCTCCCCCCACCGCTGCGGCGCCCACCAGCCGTCGCTGCTGCGCGCACCCGATCCGGCGGATGTGCGCAAGCTCGTGGACGCGGCGCGCGGCACCGCCCGGATGATGACCCTCGCCCCCGAACTGCCGGGCGGGCTGGAGTCCGTGCGGCTGCTGGCCGACAGCGGAGTCCTCGCGGCCGTCGGCCACACCGACTCGACGTACGAGGCGGCGCTGGAGGCCGTCGATGCGGGCGCGACCGTGGCGACCCACCTGTTCAACGCCATGCCGCCGCTGCTGCACCGCGCCCCCGGCCCGATCGCCGCGCTGCTGGAGGACGAGCGGATCACCATCGAGCTGATCAACGACGGCACCCATCTGCACCCCTCCATGCTGCAGCTGGCGTTCCACCGGGCGGGCGCGGACCGGGTCGCCTTCATCACCGACGCGATGGGCGCGGCGGGCATGCGGGACGGCCGCTATCCGCTCGGCCCGATGGAGGTCGAGGTCAAGGACGGCGTCGCGCGGATCAGCGACGGGCCGACGGCCGGCTCCATCGCGGGCTCCACGCTCACCCTGGACCGGGCCTTCCGGCGGGCCGTCGTGATCGACGGGCTCGGCGTGGCGGAGGCCGTAAGGGCGCTGTCCGCCACCCCCGCCCGGGTGCTGGGCATCGCCGACCGGGTGGGATCGCTCGAGGCGGGCAAGGACGCGGACCTCGTCGTCTTCGACGAGGACTTCCGGCTGCGGGGCGTGATGCGCCGGGGCGACTGGGTGATCCGTCCCGAACTGGGCTGAAGTGGCCGGGTCGCGGATGGCGATGACGGTGTCCGGAACAACACGGAGGTCTGGGCCACAGCCACTCGTTTTGGCATGATCGCTCGGGCACGGGCACCGCTCGGCGCACAGTCGCACGCTTCAGCACAGGAGTCTCCGTCCGGCGGGGGGACGGGAGAGGGGATGCCAGGGTGATCCTTACGGTCACGCTCAACACCGCCCTCGACGTCACCTACCGGGTGCCGGAACTGCGCCCGCACGCCAGCCACCGCGTCACCGAGGTCATCGAACGGCCCGGCGGCAAGGGCCTCAACGTGGCCCGGGTACTGGCCGCACTGGGCCATGACACCGTCGTCACCGGCTTCGTCGGCGGGGTCACCGGGACAGTGCTGCGGCAGCTGCTCGCCCGGTTCGCCGCCCCGCCCCCCGACACGGCGGGGGCGCCGCACGGGAAGATCACCGACGCGCTGGTGCCGATCGCCGGCACCACCCGGCGCACCATCGGCGTCGTGGACGCCACCACGGGCGACACCACCCAGCTCAACGAGCCCGGCCCGATCGTCACCACCCCCGAGTGGACCGCCTTCATGGACGGTTACGGCCGGCTGCTGCGCGAGGCGTCGGCGGTCGCGCTGTGCGGCAGCCTGCCGCCCGGGGTCCCGGTCGGTACGTACGCCCAGCTCATCCGGGAGGCGCACGCGGCGGGCGTGCCCACCTTGCTGGACACCAGCGGCGAACCGCTGCGCCGCGGCATCGCCGCCCGCCCCCACCTCGTCAAGCCCAACGCCGACGAACTCGCCGGGCTCACCGGCTCCACCGACCCGCTGCGCGCCGCGCGGGACGCCCGGCGGCGCGGGGCCCGCGCGGTGGCCGCATCGCTGGGCGCCGAGGGCATGCTCGCGATCACCGCCCACGGCGCCTGGCGCGCCGCCCCGCCCCGCCGGCTGGCGGGCAATCCGACCGGGGCCGGGGACGCGGCGGTCGCGGGGCTGCTGTCCGGGCTGGTCGAGGAGGTGCCGTGGCCGGACCGGCTGGCCCGCGCGGTGGCCCTGTCCGCGGCGGCCGTACGGGCCCCGGTGGCGGGCGAGTTCGACCGGACGGTCTACGAAGAGGTGCTGGCGCGGGTCGAGGTGACGGAGCACCCGGCGGCGGCCTGAACCTCCGCCGCGGGCGCCGAGGGCCGCCGAGGCCGCGGTGTGAGGCCCAGCGCAGCGGGCAGCCCAGGCCGCAGCGTGAGGCCCCAGCGCAGCGAGGCCGCCACAAGCCGCGGCGTGAGACACCGGCGCGCGGGCCGCCCCAAGCCGCGGTGCGAGGCTCCAGCACTGCGGGGCCGCCCAGGCCGCAGCGTGAGACACCAGCGCAGCGGGCCGCCCAGGCCACGGCGTGAGACACCGGCGCGGCAGGCCGCCCAGGCCGCAGCGTGAGGCCCCAGCACCGCGGGGCCGCCCAGGCCACGGCGTAAGGCCCCAGCGCAGCGGGCCGCTCCAAGCCGCGGTGTGAGGCTCCGACGCAGCGGGGCCGTCCAGGCCCTGTCCGGCACCGAGCACCCGGCACCCGGCGCCGTCCGCCGGAGACACCGCGCACCGCGGCCGGGGCCGGAGCCTCCCGGCGGTGGCCAGGGCCTCCCAGCGACGGGCGGGACCTCCCGGCGACGGCCGGAGCCTCTCGGCGGTGGCCGGGGGAGCGCCGCACGGCGCCAGGACCGTCCTCGCCGTGGACCCGCCCGCCCGGCTCCGACAGCGCGGCCAGGTGCCGTACCAGCCGTCGCGAGCGCGACGGCTGGTACGGGACGAGACGAGACGGGACGCGGCGGGACGGGTCAGCGGCGGGAGCCTATCCCTTGTCCAGCCACATCTGGTCGATGTTGGCGTCGCACTTGTCGCCGTCCTCGCAGGACACGGTGATCGTGTTGGTGCCCTTGTTGAGCTGGACGATGGACCAGGTCTCCGTCCAGCCCTTCTCGTAGTCGCCCTTCGGCGCGCCCGCGAAGTTCTTCATGTTGAGCGGCCGCGACTCCTTCTTGCCATTGATCGTCAGCGACATGCTCTGGTCCTCGCCGGGCACCCCGTAGGTGACGTACAGCCGGTACGTCTGCGCCTTGTCCACGTCCACGTCCCAGGTCGCGGACGCGCCCGGGGTGTTGAGCCCGCCGACGTAGGTACCGCCCTCGGCCTTGGCGCCCTTGATGTCGCTCGCGGCGGCCGCGCCGCCGGTCAGCCGCATCTTCGCGGCGTCCTCGCTGGGCAGGTCGTCGCCCGCGGAGTTGGAGGGCTTGGGGGAATCGCTGGGCCGGACGGTGGAGCCCGCCGTGGGCTGGTTGGTCGGGTCGGCCTGGTCGCCCTTCTTGTCGTCACTGTTGGTGATCATGGCCACGCCGATGCCCACGATGACCACCGCGACCACGGCGATCGCGCCAATGAGCAGCCCCTTGCTGTTGGGGCCCCGGCCGCCTCCCCCGTGGCCGCCGCGCGGGGCCGCCGCACCGGGCTGGCGGGGGGCGCCGCCGGGCAGCGTCTCGGGGGCGGCGTAGTGGGCGTTCGGCCGGCCGGGGCCGCCCGGCTGGCCGTACCCCTGCGGCTGCTGGTTGGGGATCTGCTGCCCGTAGGTGCGCTCGCCCACCGCGCGGACATGGTTGTACGAGGTGCGGGGAACCCCCGGCTGGGCCGGACCGGGGTAGCCGTAGCCGCCGGTGCGGGGGGCGGCACCCGACTGGCCGCCCTGCTGCCCCTGGTCGCCCTCCGAGCGATACAGGTAGGCGAACGGATCGTCGTTCTCCGGCGTGTCCGAGCCGTTGTTGCCGGCCGTCATCCCTCGTCACTCCTCTATGCATATGGCCATCGGCGCAACGGTTAGAACGCGCCACGACAGCTCATATCAGGGTCGAGGGGGCCTCAACAGGGCGTGTGCTGTCCGGATGGCCAATATTCATGATCGGTTCACTGTCGGCGGCGAGGCCGCATCGGCGCAGCCTATCGCGACCGGGGGTGGTGACGTCGCGGCGCGGGTGCCGTGGGCGACTCATCCGGCCCCCGCCTCCGCCGGCTCACCGCCCATCCGGCCTCCGCCGGCTCACCGCCCGTCCGGCCCGCGGCGGCGCCCCGCCCGCGCCTCATCCGGCCCGGCGGCGCTCCTTGGAGCGGGACCGCTTCTCGATGTACATCCGCTGGTCGGCGGATTGCAGCACCTCTTCGGCCGACATGCCGCAGCCCGCCCAGCCGATACCGAAGCTGGCCCCCACCCGGACGGCCCGGCCGTCCACCCGGATCGGCGGAGTGATCGCGTTGCGCAGCCGCACCGCCAGGTCCTGGGCGTCGGCCCGGCCGAGGCCGTCGGCGAGGACGACGAACTCGTCACCGCCGAGGCGGGCGACCGTGTCCCCGTCCCGCACGCCGTTGGCCAGCCGGCGGGCGACCTCGATGAGCACGGCGTCGCCCGCGTGGTGCCCGAACCGGTCGTTGATGGACTTGAAGCCGTCGAGGTCGCAGAAGAGCACCGCGAGCCCCTTGTGGCCGTCGTCGGCGTCGGAGTCCTCGTTGGGCGGGATGGCGTGCACATGGCCGTCGAACGGGACGCTGCCGACGGGGGGCGGGGTGCCGAAGAACTCGAACTCGTCGAAGCCGTGGAGATGCCCGGCCGCGTCCACGTAGAGCCCGCCGCCGATGACACCGCCGTCGCCGGCGGGCGCGGCGGTCTCGTCCGCGTACCCCCCGCCCGGCTGCGGCGGGGTGGCGCACAGCCGGGCGGCGAGGCGGGCGCGCAGTTCGGCGCTGTTGGGCAGCCCGGTCAGGGAGTCGTGGCTGGCGCGGTGGGCGAGCTGCAGCTCATGGCGCTTGCGCTCCTCGATGTCCTCGACATGGGTGAGCAGGAAGCGCGGGCCGTCGGCGGCGTCGGCCACCACCGAGTTGCGCAGCGAGACCCAGACGTAGGTGCGGTCGCGGCGGGCCAGGCGCAGCTCGGCGCGGCCGCCCTCGGCGGAGGTGCGCAGCAGGGTGCCGATGTCCTCGGGGTGGACGAGGTCGGAGAACGACAGGCGGCGCATCGCGGAGGCGGGGCGGCCCAGCAGCCGGCACAGGGCGTCGTTGGCGCGCAGCAGCCGGCCGTCCTGGTCGCCGCCCATCTCGGCGATGGCCATCCCGCTGGGCGCGTACTCGAACGCCTGCCGGAAGGACTCCTCGCTGGCGCGCAGCGCCTGCTGCTCGCGCTCCAGGCGCAGCAGGGCGCGCTGCATGTTGCCGCGCAGCCGGGCGTTGCCGATCGCGACGGCGGCGTGGAAGGCGTACACCTGGAGGGCTTCGCGGCCCCAGGCGCCGGGGCGGCGGCCGTTGCGCGGTTTGTCGACGGAGATGACGCCTATCAGCTCGCCGCCGGAGGCGCCTCCCGCGTAGAGCGGGGCGAACAGGCGGTCCATGGGGTGCCATTCGTCGGGAAAGCGGGGCGCGGGGCCGGTGGTGTGCCACTGCGGGACGTCGTCGTCGTCGAGGACCCAGCCCTCGCTGTACGGAATGAAGCGCAGATCGCCCCAGCGTTCGCCCATGGCCAGCCGGCGCTCCCAGGAGCAGCGGGAGCCGACCCGCCCGGCCAGCAGCGCCTCGGCCCCGTCGCTGCCGCCGACGGCGGCGACGACGAGGTCTCCGTCGGGGCGGACGAGGTTGACGGCCGACAGCTCGAAGCCGAGCCCGGCGATGACGCCGTCGGCGACGGCCTGAAGCGTGTCGGCGAAGCTGCGGGCGGTGTTCAGATCGGCGAGCACCTGGTGCAGCTGCCGCAGTGTCGCAAGGCGGATATACGGCTCCGACTCGGTCTCCATCGCTCGCACTCCCCCGAGACCTCGACAGCAACTCCTGGCTTCTTGTCGTCCGATTGCCACGGCCACTGAATCACAGCGAGCTGCCCACTCGGTACACAGGGTCAACAATTACTGCCTGCTGTGACTCATGTCACAGACTGTATTCACTTCTTTGACAGAGCGTGTGGGAGCGCTCCTAGTTTTCGCGAGCGCAAACCCCGAAACGATGACGCCTGGTCATACGAGGAGCTGGCGCGAAGGGCTGGGGCGGCGCGAAGGGGCTGGGGTGACGGGCAGGGCCGAGGCGGTACTCGGGGCCGGGGCGACGCGAAGGGCTGGGCGACGCTTGGGGCCGACGCGGCGCCCGGAGCCGGGGCGCGGTACGGCGCTCGGCGCCGACGCGGCGCTCGGGGCCGGGGCGACTCGAAGGCCCGGGCAACGCTCGGGCCGGTGCTCGGCTTACGGCCGACGGCCTAGGCCCGGCGTGGTCCCCGGGCCCGATGCGGGAACCGGCCGGGGGCGGTTAGCGTCGAGATGTGTTCCCGACGACGCCTTCCACCCCAGCCGAGCCCACCGTCCCCCATGCTGGTGGGGTGAGTGAGGACATGTTCCGCGCCGCGCTGTCCCGGTTCACCGCGGGCGTGGTGCTGGTGACCGCACACGACCCGGAGGAGGGGCCGCGCGGCGAGGACGTCGGCATGACGGCCACCGCGTTCATGTCGGTGTCACTTGACCCGCCGCTGGTGATGGTGAGCGTGCGCAATGGCTCCCGGATGGACGAGCTGCTGGAGCGACAGCCGCACTGGGCGGTGTCGGTCCTGTCGGAGGCTCAGCGGCACATCGCGGGACGATTCGCCATGAAGGGGCGCATCAGCGACAGGCTGTTGTTCGCGGACATGGCCGTGGTGCGGGGAGAGCATACGGACGCGCCGCTGGCGGTGGGGGCACTGGCGACGCTGGAGTGCCGCACCGAGCAGCGGGTGACCGCCGGGGACCACACCCTGGTGGTGGGACGGGTCCTCCAGGCGGCGGCACCGGCCGAGGAGAGCGGCCCACTGACGTACTACCGGGGCCGGTACCGCACGCTGGACTGAAGGCCAGGGACGGATCGGGGGAGCAGTGCCGTACGACCCGGAACGGATCGGGGGCGGCGCCGTACGACCCGGAACGAATCAGGCGAGCAACACCCAGCGACCCGGAACGAACAGGCGAGCAACACCCAGCGACCCGGAACGGATCCGGGCTCAGGTCCACCCTCTCCCGGTGCGGCCCCGCTTGGTCTCACCGCGCTGCTTCTTCTCCCGCAGCCGCCGCTCGTTGATGCCCCGGGGGATCCGGGTGGGGCGGCGCGGCTTGGGCGGCGGCGCGGTCGCCTCCGCGAGCAGCGATGCGAGCCTTACGGCGGCCGTCTCGCGGTTGCGCCACTGCGAACGGTGCTCGGACGCGCGGACGGTCACCACCCCGTCCACCAGCCGGCCCGCCAGCCGCTCCAGGGCGCGCTCCTTCCACACGGGCGGCAGCGCCTCGGTGCGGGCCAGGTCGAAGCGCAGCTCGACCTGGCTGTCACTGGTGTTGACGTGCTGTCCGCCGGGCCCGGAGGACCGCGAGAAACGCCACATCAACTCGGCCTCCGGCAAGGAGACCGAACCTCGGATGACATAGGGCGCGGACATGCCCCCATGGTGGCGCGCCGACCCCGGCGGCGTCATCTCGTTATCTCGTCGCACCGGACATCAGGGTTTGGCAAAGAAAGTAAAGGGAGCTGGAACCCGCGGGCGTGTTCGTGGCGTTGTGGAGAGTGACGACGGCTTCGCCCGTCGCCTCGGATCATCGAGACCACGAAAGGGACTCCCCATGGCTGTAAGCCTGTCCAAGGGCGGCAACGTCTCGCTCACCAAGGAGGCACCGGGCCTGACCGCCGTCACGGTCGGCCTCGGCTGGGACGTCCGCACCACCACGGGCACCGACTTCGACCTCGACGCGAGCGCCATCGCCGTGAACGCCAACGGCAAGGTCTACTCCGACCAGCACTTCGTGTTCTTCAACAACAAGTCCACGCCGGACCAGACCATCGTCCACACCGGTGACAACGTCACCGGCCAGGGCGAGGGCGACGACGAGCAGATCAACGTCAACCTGGCCGGTCTGCCGGCCGACGTGGAGAAGATCGTCTTCCCGGTCTCGATCTACGACGCCGAGTCCCGCAGCCAGAACTTCGGCCAGGTGCGGAACGCGTTCATCCGCATCGTCAACCAGGCCGGCGGCACCGAGATCGCCCGCTACGACCTGAGCGAGGACGCCGCCACCGAGACCGCCATGGTCTTCGGCGAGCTGTACCGCAACGGCGCGGAGTGGAAGTTCCGCGCCGTCGGCCAGGGTTACGCCTCCGGCCTGGCGGGCATCGCCCAGGACTTCGGCGTCAACGTCTGAGGTTCACCGCGTCGCAAGCACCGAGGGCCGTCCCGGACCCGGGCGGCCCTCGCCGTGTCCGCGCCGGAGGCGGAAGCGGGTCAGAACTCGCCGGTGTCCAGGTCGAAGCCGAGGGGTTCGGGCAGGGACAGCGGCTGGGAGATGTCGACCTCGACCTTGCGGGTGTACCTCTTCCCGGCAGGCAGGGAGTGCAGCACGGCTTGGTTCCGCTCGCGGTCGATCAGCAGGTAGAAGGGGATGCCCGCCGCCGCGTAACCCCGGAGTTTGGGCCCGCGGTCGTTGTCCGCGGTCGAATGCGACGTGACCTCGCCGACGAGCAGCACCGCTCCGGGGTCGTGGTACTCCAACGCGTCATCGAAGCTCCCCTTGGGTGCGATGACGATGTCCGGCACGACCTTGCCCGTGGTCGAAGCTCCAGGAACCAGGAGTCCGAGTCCGGTGCGTGTCCGCAGTTCCTTGTTCGTACGACGACTGGTCACTTGGTCCGCTACCTCGGACACAATCTCTTCGTGCTCACCATTAGCGGGAGGCAGCACGTGGATTTTCCCTTCGATCAGTTCCACGCGCCATCCCTCGGGGGCTGCCGCGCTCAACGCCACGAAGGCATCCTCGACGGATGAAGCCATGCTCTCGCCGCTGTCCGTGCGCGCCGAGCGCTCGGGGGCCGTCAGTGCCACGGTGGACCTCCTTCGTACGGAGCGATGGTTCCAGCGTAGGCGGGCGGTATCGGTCGGTTCGCCGCGTTGTCACCCTTGCGGGGGGTTGCCGGCGCCCGCGCGGAAGGCGCCGGACACCGCCGTGGAGAGGGCCCGCTTGCGGCGGTCGTGGTCCGTGGCGGCGTCGCCGGGGGTGGTGGCGGCGGCGAGGCCGGACGGGGACCAGGCCAGGGCCATGGCGATGAGCAGCGCGAGGACGTCCCGCGGTTCGATCGAGGCGTCGACCTGGCCGGCGCGCTGGGCTTCGGCGATCGCGCGCAGTTTGGCGGCGCCCGCCGATGACTCGGTCGCCAGGTTGTCGGTGGCCACGCCCTCCAGCTTGGCCCAGGTGGCCAGGCGGACCAGTTCCGGCCGCGCGACGGCGGCGTCGTACAGCCGCACGGCGTACCCGGGGAGATCGTCGGCCGTAAAGGGCACGGAGTCGACGACGGCGTCGGCGTGCAGGCGGAAGACGGCGCCGAAGAGGCCGAGTTTGTCCCCGAAGTAGGCGTAGAGCTGCGCCTTGTTGACGCCCGCGGCGGCCGCGATGCGGTCGACCCGGGCGCCCGCGATGCCGTGGGCGGCGAAGTCGGCGGTGGCCGCGTCGAGCAGCCGGCGGCGGGTGGCGTCGCTTTTCCGGGGAGACACGGAGGCCAGGTTACCAACTGGTTAGTTGTCTATCGGTCCGCCGCCGCGTAGCGTGCGTAAAACCAACTAGTTAGTTAGAAACGAGGTGGCGGCGCATGACGGTGCGCGCTTACGCGGTGGAGCGGGCCGGCGGCCCCGTTCAGCGGTACGAGTACGAGCCGGAGCCCCTGGGCCCCCTGGAGGTCGACATCGCCGTGACGCACTGCGGCGTCTGCCAGACCGACGTCGGCGCGGTGGACGACGCGTACGGCATCTCCCGGTTCCCGGTGGTCGCGGGGCATGAGGCGGTCGGCGTGGTGGAGGCCCTGGGCAGCGCCGTCGACGGCACCCGGCTGGCGGTCGGCCGGCGGGTGGGCGTCGGCGCGACGGCCGGGGCGTGCTTCGCCTGCGAATGGTGCCTCAGCGGCCGGCAGTACCTGTGCCCGGACAAGGACGACACGGTCCTGCGCGGCGACCGGGGCGCGTTCGCCACCGGACTGCGCGCGAGCGACTGGCGGTACGTCCACCCCCTGCCCGACGCCCTCGCCTCCGAGCACGCGGCGCCGCTCATGTGCGCCGGGATCACGGTGTTCTCGGCGATCACGCGGTACGGGGTCCGGCCCACCGACCGGGTCGCCGTGGTGGGGGTGGGCGGTCTGGGCCACCTCGCGCTCCAGTTCCTCGCCGCATGGGGCTGCCATGTGACGGCCATCTCCTCGACGGCCGCGAAGGCGGATGACGCCCGCCGGTTCGGCGCCCATGAGTTCGTCGTCGCGGACGACGGACTCCAGCGGGTCTCGGGCTCGTTCGACTTCATCCTCTCGACCGTCTCGGCCGATCTGCCGTGGGACGCGTATCTCGGGGCGCTGCGCCCCCACGGGACCCTGTGCGTGGTCGGCGTCCCCCACGGCGCGCTCGGCATCCACCCGTTGAGCCTGCTGCTGGGCGAGAAGCGGCTCGTCGGCGGACTCGTGGGATCGCCGCTGGAGACCCGGCAGATGCTGGACTTCGCGGCCCGGCACGGCATCCGCCCGGCCGTCGAGACCTTTCCGGCCGCGCGTCTGGACAGTGCGCTGGACCACGTCCGCCACGGCCGCGCCCGCTACCGCGCGGTGCTGGAGTTCTGACCGGGGCGGGGCGCGGGCCTTCGGGTACCGGGGGACTTCGGGCGCGGTGGGCCATGGCCCGCCCGTGAGCCTCCGAGTACGGCGCGGCCAGGGCTACAACCCTGCGCGTCACCGCCGTCCCCGCCGTCCACCGCCGGCTCCTCGACCGCTGCAGCCGCTCGACGGCGGCCAGGGCGTCCCGGCGGTCCCGGCCCAGCGCAGGGCCCGCCGCGGTAACCCAGGGCCGACAGAATACTTCGTGGCCCGATATATAGTCGGACGCATGACACGCCAGAACCCGTCCTTGACGGAACCGCAGTACTTCATCCTTGCTTCGCTCATGGATGGACCGTTGCACGGTTACGGCATCATCAAGGCTGCCGAGCGGGCCACCGACGGGCGGCTCCGGATCGCTGTCGGCACTCTCTACGGCGCCCTGGAGCGGTTGGAGCGGGCCGGGCTGTTGGCCGCCGGCCATGAGGAGATCGTGGACGGGCGGGCGCGGCGCTACTACCGGCTCACCGAGGACGGCGCCGAGGCGCTCGGCCGGGAGGCGCTGCGGATGCAGCAGGCGGCGGCTGTCGTCATCGGACGCTCGCGGGATGCCGGAGCGGCCCCGGCATGAACCGTTTGCTGCTTGCGGCCTATCCCAAGTCCTACCGTTCCCGGCAGGGCGAGGAGTTGCTGGCCTGCCTGGCCGAGGCGTATCCCGGCCGGTCCTGGCCCCCGCCGCGGGAAGTTGCCGCCTTGGCGTGTGCCGGGGTGCAGGCCCGC
>NZ_BBOX01000089.1 GCF_001553455.1 Streptomyces hygroscopicus subsp. hygroscopicus
CCCCGCCGCGGGAAGTTGCCGCCTTGGCGTGTGCCGGGGTGCAGGCCCGCGCCCGCGCCGTCGTCGACGACGCGGCCCGGCCGTGGTGGCTGGACGGCATCCATCTGGCCGCCCTGGCCCTCGCCGCGCTGGCGCTGGTTCCGTACCTGCAGGACGTGTGGCACTGGGCACTGCACATCGACCCCGGACAGCACGCCATCGCTTTCCACTTCTCCGGCTGGTATCCGTGGGCCGGAGGTCCCACGCGGATACGGCTGCTGCCCTACGGGCTGCTCCCGCTGGGTTGCCTGATCGCTCTGCTGCGTGGCAGAGCGTGGCTCGCGCTGCCGGCCGCGGCGGCCATGATCTGGGCCGGCGCCACGGCCCACGGCCGCACCCTCTTCGGCAGCGAGGGCAAGGCGGGCTTGAGCTACTACGGGTTGGGCGCCCCGCTGACGGCCCGTGACCTGGTGCTCTCGGGAACACTGTGCGCCGCGTGCGCCGTGCTGGCGCTCTGCCGTCCCAGCCGCCTGCGACGCCACTCCTACCGCCGGCTGGCCCCGGTCGTGCTCGCCATGTTCATGGCCGGGAGCCTGCACATCATCTCCGTCAGTCCGGCTTTCCAGCGCGGCTTGTTCGTCCTCGAAGTCACCGCGCTGCTCGGCGCGTGGGTTGCGACGGCAGCCACCGGAGACCACCGGTGGCTGATCCCCGTCGCGGCGGTCGCGATCGTCCGCACGCAGGCGATCGTCGTCCAGCCGGACGCGTTCATGCAGTCCCTTCCGGACCTGGTCGTTTTCCTCCTGCTGATCGCGCCCCTCCCCGCCCTGGCGATCACCGCCCAGCGCCGACAGGGGCAGGCACTCCCCGAATAGGAGCCGACCCCCGGTGGGTCGGCCGAGCCCGGCGGCCACGTCGTGCCACAAGACGTGCGTGGCCCAACTCCCCTCAACGGAAGAAACAGAGCGATGACTCAGCACGATTCTCCGGCCCTGCCCGCGCACCGTCCGGGGGCCTCAACGCAGGGCACCGCCGACCCCAGCCCGTCGCGGACGACACGGCCGTGGATGCCGGCTCTGCTCTACACCCTGGGGTTCCTGACGCTCTACCTGCTCGCCATCTGCACCCCGTGGGGGCAACGAGCCGAGAACGCCCTGTTCGGTCTCGGTGAACAGGGCAGCGAAGACGCATGGATCTACCCCCTGTCAGGATCGGCCTACGGCTCGACGCCCCTGCCGCCGCTGGAATTGAGCGCCAAGCCCACCCTGATGGTGGGCCTGGCCGTCATCGTGGTCCTCACCCTGGTGCGGCGGTGCTGGTGGCCGGGGTGCGCGGCGCTCGGCGTCGTCATTGTCACGACCGGAGGCAAGGAGGTGCTCAAATCGACCCTGCCCCGCCCCGATCTGGTGGGCGCGCCCGAGAATCTCCTTGATCAGGGTTTCCCCAGCGGGCACACCGCCATCCCCGCCGCGCTGACCCTCGCCGCCGTCCTCGTGGTCTCCCCCCGCATCCGCCCCTACATCGCCACGGCCGGTGTGCTGTGGCTCGCCTGCATCGCCGCCGCCAGCGCGACCATGGGCGGCCACCGGCCCAGCGAAGTGCTGGGGGCCACACTGTTGGCCTGTGCCTGTTACGGCCTCGCGACCTGGCTGCTGCCGCCGGCCGCCGCGCCGGGCGCCACGCGGAGCCCCCGAGCGCTGCCCGTCATCACCCTGACGGTGGCATTGGTCATCGCCCTCGTTTCCGGCGCACGAAGCGACACCCTCACAAGGTCACTGGTCTCCGGGGCGACGGGCTTCATATGTGCGGCCCTGGTCTGGTACGCCGCAGTCGGGCGGCCCGCACACACCGCACGCCGCACACGCCCCGCACGGGGTTGACCACGCGGCCGGCTCCGGGCGGGAGCCGGCGCATCCCGGCGAAGCGGTAGCTGTACGGAACCCGCCCTGATCAGGGCAGCTGGTCGTAGACGGTTCGGACGTAGGCGGCGCTGCGGTCGGAGCCGAGGATGCCCGGTGCCATCTTGTTCATGACGTAGGAGATGGTCATGCGCCGGTCGAGATCCGCGATGACCATCGAGCCGCCCCAGCCGCCCCAGAACGCGATCCTGCCGTCAGGGATCCAGGGCAGGGTGTCCTTCTTCGGCAACGCGAAGCCGATACCCCAGCGAGACGGCAGGCCGTTGACGAGGTCGACGCCGTCCGCCTGCACCTCGAAGACGAGGTCGATCGTCTTCTCGCTGAGCAGCCGGATGCCGTCAACCTGACCGCCGCGGGCGAGCGCGGACAGGATGCGGGCGACGGAGCGGGCATTGCCGTGGCCGTTCGCCGCACCGATGTCCGCGGCCCGCCAGGCCGGGGTGTTCGCGGTTGCCGCCGCCACCGCCGGGCCGGTCAGGGTCTTGTAGGCGGGATGGGCTGTCCCGAGGGCCGCCGGATCGAGGGGCAGCGGGGGCGGCGGCACGATGTCCGCGACACGCGTCCAGTCCGCTTCGGCCGCGCCGATCTGGAAGTCCGCTCCCAGCGGGCGGGCGATCTCCTCGGCGACGAACTGCCGCAGGGACCGGCCGGTGATCCGGTGCACGAGTTCCCCGATGAGGTGCCCGTAGTTCATCACGTGGTAGCCGGAGGCTGTGCCCGGCTTCCACCACGGGGTCTGCGCGGCCATCCGGGCCGCCGCCCCGCGCGTGTCGTACAGGTCCTCCACGGTCGCCGGCTGCTCGAGCCCGGAGACACCGGAGGTGTGGGAGAGCAGATGACGGACTTCGACGTCCCGCTTGCCGCCCGCGGCGAACTCGGGCCAGTACCGGGCCACCGGCGCGTACACGTCGAGTTCGCCCCGGTCCACCAGCATGAGCGCGGCGAGACTGGTGACGGTCTTCGTGATCGACCACACGTTGGTGAGGGTGTCCTCCTCCCAGGCGGCGCTGCGGGCGACGTCGCGGTGCCCGCCCCACAGGTCCACCACGCGCTCACCGTCGATGTCCACGACCAGCGAGGCGCCGATTTCCGCACCGGATGCGATGTTCTGCCGCAGTGATTCCCGTAGGCCCGCGAAGCGGGGCTCGGACGTACCGTGAATTGCGATCATGGCGCGCTGTCCTTCGTCGATGGTGCCGGCCAGGCGGCTCCGCTGTGCCACCCGGGCGGGACTCATGCCCGGTGGGGTACGCCGCCCAGACGGCTCCGGCAGGTATGGCCGACACCGTCAGTGTCCAAGGCTGACACCGGTGTGAAGGTCAAGCGGCGCAGGTCACGGCGGGTTCAAGCGCTGTCATCCGCGGTGCGGCCCGGTGCGTGTTCCTGCTGCCCGTTGGTCTCGCGCAGGGCCGCGAGATAGTCGGCGATCGCGTCCCTGTTGCGGGTCAGACAGTCGATGCGTGCTGTGAGGCGGGCCTGCTCGGCTTCCAGGAGCGCGACCATCTCCGGGGTCAGACCGGAGAAGCGGATGCTGCTGTGCGGGGTGGAGATGCACGGCAGGACCTGCTGGATCAGGCGGGTCGGCAGACCGGCCCGCAGAAGGTCTCGGATCTGCGCAATCCGCCCCAGGGCATTTTCGTCGTACTCCCGGTAGCCGTTTTCGGAGCGACCGGGCGCTATCAGACCCTGCTGTTCGTAGTACCGCAGCAGCCGCGGAGTCGTTCCCGTGCGCTGCGCCGCCTCTCCGATGCGCATGCCCTCGATCTTAGGCCAGGGCAGCCTCCAGAAGGCTGTGACCTGCACGGTTTGACCTTGACATCAGTGTCAGGGAGGACGCTGACGACGTTGGCGAGGTTCACCGGAACCGTCTCGGCGGCGTACCCCCACCGGGCATGCGTCCCGTCCGTTGGCACACCGGGGCCTCGCGATCAGTGGCATCGACGAAAGACATGAGCACCATGAACCTGACACCAGAGGCCGCAGCACTACTGGAACGCTGGATACAAGCGGCCGGCGGCATCGCTCCCGCGCTCGCGGGGGAAGGCGACCTCAGCTGGGCGGAAGTGCGGGACAACTACGGCAGGGAACTCGCCGCCGCTCTCCCGGCACCGCACGGCGTGACCTTCGAGAGGACCGACCTCGATGGCGTGCCGGCCATGCTGGTGGTGCCGGAGGACGTGACCGATGACCGGACACTGCTCTACCTCCACGGCGGAGGCTACGTACACGGGGCGGTCGAGGGCTATGTCGGACTGACCGGCCACTACGCCAAACGCCTGCGGGCACGGGTGCTGGTGCCCGACTACCGCCAGGCACCCGAGCACCCTTTCCCCACCCCCATCGACGACGTGTTCACCGCCTACCGGGCGCTTCTCGCGGCGGGGACCGCTCCTGAGAAGATCGCGATCTCGGGTGACTCCGCCGGGGGCGCGATGGTGATCACGGTCATGCGCAAGGCACGCGACGCGGGCCTGCCGTTGCCCGTGGCGGGCGTCTCCTTCTCGCCCTGGGCCGACCTGACGCACTCCGGCTCCTCGGTCCAGAGCCGCAACGGCCTCGACCCGTTGACCAGCGGAGAATTCCTGGAGAAGCTCGCGCGCACGTTCCTGGGCAACGCGCTGCCGACCGATCCGGACGCCTCGCCCGTCTTCGCCGATGTGCGCGGCCTGGCCCCGACCTTGATCCAGATGGGTGAGAACGAAGTGATGCTCAGCAGCGGCATCACGCTCGCCGGACGGCTCGCGGAACAGCGCGTCCGCACCACCCTTGAGGTGTGGCCCCACATGTTCCACGTCTGGCACCTGCTGGCCGGCCACATGGCCGAGGCCGACGAGGCCCTCGACAACGCCGTCTCCTTCATCACGCGGGAGTACGAGCGGGCGCGCTGAGCCTGTTCTTGTCTTCCGGCCTCGCATGGCGTCTCGAACTGAGTCGCTCACCCGGGGGTTCGCCGGACGCGGGGTCGGCCTTCGTCTGCATCATGTGCTCCGGCCACGGTGCACATGACCACGGCGAAGGCCGACCGTGAGGGTGAGTCTGCTGCCCGACGCTGTCCGGTGCTGTCCGGAGGGAAGCGTTCGCGGAAGCGTCCCGCCGTCGTGCGCCGCGAAGACGCCCCGGGATTGGCCGGATCCGGTCCCTCGGCGGAACCTCCGGCATACGGGAAGCGTCCAGGAAACACCCGCCAGGCGCACAGCGGGCGGACAGCGCGGACACAGATCGTCTTCTCGTCGTGTACGCGGCAACTCCGCCCGCCGTTTCCGCCGGGCGGCCCGGCGCGCCCGCCACCTGGGCGATTCCCCGGGACCGCCCCCAATGCGGCCGGGGCGGCGAGGATGTGACGGTGTATGACCCGGGGGGATAAGTCGGCATCAACCACCGGTTATTGCCTCATGCCTCGCTGACCGAATTCGCCCCCACTTGAACAACGGCGAGTCAAATTCTTGTTACGCACCTATCCGAATCGATCGCCGGATGACAATCTCTGGTCGGCCCGCTGCGCGTCGGCTGACTGCGCGGTAAGGCCGTGATGTACCGCTACGCGCACCACTCGCACCACTCCTGCTCGACCGGGCGACCCACCCATGGCCGTCCGCACCCCCTACACAGGGCCGCGACCCGGCGGCCCCAAGGCAAGGAGACCGAGTGAGACCCTTCGCTTCCTCCCCCCGTAAGAAGACCGTCCGCGCCGCGGCGTTCATCGCCTCCGCCGCCATGGTGGTCATCGGTGTGCAGACCGGCCAGGCCAGCGCCCAGCCGGAACGCTCCCGCGAGGCGGGCGCCACGGCGCTTCCGCTGACCGTCACCGAGCGCGCCACCGCGATCAAGGCGGCCCAGGCCGACGCCTCCGCGCAGGCCGAGTCCCTCGGGCTCGGGGCCAAGGAGAAGCTCCTCGTCCGCGACGTCATCAAGGACGCGGACGGCACCGTTCACACCCGCTACGAGCGCACCTACGCGGGGCTGCCCGTCCTCGGCGGCGACCTGGTCGTCCACCAGAAGGCCAGTGGCACCCGGACCGTGACCAAGGCCACCAGCGCGCGGATAGCGGTCAAGAGCACCGACGCCGCCGTGGCCCCCTCGGCCGCCTCCGGCTCCGCGCTGAAGGCCGCGCCCGAGACGACCACCGGCGAGAAGGCCAAGTCGCCGCGGAAGGTGGTCTGGGCGTCCACCGGCAAGCCCGTCCTGGCCTGGGAGTCCGTCGTCACCGGGACGCAGGCCGACGGCACCCCGAGCGAACTGCACGTGGTCACCGACGCCACCACCGGCAAGAAGCTCACCCAGTGGGAAGCCGTCAAGAACGGCACGGGCACCAGCAAGTACAGCGGCACGGTGACCCTGGGCACCACCAAGAGCGGCTCCACCTACAGCCTCACCGACGGAGCGCGCGGCAACCACAAGACGTATGACCTGAACCAGGGCAGCTCGGGCACCGGCACCCTGTTCACCGACGCGGACGACGTATGGGGCGGCGGACGCCAGACCGCCGGCGTCGACGCGCACTACGGCGCCGCCGAGACCTGGGACTTCTACAAGGAGTTCCTGGGCCGCAACGGCATCAAGAACAACGGCGTGGGCTCGTACTCCCGCGTCCACTACGGCAACAACTACGTGAACGCGTTCTGGCAGGACTCCTGCTTCTGCATGACCTACGGCGACGGTTCGGGCAACGCCAACCCGCTGACCGCGATCGACGTGGCCGCCCACGAGATGAGCCACGGCGTGACCGCCGCCACCGCCAACCTCAACTACAGCGGTGAGTCCGGCGGTCTCAACGAGGCCACGTCCGACATCTTCGCCTCCGCGGTGGAGTTCTACGCGGGCAACTCCTCGGACGTCGGTGACTACCTCATCGGCGAGAAGATCAACATCAATGGCGACGGCACCCCGCTGCGCTACCAGGACAAGCCCAGCAAGGACGGGGCGTCCCGGGACTACTGGTCCTCGACGCTCGGCAACATCGACGTCCACTACTCCTCCGGGCCCGCCAACCACTTCTTCTACCTGCTGTCCGAGGGCAGCGGCGCGAAGACCATCAACGGCGTGAGCTACAACAGCCCGACCTACGACGGCTCGACCGTCACCGGGATCGGCCGGGACAAGGCCATCAAGATCTGGTACCGGGCCCTGACCACGTACTGGACCTCGACCACCAAGTACGCGGGCGCCCGCACCGGCACCCTCAGCGCCGCGGCCGACCTCTACGGCTCCGGCTCCACCGAGTACAAGGCGGTCGCCGCCGCCTGGACCGCGATCAACGTGAAGTAGCGGACGCCGCACAGCCGGCAGGGGCGGGCCGTATCGGGGAACCGGTGCGGCCCGCCTCCGGGCCGTGCCCCGTCATCCCTGTCATCGCCGCTGATCAGCGCTTACGCTGCTGCCATGACTCAACAGGTACGCGGCGTGGTGGCCCCCGGCAAGGGCGAGAAGGTCAGGATCGAGACGATCGTGGTGCCGGATCCCGGCCCCGGCGAGGCGGTGGTGAGGGTCCAGGCGTGCGGCGTCTGCCATACGGACCTGCACTACCGGGAGGGCGGGATCAACGACGAGTTCCCCTTCCTGCTCGGCCACGAGGCGGCGGGCACCGTGGAGTCCGTGGGCGACGGCGTCACCGAGGTGGCCCCCGGCGACTTCGTGATCCTCAACTGGCGGGCGGTGTGCCACGAGTGCCGGGCCTGCCGCCGCGGCCGCCCCTGGTACTGCTTCAACACCCACAACGCCGCCCAGCCCATGACGCTGACCGACGGCACCGCCCTGTCCCCGGCGCTCGGCATCGGCGCGTTCGCCGAGAAGACGCTGGTGGCCGCCGGCCAGTGCACCAAGGTCGACCCCTCGGCCTCGCCCGCCGCGGCCGGGCTGCTCGGCTGCGGGGTGATGGCCGGGATCGGCGCCGCGCTCAACACCGGCAACGTCCAGCGCGGTGACTCCGTCGCCGTCATCGGCTGCGGCGGGGTCGGCGCCGCCTCGGTCGCCGGGGCGCGGCTGGCCGGGGCCGCGAAGATCATCGCCGTGGACCTGGACGAGCGGAAGCTGGACTGGGCCCGTTCGCTGGGCGCCACCCACACCGTCAACGCGAAGAGCGCCGACGTCGTGGAGGCCGTCCGGGAGCTGACCGACGGCAACGGCGCCGACGTCGTCATCGAGGCCGTGGGCCGCCCCGAGACCTACCGGCAGGCGTTCTACGCCCGTGACCTGGCCGGTACGGTCGTCCTGGTCGGCGTCCCCACCCCCGAGATGAAGCTGGAGCTGCCGCTCCTGGACGTCTTCGGGCGCGGCGGCGCGCTCAAGTCCTCGTGGTACGGGGACTGCCTGCCGTCCCGCGACTTCCCCATGCTGATCGACCTGTACCGGCAGGGCCGCCTCGACCTGGACGCGTTCGTCAGCGAGACGATCGGGCTGGAGGACATCGAGGAGGCGTTCGCCAAGATGCACCGCGGTGAGGTGCTCCGTTCGGTGGTGAGCTTCTGATGACCCCGCCGCCCGTACGCGTCGACCACCTCGTCACCTCCGGCACCTTCTCGCTGGACGGCGGCACCTGGGAGGTGGACAACAACGTCTGGCTGGTCGGCGACGACCACGAGGTGTACGTGATCGACGCGGCGCATGACGCCGACGCCATCGCGGACGCCGTCGGCGACCGCCGGCTGCTCGGCATCATCTGCACCCACGGCCACGACGACCACATCGACGCGGCCCCGGCGCTCGCCGACCGCACCGGCGCGCCGATCCTGCTGCACCCGCAGGACGAAGTGCTGTGGCGGATGCGCCACCCGGACCGCGCCCCGGACAAGCCGCTGGCCGACGGCGACGTCCTCACCGTCGCCGGCGCCCAGCTGCGGGTGCTGCACACCCCCGGCCACTCCCCCGGCGCGGTCTGCCTGCACGCACCGGCGCTGACCACGGTCTTCTCCGGGGACACCCTCTTCCAGGGCGGGCCGGGCGCGACCGGGCGCTCGTACTCGTCCTTCCCGACGATCGTCGCGTCGATCCGGGAGCGGCTGCTGACGCTGCCCCCGGAGACGGTGGTGCGCACCGGCCACGGCGACTCCACGACCGTCGGGGACGAGGCCCCGCACCTGGAGGAGTGGATCGCGCGGGGCCACTGAGCCCCGGCGCCCGGTCGGCCCGGCGCGCGGGGCTGTGCTCATCGGGGCGGCGCGCGGGGCCGCGCTCACCGGACCGGCTCGTGGGGCTGTGCTCCGGACCGGCTCCCGGGGCCGCGCTCACCGGACCGGCTCGTGGGGCCACGCTTACCGCCCGGCGCGCGGGCCTGTGCTCACCACCCCAACTCGCGGGGCTGTGCTCCGGACCGGCGCGCGGGGCCGCACTCACCGGACCGGCTCGTGGGGCTGTGCCTTCCGCTCCGGCTCCCGGGGCCGCACTCACCCCCGTCGGCGCGCGGGGCTGTGCTCATCGGGGCGGCTCGCGGGGCTGTGCTCACCGGACCGGCTCGCGGGGCCGCGCTTGGCCTGTGCTCACCACCCCGGCTCGCGGGGCCGCGCTCATCGGACCGCGGCCCCGCGCACCATCCCGGCCACCGGCACCGGGCGCTGGAAGGAGCGGTCGCAGTGGACGAGCGGGGCGTCCTCACCGGCGTGGGCCGCCACGACCCGGCCGATGAGGACGGAGTGGTCGCCGCCGTCCACGACGCGGTGCAGTGAACAGGCGACCCGGGCTACCGCCTCCGGTATGCCCGGCAGCCCCAGCTCCATCGGGAGGGTGTCGCCCGCCGCGAACCGGTCCGTGCCGGAGGCGGCGAAGCGCCTCGCGATGTCCGCCTGTCCCTCCGCCAGGATGTTGATCATGAAGCTGCGGGCGGTGGTGAACGCCTCATGGGTGCTCGCGGTCCTGCCCAGGCAGATCAGAACCAGGGGCGGGGTCAGGGACAGCGAGCTGAACGAGCTGCCCGTGAACCCCCACTTGCGTCCGGACGCGTCGACCGTGGTGGCCACCGTCACGGGGGCGGGCACCCGGGCCATGGCCCGGGTGAACTCCTCAGGGGTGATGGTCATCGACGTTTCACCACTCGTCGTTTCACCACTCGTCCTCCAGCAACTCGATCTCCTCCTGCTCCAGATCCGACAGGGCGAGGTCGGAGGGGGTGTGGCCGCCCGCACCGGGTCCGGCCGCGTGCAGCGCCATCCCCTCCAGGGCGCGCAGCCACGCCTCGCCGACCTCCCGTACCTCCGCCTCGGACAGCACATCGCGGGCGTAGGTCCAGGTCACCATGAGTTCCGGGCCACCGGGGCGGTCGACGGTGACGGCGGTCAGCTCCAGTCCGTACGGGGTGCCCGGACCGTCGCCGCCGAGGTCGAGCCCGAGCGCCTCGGACGCCGGGGCCCAGTCGCCCCCGGGCCCGTCGTGGACCTCGACCCGGCCCAGGTAGCCGAAGCCGATCCGGGGCACCGCCAGCCGGGCCAGCTCCGCGCCCGCCTCCCGGTCCAGGTGGCGCAGCAGTCCGTAGCCGATCCCGGTGCCGGGCACCGCGCGCAGCTGTTCCTTGATCCGCTTGACCACCCGCCCGGTGTCCGGGCCGCCCGACCACAGCTCGCCCCACCGCACCTGGCCGGGGTCCAGCCGTACCGGGTACAGGCTGGTGAACCAGCCCACCGTACGGGACAGATCCGCGCCCCCGACGCTCTCGTCCCGGCCGTGCCCCTCCACGGCGACCAGCACCGAGGTGGCCGAGGAGCCCAGCCGGCGGCGCCGGTCGGCGACGGCCAGCGCCAGCGCGGCCAGCAGAACGTCCTCCACACCGCAGTGGAACACCGACGGCACCTGGCCGAGCAGCGGCTCGGTGCGGGCCGCCGGCAGCGTCACGGTGACGCGGGCGACCGGTCCAGCCGGGTCCTGCCCGGGGTCCTGCCCGGGGGCCTGCCCCCGGCCCTGCCCGGGAGCCTGTTCGGGGGCCTGCCCCGTGGTCTGCCCGGGGGCCTGCCCCGGGTCCTGCCCCAAGGTCTGCCCCGGGTCCTGCCCGGGAGCCTGCCCCGGGTCCTGCCCAGGGTCCTGCCCGGGAGCCTGTCCGGGGGCCTGTCCGGGGGCCTGTCCGGGGGCCTGCCCCGGGTCCTGCCCAGGAGCCTGCGGGGCCCCGCCGAGTTGGGCGTCCGGGGCGGACAGGAGGTCCGTCCACAGCGGCAGTTCGGCCCGCCGCTCCGGCCTGCGCACCTCGGCCGCCAGGAGTTCGCTCCACCGGCGCACCGAGGTGCCCACCGGGGTGAGCTCCGGCTCCCGGCCGGCGGCGACGGCCGTCGCGATGTCGGCGAGGTCCCGCAGCAGGATCCGCCAGGACATCCCGTCGATTACCAGGTGGTGGGCGACGAGCAGCAGCCGTCCCGGCCGACCGGCACCGGCGTCGAACCACACCGCGCGCACCATCCGGCCGTCCCGGGGCGCCAGCCCCGCACGGGCCTCGGTCAGGGCACGGTCGTACAGCGCGGCGAGGTCCCCGGCCGGGGCCCGGGCGGTGTCGATCCGGCGGACCCGGTCCGCGCAGGACACCGCCCCGGCCGGTGGCACGCTCAGCCGCCAGCCGCCCTCCGCGTCCTGGACCAGCCGGGCGCGCAGCACGTCGTGCCGGTCGTGCAGCGCCTGGAGCGCGGTGGTGAGGGTCGGCAGGTCGAGACCGGCCGGGGTCCGGACGAGCATCGGCTGGCCGAAGGCGTCGATCGCGCCGCCGCGCTCCCGCAGCCAGTGCATGATCGGCGTGGGGGCGAACTCGCCGACCGGGTTGTCCGGTGCGCGGGAGGCCGCGTCGTCGAGCACCTCCGCGACCGCGGCGAGCCCGGCCACCGTCTTGTGCTCGAACACATCACCCACGCGGAGCACCAGACCCGCCGCCCGGGCGCGGGCGATCAGCTGCATCGACACGATGCTGTCGCCGCCCAGTTCGAAGAAGCTGTCGTCGATGCCGACCGAGGTCAGCCGGAGCACCTCGGCGAAGACCGCGCACAGCGCCTCCTCGACCGGGGTCCGCGGGGGCCGTGAACCGGCCGCCGCGCCGAAGCTCGGCGCGGGCAGCGCCTTGCGGTCGAGCTTGCCGTTCGGGGTGAGCGGCAGCCGGTCCAGGACCACGAAGGCGGACGGGATCATGTACTCCGGCAGCGCTCCGGCCAGATGCGCCCGCAGCGCGGGGACATCCAACGCGCCCGGCTCGGCCGGGCTCCCCTGCGCACCGGGCAGCGGCTGGCCTCCGGCGGGGCGGTCGCCGGTGGGGTGGTCGCCGGTGGGGCGGTCACCAGCCGGGTGGCCACCGACAGGGCCGTCACCGGCCGAGTGGTCACCGGCGGGGCGGTCACCAGCCGGGTAGCCACCGGCGGGGCGGTCACCGGTGGGGTGGTCGCCGGTGGGGCGGTCGCCAGCCGGGCCGTCACCGGCGGAGTGGCCACCGACAGGGCCGTCACCGGGGGAGTGATCGCCGGTGGGGTGGCCACCGACCGGGTCGTCACCGGCCGGGCCGGACACCGCCGCGGGCACCACATAAGCCACCAGCCGGGCATTGCCGCCCTCGTCGGCGCGGGCCAGCGCCACGGCCTGGCCGACCGCCTCATGGGCGGTCAGCACCGTCTCGATCTCCCCCAGCTCGATCCGGAAGCCGCGCACCTTCACCTGGTGGTCGGCCCGGCCGGAGAACTCCAGCCGCCCGTCGGCGGTCCGGCGGACGATGTCGCCCGTGCGGTACATGCGCTCGCCGGGGCCGCCGAACGGGCAGGCCACGAACCGCTCCGCGGTCAGCGCGGGCCGGTTGTGGTAGCCCCGGACGACGCCCGCGCCGGCGATGTACAGCTCGCCCGGCACCCCGGGGGCGACCGGGCGCAGCCGGTCGTCCAGCACGTAGACCCGGGTGTTGGCGATCGGGGTGCCGATCGAGGGCACGCCGTGGCCGTCCGTCAGGTCCGCGGCCGTCGACCAGATGGTGGTCTCGGTCGGCCCGTAGAGGTTGGTCAGCCCGGCGGCCGACGCGCGCAGCCGCGTGGCCAGGGCCTCCGGCAGCGCCTCACCGCCGACCAGCACCCGCAGCCCGCGCACGCCCTCCGGCGACGCGGTGACCATGGCCTGCCACAGCGAGGGCGTCGCCTGGACGATGCCCGCCCCGGTGTCGTCGGCCAACCGCAGCAGCGCGGCCGGATCGCGCACGGTGTCCCGGTCGGCGATCACCACGCCCGCGCCGCACAGCAGCGGCAGGTACAGCTCCAGCGCCGCGATGTCGAACGACACCGTGGTGACCGCGAGCAGCCGGTCGGCGGGGCCGAGGCCGATCCGCTCGCCCATGTCGTCCAGGAAGTTGCTCAGGCCGCGGTGCGGGACGACCACGCCCTTCGGGCGGCCGGTCGAACCGGAGGTGTAGATGACGTACGCCGGGTGGTCCGGCGAGCACACGACACCGGGCGCGGCCGTGGGCGCCGCCGCCAGTTCGGCGACGGTGGCCGGGTCGTCCAGCACCAGCGCCGGAACGCCGCCCACCACGCCACCGGCCACCGCACCACCGGCCACCGCGCCGCTGACCGCCACGCCACCCGCCGCCACGGGACCACCCGCCGCGGGGGCTTCCGCGTCGCGGCGCGCGGCACCTTCACCACGCTCGTCCCGATCAGCCGACTCGTCCAGCGCCAACGCCGGTACACCAGCCACCGCGCCACCGGCCACCGCACCGCTCACCGCCGCGCCACCAGCCACCAAGCCACCGCCCGCGCCACCGCCCGCCACCGCACCACCCGCCGCGGCGGGCTCCGCGGCACCACCCGCCGCGGCGGGCCTGTCGCCGCAGGGGGTGCCTTCCGCCAGTAGTGGCGCCGTCGCGGAGGTGGCCAGCGCCAGCGTGGGGCGGGCGTCCCGGAGGGTGTAGCCGATCCGGTCCTTGGGGTGCTCCGGGTCCAGCGGGAGGTAGGCCGCCCCGGTCTTGAGCACGGCCAGCAGGGCGACGAGCAGGTCGGCGGAGCGTGGCAGCGCCACGGCCACCAGGCGTTCGGGGCCCGCCCCGCGGGCGGTCAGCAGCGCGGCGAGGCGGTTCGCGCGCTCGTCCAGCTGGGCGTAGGTCAGCTCGACGCCGCCGGAGACCACCGCGACGGCCGACGGGGTACGGGCGGCCTGCGCCCCGTACAGCTCGTGGACCCGGCGCGCGGGCAGCGGTCGCGCGGTGTCGTTCCACTCGACCAGCACCCGTTCGCGTTCGGCCGCCGACAACACGTCGACCTCGCTGATCCGCAGCCCGGGGTCGCCGGTCACCGCCTCCAGCACCTGGATCAGCCGCCGGACCAGCGCCGTCACGCTGTCCGCGTCGAACAGGTCGGTGCTGTACTCGCAGACGCCGGACAGCGCGCCCGGCCGCTCCGGCCGCTCGCCGAAGGCGAAGCTCAGATCGACCTTGGCGACGCCCAGGTCGACCAGCTCGGGCCGCAGGGCGAGCCCGCCCAGCGCGGTCTCGGCGGCCGGCATGTTCTGGACCATCAGCATGACCTGGAACAGCGGGTGCCGGGCCCGGGACCGCTCCGGGTCGACCACCTCCACCAGCCTCTCGAACGGGATGTCCTGGTGGGCGTAGGCGTCCAGCGCGGTGCGGCGCACCCGGGCCAGCAGCTGGTCGAACGTCGGGTCGCCCGAGGTGTCGGTGCGCAGCACCAGCGTGTTCAGGAAGACGCCGACCAGATCCTCCAGGGCCTGGTCGGGGCGCCCGGCGATGGGGCTGCCGACCGGGATGTCCTCACCGGCGCCCAGCTTGGTCAGCAGCAGGGCCAGCGCCGACTGCAGCACCATGAAGGTGCTGACCCCGCGGGACCGGGCCAGCGCGGTGAGACGGCCGTACAGCCCGGGGTCGAGCGCGAAGTCCAGGGTGCGGCCGCGGTGGCCGGCCACGGCCGGGCGGGGCCGGCCGGTGGGCAGGGCCAGCTCGTCCGGCAGCCCGGCGAGCGCCTGCCGCCAGTACGCCAGCTGACGGGCGGCCAGGCTGTCCGGGTCGTCCTCGTCGCCGAGGTGGTCGCGCTGCCAGAGGGTGAAGTCGGCGTAAGCGAGCGGCAGCGGGTCCCAGGCCGGGGCCCGGCCCGCGCAGCGGGCGGCGTAGGCGGCCGACAGGTCGCGCAATAGTGGCGCGGTGGACCAGCCGTCGGTGGCGATGTGGTGGATCACCAGGGCCAGGACGTGTTCCCTCTCGCCGAGTACGAACAGGGTGGTGCGCAGCGGGAGCTGGACGGTCAGGTCGAAGCCGCGGGTGGCGGTCGCCTCGAGCCGCTCCGGCAGCGCGGCCTCGGTGGTCTCCACCACGGTCAGCGGGATCCGCACCGCGTCCGGGTCCCACACCTGCTGCCGGGGC
Organism: Streptomyces hygroscopicus subsp. hygroscopicus; assembly: GCF_001553455.1. Classification (GTDB taxonomy): domain Bacteria; phylum Actinomycetota; class Actinomycetes; order Streptomycetales; family Streptomycetaceae; genus Streptomyces; species Streptomyces hygroscopicus. Next base: position 15,199 of record NZ_BBOX01000089.1, read on the forward strand.
GAGCCGTCGGTCTCGGGGAAGACCGTGCGCAGGCTCTCGTGCCGGCCGATCAGATCGGACAGCGCCAGCTCCAGCGCCGCCCGGTCCAGCGGCCCGGACAGCCGGAGCACCACCGGCACGTTGTAGGTGGCGCTCGGCCCCTCCATCCGGCCCAGGAACCACAGCCTGCGCTGGGCGAAGGACAGCGGCACCACCTCCGGCCGCTGGGCGGGGACGAGGGGCCGCCGGGCGGCCTCCCGCCCGTCCAGCGCGGTCGCGAGCGCGGCCACGGTCGGCGCCTCGAACAGGGTGCGCACCGACAGTTCGGCGTCCAGCGCCGTACGGATCCGGTTGACCAGCCGCGCCGCCAGCAGCGAATGGCCGCCCAGGTCGAAGAAGTCGTCGTCGACCGACACCGGGCCGACCCCGAGCAGTTCGGCGAAGAGACCGCAGAGGATCTCCTCGCGGGGGGTGGTGGCCGCCCGCCCCGAGGGCGCCGGCGCGTGGCGCGGCGCGGGCAGCGCCGCCCGGTCGACCTTGCCGTTCGCGGTGAGCGGCAGCGCGTCCAGCACCACCACGGCCGAGGGCGCCATGTAGGCGGGCAGCTCCTGGGCGGCGAACCGGCGGACCGCGTCCTGGAGACCGCCCGGCCCCCGCCCCCCGGCGGGGGTGCAGTAGACGGCCAGCCGCTTGCCGGCCGCGCCGTCCTCCCGCGCCACCGCGGCCACCTGGCCGACCCCGGGGTGCCGGCCCAGCACCGCCTCGATCTCGCCCAGTTCGATGCGGAAACCGCGCACCTTCACCTGGGCGTCGGTCCGGCCCAGGTACTCCAGGACGCCGTCGGGCCGTCTGCGCACCAGGTCCCCGGTGCGGTACATCCGCTCCCCCGCCGCGCCGTACGGGCAGGCGACGAAGCGCTCGGCGGTCATCTCCGGGCGGTTGAGATAGCCCCGGGCCAGCCCGGCCCCGGCCACGTACAGCTCCCCGGCCACGCCGGGCGGGACCGGCCGCAGCCGCCCGTCCAGGACGTACGCCCGGGTGCGGTCCAGCGGAGCGCCGATGGGCGCGCGGCCCGCCGCCAGATCCGCCTCCCGCAGCACGTGGTAGGTGGCGAAGGTGGTGGTCTCGGTGGGCCCGTAGCCGTTGGCGAGGACGAGGCCGGGGCATGCCTCGCGCACTCGCCGCAGCAGCGCGGGCGAGAGCGCGTCACCGCCGGCGGTCACCGTGTGCAGCCCGGCCAGGGCGTCCGGCCGCTCCTCCGCCACCAGGTCGAACAGCCCCTTGGTGAGCCACAGGGCGGTCACCCCGTACCGCTCGGTCACCTCGCGCAGCTCGGCGGGGCCGAGCTCCCCCGGCGGCGCGACGACGACGGTGCCGCCGGACAGCAGCGGCACCCACAGCTCGTAGCTGGCCGCGTCGAAGGCGTGCGGCGAGTGCAGCAGGATCCGCCGGTGGGCCTCGGTGCGCCAGTGCCGGTCGGAGGCGAGGGCGACGACGTCGCGGTGGCGCACCGCCACGCCCTTGGGCGTGCCGGTGGAGCCGGAGGTGTACATCACATAGGCGAGCTGGTCGGGGTGGACCGGGAGGTCCGGGCTGCCCGGATCGCCGCCGTCCCCGTCTCCGCCCCCGTCCCGCACTCGCAGCACCCGCGCGCCGTCGGCGAAGGCGGTGTCGGCCCGGTCGGTCAGCAGCACGGGCGCGCCGGTCTCGTCGAGGATCCACCGCATACGGTCCGCGGGGAGGCTCGGGTGGAGCGGGACGTAGACCCCGCCGGCCTTGGTGACGGCCAGCGTGGCGACCACCACGTCCGCCGAGCGCTCCAGCACCATCGCCACCGGGGTCTCGGCGCCCACTCCGGCGTCGCGCAGCCGGTGCGCCAGCCGGTTGGCCCGCGCGTCGAGTTCGGCGTACGTCAGCCGTTCCGCGCCGGTGACCGCGAGCGCGTCCGGGGTGCGCGCGGCCCACGCCTCGACCCCGCGCGGCAGCGTGGCCGGGATGTCACCGGCACGGCCGGTGGTCTCCTCGCCGCGGACCTCGCCGTCGACCTCGCCGTCGGCCTCCCCGCCGGTCTCGCCGCCGACCTCGCCGCCCGCCAGCGCCTGCCGGCGCTCGGCCGCGGAGAGGATGTCGACCTGCGAGACGGGCAGGGCCGGATCGGCGGCCACCGCCTCCAGGAAGCGGGTGAACCGGTCGGCCAGCGCCTGTGCCCCTGCCCGGTCGTACAGGTCGGTGCTGTAGGCCAGCGTGCCGGTCAGGCCCGCCGGGGAGCCGTCGGGGTGGAAGGTCTCGCCGATCGCGAAGTCCAGGTCGAACTTGGCCGTCCGGTTGTTGGCGGGGTGCAGCCGGGTGTCCAGGCCGGGGAAGCGCAGCTTCAGCTCGGGGATGTTCTCGAACGTCAGCATCGTCTGGAACAACGAGTGCCGGGACAGCGAGCGGTTCGGGGCGAGGGTCTCCACCAGCAGGTCGAAGGGGACCTCCTGGTGGGCGAAGGCCGCCAGGTCCACCTCGCGGACCCGCTCCACCAGCTGCCGGAACGTCGGGTCGCCGGACACGTCGTTGCGCAGCACCAGCGTGTTGACGAAGAAGCCGATGCCGTCCACCAGGGACTCGTCGTTGCGGCCCGCGATGGCCGTGCCGATCGGGATGTCCTCGCCCGCGCCCAGCCGGGACAGCAGCCCGGCCAGGCCCGCCTGCACCACCATGAAGAGGCTGGCGCCGCTGGAGCGGGCGATGTCGGTCAGCGCGGTCTGCAGCTCGGGGCTCAGGGACAGCGGCAGGCGGTCGCCGTCGTTGCTCAGCACCGCCGGGCGGGGCCGGTCGGTGGGCAGCTCCAGCTGCTCGGGCAGCCCGGCCAGGGTCCGCTTCCAGTAGTCCAGCTGACGGCCGAGCAGGCTGTCCGGGTCGTCCTCGGCGCCCAGCAGCCCGGCCTGCCAGAGCGTGTAGTCCGCGTACTGCACCGGCAGCGGGCGCCAGGCGGGGGCGGATCCGGCGCGCCGCGCGGTGTAGGCGGCGACCAGATCGTCCACCAGCGGGCCGAAGGACCAGCCGTCGGCGACGATGTGGTGCACCACGATCAGGAAGACGTGTTCGGTGGGGCTGAGCACCAGCAGGTCGGCGCGGACCGGCAGGTCGCGGGCGAGGTCGAAACCGCGCCGCGCGGCCCGCGACAGCGCCTCGTCCAGCCGTTCCTCGGCCACCTCGGAGACCCGGATCTCGGCGCGGGCCGCGTCGGGGTCCAGCACCAGCTGGCAGGGCACCCCGTCGCGGTCGGGGAAGAGGGTGCGCAGGCTCTCGTGACGGCCGATGACGTCGTGCAGCGCGGTGTGGAGCGCGGCGCGGTCCAGCCGTCCGGTGAAGCGCAGCGACACCCCCAGGTTGTAGGTGCCGTCCGCGTGGTCCAGCTGGTTGATGAACCACAGCCCGCGCTGCGGGTACGCCAGCGGCACCACCTCGGGGCGCTCCTGGGGCGTCAGCGGGGTGCGCGCCCCGGTGGCCCGGTCGACCAGCCGGGCCAGTTCGGCGACGGTGGGCGCGTCGAACAGGTCGCGCACCGCCACGTCGGCGCCCAGGACGGCCTGGATGCGCAGCACCAGCCGGGTGGCGAGCAGGGAGTGCCCGCCGAGGGAGAAGAAGTTGTCGTCCACCGACACCGAGGCCAGTTCGAGGATCTCGGCGAAGAGTCCGCACAGCACCTGCTCCTGCGGGGTGCGCGGCGGCCTGCCCGTCCCCTCGCCGGTGAGCGACGGCTCCGGCAGCGCCGTGCGGTCCAGCTTGCCGTTGGGGGTGAGCGGCAGGGCGTCCAGGGGCAGTACGGCGGCGGGCACCAGGTAGTCGGGCAGCGCCTCGGCGAGCCGCTCACGCAGCGCGGACGGGTCCAGCCGGTGGCCCGGGGCGGGCACCGCGTAGGCGACCAGCCGCTTGTCGCCTACGCGGTCCTCGCGCACGACCACGGCGGCGGAGGCGACACCGGGCTGGCGGGCGACGGCGGCCTCGACCTCACCGGGTTCGATCCGGAAGCCCCGGATCTTCACCTGGTCATCGGCGCGGCCGGCGAACTCCAGCACCCCCTCGCCGGTCCAGCGGGCGAGGTCGCCCACCCGGTACATCCGGCTCCCCGCCGGACCGTAGGGGTCGGCGACGAACCGCTCCGCGCTGAGCGCGGGGGCCCGCCAGTAGCCGCGCGCCAGGCCCTCGCCCGCGAGGTACAGCTCGCCGACCACGCCCGGCGGCACCCGGCGCAACTGGTCGTCCAGGACCTGGGCCCGGGTGTTGTCCAGCGGGGTGCCGATCGGTACCACGTCGGGCACCCGGTCGGCGGAGGTCAGCCGGTGGCAGGTGGCGAAGGAGGTGGTCTCGGTCGGGCCGTAGGTGTCCTTGAACACCATCCCGGGGAACCGCTCGAGCAGGGCGCGCACCGCCGTACCGGGCACCACGTCGCCGCCGGCCAGCAGCTCCCGCACACCGGTCAGGCAGTCCAGGTCGTTCTCGGCCACGACGCGGAACAGCCCGGCGGTCAGGTGCAGTCCGGTGACGCCGTGCTCGGTGATCATCCGGCGCAGCGTGCGCACGTCCACGTCCTGCGGCGGGGCGATGACGACCGTGCCGCCGGTGAGCAGCGGCACCCACAGCTCGTAGTTGGCGGCGTCGAAGGCGTGCGGCGCGTGCAGCAGCACCCGGCGGTGGGCGCCGGTGTCGAAGCAGCCGTCCAGGGCGAACGCCAGCAGGTCGCGGTGGGTGACCGCGACGCCCTTGGGGAGGCCGGTCGAGCCAGAGGTGAACATCACGTACGCGAGCCGCTCGGGGTGGACGGCCACGTCGGGGGCGGCATCGGCCGGGGCGTCCGGGGCGGGGGGCTGCCCGGTGGGGTCGTCGTCCACCACGATGGTGGTGGCCCCGTGGGGGAACTCCGGCTCCGGCTGGGCCCGGTCGACGAGCAGCACCGACGGTTCGGTCCGCGCCATCACCTGCTCCCAGCGGGTCTGCGGGGCGCGGGCGTCCAGCGGCACGTAGGCGCCACCGGCCTTGAGCACGGCGAGCAGCGAGACGACGAGTTCCACCGAGCGCTGCTGGAGCACGGCCACCCGCGACTCCGGGCCGACGCCCGCGGCGAGCAGCCGGTGTGCGAGCCGGTTGGCGCGCCGGTCCAGCTCCCGGTAGCTGATCGCGGTGGAGTCGGCGGCGACGAGCGCGGTGGCGTCCGGCGCGGCGGCCACCCGCTCGGCGAACCGGTCGGGCACCGAGCCGGTGAGCGCGGGCACCTCGCGGACCGGGCCGGTCCACTCCACGGCCAGCCGGCGGGTCTCCTCGGGCTCCAGGACGTCGATCTCGGCGATGCTCGCCCCGGGCCGTGCGACGGCCGACTCCAGCACCCTCAGAAACCGCCGCACCATCCGGCGCACGGTCCCGGCGTCGTACAGATCGGTGGCGTACAGCACCTGTCCGCCGATCCCGGCGGGCGCCCCCGCCGCGTCCCGCCGCTCGCTGAAGTCGAACTGGAGGTCGAACTTGGCGATGGTCAGGTCGCCCGGGGCCACCGAGGCGGTCAGTCCGGGCAGGTCCAGCGAGCGGTCCGGGTGGTCCTGCATGCTCAGCAGGATCTGGAACAGCGGGTGCCGGGACCGCGAGCGGTCCGGGTTGAGCACCTCCACCAGCCGCTCGAACGGCACGTCCTGGTGCGCGTAGGCCGCCAGGTCGGCCCGGCGGACCCGGTCGACCAGCTCGGTGAACGACGGCCGCCCGGAGGTGTCGGTGCGCAGCACCAGCGTATTGACGAAGAACCCGACCATGTCGTCCAGGGCCTCGTCGGTCCGGCCGGCGACCGGGCTGCCGACCGGGATGTCCTCGCCCGCGCCGAGCTTGGACAGCAGCACGGCCAGCGCCGCCTGGAGCACCATGAAGACGCTGGCGCCGCCGGCGTGGGCGACGGCGAGCAGCTCACGGTGGAGTCCGGGGCTGATGTCACACTCCACTACGGCGCCGCGGTGGCTCGCCACCGCGGGCCGGGGCCGGTCGGTGGGCAGGGCCGGCTCCTCGGGCAGACCGGCCAGCGCGGTCTTCCAGTACGCCAGCTGACGGGCCAGCGGGCTGGTCTCGTCGGATTCCTCGCCCAGCAGCGACCGCTGCCAGAGGGTGTAGTCGGCGTAGGCGACCGGCAGCGGCTCCCAGCCGGGGGCCCGGCCGTCGCGGCGGGCGGTGTAGGCGGCCGACAGATCGCGCACCAGCGGCGCCAGGGACCAGCCGTCCCCGGCGATGTGGTGGACCACGACGGACAGCACGTGCTCATCGCCGCCGAGGTGGAACAGCTCGGCCCGCAGCGGCAGTTCGGTGGCGAGCCGGAAGCTGTGGGCCGCGGCGGCGGCCAGGGCGGCGGGCAGGTCCGCGGCGGCCACCTCGGACACGTACGGCAGCGGCGGCAGCTCCTCGGCGGCCACCAGGTGCTGCCGGGGCTCACCGGCCGTGTCGGGGAAGACGGTGCGCAGGCTCTCGTGCCGCAGCAGAACGTCCCGGATGGCCGCCCGCAGCGCCGGGACGTCCAGCTCACCGGACATCCGCACCACGAAGGGGATGTTGTACGTGGGGCCTCGGCCGTCGAGCCGGTCGAGGAACCACAGCCGGGCCTGCGCGAACGACAGCGGCATGGGATCGGGCCGGTCCACCGGGACCAGCGGGGCCCGCGCCGCCCCCGCGGTGTCCAGCAGTCCGGCGAGCGCGGCCACGGTGGGCCGGTCGAACACCTCGTGGACGGCGAGTTCCACGCCGAGCACCGAGCGGGCGCGGCCGGCCAGCCGGGTGGCGGCCAGCGAATGGCCGCCGAGCGCGAAGAAGTTGTCGTCCACCCCCACCTCGGGCACGCCGAGCACCTCGGCGAACAGCCCGGCCAGCACCTGCTCGCCCGGGGTGCGGGCGTCGCGGCCGGCCGCCCCGCCGGTCACCTCCGGCTCCGGCAGCGCCCGTGTGTCCAGCTTGCCGCTGGGGGTCAGGGGCAGCGCGGGCAGGGTGACGAACGCGGCGGGCAGCATATAGTCCGGCAGCGACGCGCCGAGCTTCTTGCGCAGCAGCCCCGGATCCAGCGCCTCACCGGGGACCTGCGGCACCACATAGGCCACCAGCCGCCGCTCACCGCCCCGGTCGTCCGCGGCGACCACGGCGCAGTCGGCGACGCCCTGGCAGGCCGACAGCGCCGCCGCGATCTCGCCGGTCTCGATCCGGAACCCCCGGATCTTCACCTGGTCGTCGGCGCGGCCGAGGTACTCCAGCAGCCCGTCGGCGGTCCAGCGCGCCAGGTCACCGGTGCGGTACATCCGGCTGCCGTCGCCCGCGAACGGGTCGGCCACGAACCGGGAGGCGCTCAGCCCTGGCCGCTTCAGATAGCCCTGCGCGACACCGGCGCCCGCCACGTACATCTCCCCGGCCACCCCCGGGGGCGCCGGGCGCAGCGCGCCGTCCAGCACCCGCACCCGCAGGTCGGGGATTCCCCGGCCGATCAGCGATCCGGCGCCGGAGGCGGCGAGTTCGCGGTCCAGGGCGAGGTGGCTGACGTGCACCGTGGTCTCGGTGATGCCGTACATGTTGACCAGCAGCGGTGCGCACGCGGCGCCCTCGCCGTGGCGTTCGTACCAGTCGGCCAGCCGCCCCAGGTCCAGCGCCTCGCCGCCGAAGACCACATGGCGCAGCGCCAGCCGGTCGCCGGTCGCCGGGTCCTCCCGGTCGGCGCCGACGAGCTGGTAGAACGCCGACGGGGTCTGGTTGAGGAAGGTCACCCGCTCGTCCGCCAGCAGCCGCAGGAAGCGCTCCGGCGACCGGGACACCTCGAACGGGACCACCACGAGCCGCCCGCCGTGCAGCAGCGGCCCCCACAGCTCCCACACCGAGAAGTCGAAGGCGTAGGAGTGGAACAGGGTCCACACCTCGTCGGCGGCGAAGGGGAACCACCGGCGGGTGGCGGCGAACAGCCGGACCACGTTCCGGTGGGAGACCACGACGCCCTTGGGGCGCCCGGTGGAACCGGAGGTGTAGATGACGTACGCGGGGGCCGCCGGCAGCAGGGGCGCGGGCCGGTCGGCGTCGGTCAGATCGGTGCCGGGCAGGGCGGCGAGCCGCTCCCGCACCGCCTCGTCGCCCAGCACCACCCGTGCCACGCCCTCGGGCAGGGCCACCTCGACCCCGGTGCCCGTCACGAGCAGGGTCAGGTCCACGTCGGCGATGGTGTACGCGATCCGGTCCGCCGGGTAGGCGGGGTCGATGGGCACGTAGGCGGCGCCCGACTTCACCACCGCCAGCAGCGCCACCACCAGGTCGATCGAGCGGGGCAGCACCAGGCCCACGAACCGGCCCGGCCCGGCGCCGCGCCCGACCAGCAGCCGGGCCAGCGCGTTCGCCCGCGCGTTCAGCTCGGCGTAGGTCAGCGCGTCCGCGCCGAGGGACACCGCCCGCGCCTCGGGGCACTCCCGCACCCGCGCCTCGAACAGCTCGGGGAGGGTGGCGGACGGCGCGGTGGTGGCGGCCCGGTCGGCGTCGCCGCCACGCTCCCCGGGAAGCGCGACCGACTCGCCGTCACGCTCCCCGGGAAGCCCGGCCGTCCCGCCGTGAACCTCCCCGGGAAGCCCGGCCGTCCCGCCGTGGAAGTCCACCAGCACCTGCCGGCGCTCGGCCTCGGTGGCGATGTCCAGCGCGCCGAGCGGCCGGTCCGGCGCACCGGCGCCCAGGGCGCGCAGGAGTCCGGTCAGCCGCTGGCCGTGGCGCTCCACCTCGGCCGCGGAGTACAGCTCGGGGCTGGCGTTGAGCTCCACCCGCAGCCCGCCGTCGCCCGCCCGGTTGTCGATGACGACGGTCAGGTCGTCGTCGTGGCCGATGGTCAGGTTGTGCACCACGCCCGGGTGGCCGCCGAAGTCCAGGTCGTAGTCGAACATGATGATGTTGACGCGCGGGCCGACCAGGCGCCTGCCGTCGGCCAGCGCGCCGACGTCGCGGCGCAGCTCCTCGTAGCGGTAGTGCTGGTGGCGCAGGGCGCCGCGCATCCGCCGGGAGACCTGGCCCAGCAGCCCGGCGACGGTGTCCCCGGGCCGTACCGACAGCCGCAGCGGTACGAGGTTGGACACCATGCCGGGCACCTTCGCGGCGTCGCCGCCGGGCCGGGCCGCGACCGGGAGGGCCAGCACCACATCGGTGCGGCCGGTGATCCGGTGCAGGTACAGCGCCTGGGCGGCGACGGCCACCGTCGGCCAGGCGGTACCGGCCTCGCGGGCCAGCGACCGGATCGACGCCACGGCGGCCGGTTCCAGCGTGGCGACCGCCCGCAGCAGCGGGCCGTCCGGGTAGCGGGTGGGCTGTGCGGTGAGGCCCTGGGCCTCGGGGCGGTCGGCGAGCTGCTCGGCCCAGTACCGCCGGTCGCGGGCGATCTCCTCGGACCCGCCGTACGCGGCGTCGGCCTCGATGAGTTCCCGCAGACCGCCGTGGCCGGGCTCCGGGCACGGCCGGCCCGCCGCGGCGGCCGAGTACACGGCGGCGACCCGGCGCGCGACCATGCCCACGCTCAGGCCGTCCAGCGCGATGTGGTGGTGGCGCTGGTACCAGACGTACCGGTCGGCGGCGAGCCGGAACAGCGCGAAGGTGAACAGCGGTCCGGCCGCGAGGTCCACCGGCCGCCGCTGGTCGGCCGCGGTCCACTCGCGCACGGCGGCCTCCGGATCGTCCCGTCCGGACACGTCCACGAGGTGGAACGGCCAGTCGAGTCCGGGCGCCACCACCTGGTAGGGGCCGTCGGCGTCCGCGCCGAAGGACACCCGCAGGGCCTCGGTCTCGTCCACCACCCGCCGCAGGGCGGCCTCGAACAGCCCGGCGTCGACGGGGCCCTGGATGTCCACCCGCTCCGCCAGGCCGAAGAGCGGATTGGCGGGATCGCCCTGGACGGCGTACCAGATTCCCCGCTGGCCGTCGGTCAAGCGGAAACGAACACCCTGCGGGACAGACATGCACTCACTCCACATTCGATGGGAGAAAGGAGACAGTCGGCTGAACAGCCTTCACTGGTCGCAGCCTGTCCGACGCCCGTGAGGTGCGACAACGACAGTGCAAAGAATTGAGTACGTGGCCCGGGAGGCGTAGTGACGCTTCCGATTTGAACTATTCAAGGCGATGTAGGCGGCACTGCGCGCCACGGGCACCCTGTGAGCCATGAACGCCAGACGGCAGGATGCCGAGCGCCGCGAGCGGGCCCCGGCGCCGCTGACCACCGAGGTCACCCACACCACGTCGCTCGAGACGCTGCTCGCGGCCCCGTGCCCGGACTTCCCCGTGCTGCCCGGGGTGTGCGTCCTGGAGTATCTGCGGGCGAGTGCCGAGGCCACCCTGCCCGCCCCGGGCCTGCGCTGGCGCGCGGTGGACCGGGTGCGGTTCCTGGGCGCCGTGTTCCCCGGCGAGGAGCTGACGGTCGGGCTGACCTGGCAGCGCTCGGGCGAGGACGAGTGGACCTCGCTGGCCACCGCGAGCACCGTACGCGGTACGGCGGCCACCGCCCGGTTGCGCTACGTCGGGGAGGCGGACCGGTGATCGAACTGGACGGGGTGCGCCGGCTGCTCCCGCGCCGCCGCCCCATGCTGCTGGTGGACCGGGTGCTGGACGTCGTCCCCGGCGAGCGGATCGTCGCGGCCAAGGCCGTCACCTGCAATGAGCCGTGGTACGCGCGGCTGCCCGAGGGCACCCCCGCCGAACGGCTCGGCTATCCGCCGGCCCTGGTGATCGAGTCCTGGGGCCAGGCCGCCGGAATCCTGTCCCGGCTCAGCGGTGAGCTGCCCGAGGGCATGATGCTGCTCGGCGGGATGAGCGATGTCGTGGTGCACCGCACGGTCCTGCCCGGAGTGCTGCTGGAGCACCGGGCGAGGATCGTCAAGTCCCTCGGGGACCATCTGATCTTCGAGGGGGAGAGCCTGGTGGACGGGGGCGTGGTGGTGTCCATCGGGCGGATGGTGATGGCCTTCCGCCCCGCGAGCGCGCTGCGTCCCCCGGGCGGCGACGGGCCCTGAACCGGCGACACCGGGCCGCCCGGTGCCCCCGCGGGGGTACCGGGCGGCCCGGTGTCCGGACGCGGGCACCGGGCGGCCCGGTGTCCGCAACGGTGCTCAGGAGTCGGCGGTGGCCAGCCCCGCCTCGTCCGGCAGGAACCGGACCGGCAGCGTCGACATCCCGGTCATCAGGTTGGAGTGGATCCGGCGCGGCTCACCGGTCAGCTCGACACCGCGGGTGAAGGTCCGCAGCGCGTCCAGCATCTCCTTCACCTCCACCCGCGCCAGATAGGCGCCGAGGCAGAAGTGCGGACCGTAGCCGAAGGTGATGTGCTTGTTCGGGGTGCGGCCGAGGTCCAGGACATAGGGGTTGTCGAAGACCGACTCGTCGCGGTTGGCCGAGGTGTTCCACAGCGTGACCACGTCGCCCGCCTTGATCGTCCCGCCGGCGATCTCGACGTCGACCAGCGCGGTGCGGCCGAAGTTCATCGCGGGGGTGGCCCAGCGCAGCGTCTCCTCGGTGGCCGACTCCAGCGTCACCGAACCCTCCTTGAGCCGCTTCCACTGCTCCGGCTCGCGGCTGAGCGTGTAGAGGGAATCGATCATCGTGAGCCGGCTGGTCTCGTCGCCGCCCAGGATCAGGCTGTAGCAGTTGAAGACGATGTCCTGATCGGTCAGCGGCACCCCGTCGATCTCGCTGCGGGTGAGCGTGGTGATCACGTCGTCCTGCGGATCGGCGCGCCGCTCGGCGACCAGGTCGCTGAAGTACAGCAGGATCTCGTTGCGCGCCAGGAACGCCTCCTCCGGGGCCTGGTCCGCCTCGTCCGAGCTGAGCGAGGACTTGGTCAGCCCCAGCAGGTAGGCGTGGTCCTTCACCGGCACCCCGAGCAGCCCGCCCACGGTGGTCAGCGGGATCACCGAGGCCACCTCGGCCGCGAAGTCCCCCTCCCCGCGCCGGACCGCGTCGGCGATCATCCGCCGCGCGTTGGCCCTGACCAGCGCCGCGACCTTGGACAGGGCGCGCGGCGAGAACGCCTTGAGCATCACATTGCGCAGGTCCTTGTGGCGCCGGCCGTCGGTCACCGCCAGCATCTGGCCGGCCGCCGAGTCGCCGCCCGCCAGCAGCGTCACCAGGACGTTGCCCTTCTCGGAGGTGAGCCGCTGGTTGTCCCGGTAGAGCGCCATCACGTCGGCGTAGCGGCTGACCACCCAGAAGCCGGGGTTGCCGTCGACCGGCGGGTGCCAGTACAGCGGGTGGTCGGCGCGCAGCCGGCGCCAGTACGCGTCCATGTCGTGTTCCAGGTAGGTCTTGGGGTCGACCAGGTTGACCGCCGAGATCTCCTCCGGGACCTCGGTCCGGCTCGTCGCAGTCTGCACGCTCATCCCTCCACCAATCGGGTCACTTGAGTTCCCGGAGCTTCTCGTTGAGTACGCGGCCGATCTCGGCGGCCGGTTCGGGCCGCATCAGGTACGGATGGGCGCACGCGATCCGCCGGTGCTCGATCCGGCCGCCGACGTACGGGCGCCACCGCTCGGCGCGGGCCGCCAGCTCGGCCGCGGGCACCGACGGGTCCTCCTCGGCCACCAGCACCAGCAGGTCGCCCTGGTACCGGGCAGGTTCATGGGCCAGGAACAGCCGGCGGTTGTGGGCGAAGGCACGGGCCAGCGCGGCGACGTCGTCCTCGTCCAGGCTGGCCAGCACGGACTGCCGCTCCCGCAGCATGGTCACCACCTGGCCGTGGGACAGCGGCGCGTCGCCCAGGGCGGCCACGTCGTAGCCCACGAAGTCCAGCAGCACGCGCAGCGCGTCCTGTTCGTCCGGCGTCCGGTCCGGCAGCGGCTCGGAGCGGTCGATCGGGTACTCGTCCAGGTTGACCAGCAGCGCCACCTCCTCGCCCGCGGCCTGCAACAGCGCCGCCATGGCGTGGATGACCGTGCCGCCGAGCGACCAGCCGAGCAGGGCGTACGGTCCGGTGGGCTGGACGCGGCGGATCTGGGCCACGTAGTCGGCCGCCATCTCCTCCAGCGTCGCGGGGAGCGGGCCGTCCCCGCCGGTGAGCCCCCGGCTCTGCAGCCCGTAGACCGGGTGCTCGGCGTCCACGCTGCGCAGCAGCGCCGAGTAGCTCCAGCTCAGCCCGCCCACCGGGTGTACGCAGAACAGCGGGGTGCGGCTGCCGTGCTCGCGCAGCGGAAGCAGCACCTCCAGCGAGTCCTGCTCCGCGTCGCCGCCGAGCCTCAGGGCCAGTTCGGCGACGGTGGGCGCGGTCAGCACGGTCCGCATGCCCAGCTTGACGCCGAACGCCGACCGGATCCGGTTGACCAGGCTCATCGACATGATGCTGTCGCCGCCGAGGTCGAAGAAGCTGTCGTGGACGCCCACCACGTCCAGCCCCAGCTCCTCCCGGAACAGCCCGCACAGGATCTCCTCCTGCGGGGTGCGCGGTCCGCTCCACGCGCGGGGGGTGTGGTCGGGTGCGGGCAGCGCCCCGCGGTCGACCTTTCCGCCGGTGTTCAGCGGCAGCTCGTCGAGCACCGTGAACGCGGCCGGGACCATGTACCCGGGCACGGCCGCCGACAGCCGCTCGCGCACCGCGGCGACGTCCAGCCCGCCGTCCTGGGCCGGCACCAGATAGGCGGCCAGCCGCCCGCCCGCGCCCTGGTCGGTGCGCAGCACGACCACGGCCTGTGCCACCTGCGGGTCCCGGGCCAGCGCGGCCTCGATCTCGCCGAGTTCCACGCGGTAGCCGCGGACCTTGACCTGCTGATCCACCCGGCCCAGGTACTCCAGCTGCCCGTCCGCCCTCCAGCGCGCCAGGTCGCCGGTGCGGTACAGCCGGCCGCCCGGCGCGCCGAACGGATCGGCCACGAACCGCTCCGCGGTCAGCGCGGGCCGGCCCAGATAGCCGCGGGCCAGCTGGCCGCCGCCGATGTACAGCTCGCCGACGGCGCCGCGCGGCGCGGGCCGCAGCCCCGCGTCGAGCACGTACAGCCGGGTGTTCGGCGTCGGCCGGCCGATCGGCACCGCGCCGGACGGCGTCTCCTCGCCCGGTTCCAGCCGCAGCACGGCGCAGCCGACGGTGGCCTCGGTCGGCCCGTACTCGTTCACCACGGCCACGTCCGGGTGCGCGGCGCGCCACGGGGCCAGCGCCTCGCCCAGCAGCTGCTCACCGCCGATCACCAGCTCGCGGGTCGGCGAGCACTCCGGGTCCATACCGGTCAGCAGCGGCAGGTGCGACGGGGTGACCTTGCAGAACGCGGGCCGGACCCGCCCGTCCGCGGGCTGCTCCAGCTCCGCCACGTGCACACAGCCGCCGGTGGTCAGCGGCCCGAACAGCGAGGTGACCGCCATGTCGAAGGAGACCGGCGAGTGCAGCAGGGCCCGCTCCGCCAGCGACGGGTATGCCTCGGCGGCGTGGTCGAGGTACTGGGCGAACGCACGGTGCTCCACCACGACACCCTTGGGCCGCCCGGTGGACCCCGAGGTGTAGATCACGTACGCGGGGCTCTGCGCACGCCACCGGGGACCGCCGGACGCGGCAGGCCCGGCGGGCCCGTCCGGCCCGGCAGACCGGGCGGGGGCGGCGGGCGCGGCGGATACGGCGGGCGCGGCAGGCCCGGCAGGCGCGCCGGACC
>NZ_BBOX01000090.1 GCF_001553455.1 Streptomyces hygroscopicus subsp. hygroscopicus
GACTAGGGCCCCAACCTCGCCGGGAGGCGCCCCGCCGCCTCCCGGCGGCACGTCCTTCGCGCACGCGGCCCCCACATGACACCTATTCGGGTATTGCCTCCCGCAGGTGCCCGCAACAGCCGTACCGTGGGTAGCACTGTCGCAGATCTTGCGTGCGAAGGAGTCTTCCGCTTATGGAGTACGGCACGTCGCGCTGCGACGACGGCCCGGGAGAGCCGCCCGGGGTGCCGGAGCAGCGCAGAGGTGTCCACGGGAGGATGCCGCTCGCGGTCGTCGTCATCGATGCCGGGGGACTCGTCACGCACTGGAGTTCCGGGGCGCGCAAGCTCTTCGGCGCCACCCGCGAACAGGCCGTCGGCCGCCCCGCCGTCGATCTGATGCCGGTCTCGGGGGCGTTACGCGGCGCGCGGGTGCGCACCGACGCGACGGGCCACCCCGAGCTGGACGACACACAGCTGGGCACCGTGTACTACCCCACCGCGGGGCGGGCCCGTATGGCGGATCCGGCCCATGGCCGGGCCGATGTCCTGTGGTGGGCCTATCCGCTGGTGGGCCCCGGCCCCGAGCGGCTGCTGGTGCTGGCGGCGGACGCCGAGGGGGCGGGCGGGGACGCGCTGGGGCGGGACGAGCGGATCGCCCCGGCGTTCGCGCTGCACACCGAGTTCCCCGGCGCCGAGCGGCTGGCCGGCCGGCTGCCGGACATCCTGCCCAACATGGGCCCGGCCACGGCCGGGCGGATCGTCGCCCATGTGCTGGAACTGGGCTATCCGGTACTGGAGATCAGCCGCTGCGAGCGGATTCCGGTGACGCCGGACTGGGGGGTGCCCCGCTACCGCGAGCGCCTGGCGCGGCAGGAGGCCGGGCGGCGGCGCGCGGCCGCGGCGGACGGCGCGCCGGATCACGCACCCGCCCCCGGACTCCCGCTGGACCCCGGCGACGTCGACCTGGAACACGCGGCGGTCCGTGAGCGGCTGGAGTTCCTCAACGAGGTCAGCGGCCGCATCGGCACCTCCCTGGACCTGGCCCGCACCATCCGCGAGGTGACCAGCGCCGCCGTGCCGCGCTTCGCGGACTTCGCCGGGACGCATCTGCGCGCCCAGGTCCTGGCGGGTGAGGGGTTCCCCGAGGGGCCGCCCGACGTCACCACCGTCTGGCACCGCGTCTGGGTCGAGCACACCGACGAACCGGGCCGCTGGGACGACACCGTGCCGGTCGGGGAGAGCATCGCGTTCCCCGAGCACACCCCGTTCTTCCAGTGCATGGTCACGGGCGAGCCGGTGCTGATCGAGCGCATCAGCGACGAGGCGGGCGACCGGATCGCCGGGCAGTTCGAGAAGCGGGACCTCAGACCCCTGATCAACGGCCGGTCGCTCCTGATCGTGCCGCTCAAGGCGCGCGATGTGGTGCTGGGCTTCATGGTGCTGCTGCGGCGCCCCGGGCGGGAGCCGTTCGACGGCATGGACCGCACCACGGGCGCCGAACTGGCCGCCCGCGCCGGGCTCGTCCTCGACAACGCCCGGATGTACACCTATCAGGAGAACGTCGCCGAGACGCTCCAGGACAGCATGCTGCCCCAGGTGACCCCGCGCATGGCGGGCTGCGACACCGCCACCCGCTATCTGCCCGGGACCCGGCTCGGCCGGGTCGGCGGCGACTGGTTCGACACCATCAAGCTGCCCGGTTCGCGCACCGCGCTGGTGGTCGGCGACGTCATGGGACACGGGCTCACCTCGGCCGCGATGATGGGGCAGTTGCGCACCGCCGTGCAGACCATGGCCGCGCTCGGTCTGCCGCCCGCCCAGCTGCTGCGCCACCTCGACGATCTGGCCCAGCGGCTCGGTGAGCACTATCTGGCCACCTGTCTGTACGCCGTCTACGACCCCGTCTGCTCCGAGCTGCTGATCTCCAACGCGGGCCACGTCCCGCCCGTGCTGGTGCGGGCCCAGGACGGGCGCAGCGAGCTGCTCGACCTGCCGACCGGGGCGCCGATCGGCGTGGGCGGGGTGCCGTTCGAGACGGTGACGGTGCGGGTGGCGCCCGGCGACCGGCTGGTGCTGTGCACCGACGGCCTGGTCGAGGTGCGGGGCCAGGACATCGGCGCCGGACTCGCCGCGCTGTGCGAGTCCGCGGCGCATCCGGCGGCGTCCATGGACGACGCGTGCGACACCATCATCCGGGCCCTGGCCACCGCGTCCCGCAAGGACGGCCGTGGCGGCCGTAAGGACGATGTGGCGCTGCTGATGGCCCGTCTCAACGGCATCCCGGCCGAGGACGTCGCCCAGTGGCGGCTGGCGCTGGACCCCCGCGAGGTCGGGCGGGCGCGCCGGCTGGTGCGGGAGCGGCTGCTGCGGTGGGGGCTGCCGGAGGCCGTGGAGACCGCCGAACTGCTGGTGAGCGAGGCGGTGACCAACGCGATACGGCATGCCCACACCCACCGGGTGCGGCTGCGGCTGGTCCGTGCCGACGCCTTGCTGTGCGAGGTCACCGACGACGATCACGAACTGCCGGTGCTGCTGGACGCGGACCGGGACGACGAGTGCGGACGCGGGCTGCGGGTGATCAGCGAACTGGCCCGCGAGTGGGGGACGAGCCGCTCCGGACGCGGTAAAGCGGTCTGGTTCGAACAGACGTTGTCACATCCGAAGGAGCGGCGATGAGCGTCTCGGAGCGCTACCGGCAGGCGTGGGAGAGCTACTGGCGGAACACCTCGGACGCCCCGGGGGACGCCATCTGGGACGCGGACCCCTCGCTGAGCGCGGCCCCGCACCTGGACCTGCTGGCGCCGCACGCCGACCCGTCGCTGCCGATCGTCGACCTGGGCTGCGGCAACGGCACCCAGACCCGCTATCTGGCCGCCCGCTTCGCGCGGGCGCTGGGCGTCGACCTCTCCCGCGCCGCCGTGGAGCGGGCCCGCCGCGCCGACCCGGCGGGCACGGCGGAGTTCCGGCAGCTGAGCCTGACGGACGCGGCCGGGGTGGCGGACCTGGCCCGGCGGCTCGGTGACGCCAACGTCTACCTGCGCGCCGTCATCCACCAGAGCGACGCCCCCGACCGGCGTCCGGTCGCCCGGGCGGTGGCCAGGCTGCTGGGGCGGCGCGGGCGGGGATTCGTCGCGGAGCTGACGGCGGAGTCCAGGGCGGTGCTGGCGGAGCTGGCGGCGGGTCCCGGCGGTCCGCCGCCGAAGCTGCGCCGGGTCCTCGACCACGGGCTGCGGCCGGCCGACGCGGCGGACAAGGAGGTCCCGGAGGTGCTGGCGGAGGCCGGGCTGGAGATCCTGGCCGAGGGCCCGACGGCGCTGGCCCAGACGGAGCAGTGGCCGGACGGCTCACGGGTCGAGCTGCCGGCCCGCTGGTTCGTGGTGGCGCGGGCGTAGCCGCGGCGTGGTGGGCGGGACCGGCGCGCACCGGGCGGGGCGGGCCCGGACACGCCGGGCCTGGCCAGTGGATTGGACCAGTTATCCACAGGGGTGGTTCGGGTCGGTCGCGGCGCGTAACGTGACGAGGCATGAAGATCCTCATCAGCGCCGACATGGAGGGCGCCACCGGCGTGACCTGGCCGGCTGATGTGCTGCCCGGCACCCCGCATTGGGAGCGCTGCCGCCGTCTGTTCACCTCCGACGTGAGCGCTGCCGTCGCCGGGTTCCTGGACGGCGGCGCGGACGAGGTGCTCATCAACGAGGCGCACTGGAGCATGCGCAATCTGCTCCTGGAGGAGCTGGACGAGCGGGCCCAGATGCTCACCGGCCGGCACAAGAGCCTGAGCATGGTCGAGGGCGTGCAGCACGGTGACGTGGACGGTGTGGCCTTCGTCGGGTACCACACCGGCGCGGGCACCGAGGGCGTCCTGGCCCACACCTATCTGGCCAACTCCATCACCGGGGTGTGGGTGGACGGCGCGCGGGCGAGCGAGGGCCTGCTCAACGCCCTGGTGGTCGCCGAGTACGGGGTCCCGGTGGTGCTGGTGACCGGGGACGACAAGACCTGTGAGGACGCCAGGGGCTATGCGCCCGACGCCCGTTCGGTCGCGGTCAAGACGTACGTCTCGCGCTATGCGGCGGTGTGCCGCACCCCGGCCCGCACGGCCGCGGACATCCGGGCGGCGGCGCGGGAGGCGACGGTGCTGGCGGTGCGCCACGAGCCCGCCCGGCGCGGGCCGTTCACGGTGGAGCTGGAATTCGACGCCGAGCATCTGGTGGGGGCGGCGAGCGTCGTACCGGGCGTGGAGCCGAGCGGCGAGCGGCGCGTCGCCTACACCTCACCGACCATGTACGAGGGAATCCGCTGCTTCAAGGCCGTCACGACGGTCGTCTCGGCCGCGGTGGAGGAGCAATATGGCTGACACGGACCGTCCGGAGGCGATCGACGCCCAGGCGCTCGACGAGGTGGTGCGGTTCACCTCCGAGCTGATCAGCATCGACACCACCAACCGCGGCGGCGGGGACTGCTCGGAGCGTCCGGCCGCCGAGTACGTGGCGGAGATGCTCGGCGATGTGGAGATCGAGCCCACCCTGCTGGAGCGGTCGCCGGGGCGGACCAATGTCGTGGCCCGGATCGAGGGCACCGACCCGTCCGCGCCCGCGCTGCTGGTCCACGGCCATCTGGACGTGGTGCCCGCCGAGCCCGCCGACTGGACCGTGCACCCCTTCTCCGGGGAGGTGCGCGACGGGGTCGTCTGGGGCCGGGGCGCCATCGACATGAAGGACATGGACGCGATGGTGCTCGCGGTCGTCCGGGCCTGGGCCCGGACGGGCGTGCGGCCGCGCCGGGACATCGTGCTGGCCTTCACCGCCGATGAGGAGGACAGCGCCGCCTGGGGCTCGGGCTTCCTCGCCGAGCGGCACGCCGGGCTCTTCGAGGGCTGCACCGAGGGCATCAGCGAGTCCGGAGCCTTCACCTTCCACGCCGGGTCCGGGATGCGGATCTACCCCATCGCGGCGGGGGAGCGCGGCACGGCCTGGCTGAAGCTGACCGCCCACGGCCGGGCCGGACACGGCTCCAAGGTCAACCGGGCCAACGCGGTCAGCCGGCTGGCCGCCGCCGTCGCCCGGATCGGTGAGCACAGCTGGCCGGTGCGGCTGACCCCCACGGTGAAGGCCGCCCTCACCGAACTGGCCGCGCTCCAGGGCGTCCCGGCCGAGGTGGACGCCGCGGACTTCGACGTCGACGCCCTGCTGGCCAAGCTGGGGCCCGCCGCCGCCCTGATCGAGCCCACCGTGCGCAACAGCGCCAACCCCACGATGCTGGAGGCCGGTTACAAGGTCAATGTGATCCCGGGGAGCGCGACCGCCTATGTGGACGGGCGGATACTGCCCGGCGGCGAGGAGGAGTTCCACGACACCCTCGACCGGCTCACCGGACCGGATGTGGAATGGGAGTTCCACCACCGGGAGTGCCCGCTCCAGGCGCCGGTCGACACCCCCACGTACCGGGCGATGTGCGCCGCCGTCGAGCACTTCGACCCCGGGGCCCACGCGGTGCCGTACTGCATGTCCGGCGGCACCGACGCCAAGCAGTTCTCCCGGCTCGGCATCGCCGGATACGGCTTCTCGCCGCTGCGCCTGCCCGAGGGCTTCGACTATCAGGCGCTCTACCACGGTGTGGACGAGCGGGTGCCGGTGGAGGCCCTGCACTTCGGCGTCCGGGTGCTCGACCACTTCCTGCGGAGGGCGTGAGGGATACGGTGCAGCAGCAGACAGTGGCCACGGCCCCCTACGGAGCCTGGCACTCCCCGGTCGACGCCGCGCTCGTCGCCTCGCACGACGGCCATCCGGAGTACGTGGGCACGGTCGGCGAGGAGGTGTGGTGGACCGCGCCGCGCCCCGAAGAGGGCGGCCGCCGCGCCCTGGTCCGGCGGCGGACCGACGGCGCGGAGGTCCCGGTGCTGGCCCCGCCGTGGAACGTGCGCAGCAAGGTGATGGGGTACGGCGGGACGCCCTGGGCCGCGGTGGACCGCGCGAGCGGCGGTCCGCTGGTGGTGTTCGTCCACTTCGCCGATCAGCGGTTGTACGTCCATGAGCCGGACGCCCCGGCCGGGGGCCCGCCGCGCCCGCTGACCCCGCTGTCCCCGGTGGGGGAGGGGCTGCGCTGGGCGGATCCGGTGATCCACCCGGACCGCGGCGAAGTGTGGTGCGTGCTGGAGGAGTTCACCGGGGAGGGGCCCACGGACGTGCGGCGGGTGATCGCCGCCGTACCGCTGGACGGTTCGGCCGCCGGGGACCGTGCGGCGGTGCGGGAGCTGACCGACGACCGGCACCGCTTCCTCACCGGGCCCCGGCTCTCGCCCGACGGCCGGCGGGCCGCCTGGATCGTCTGGGACCACCCCCGGATGCCCTGGGACGGCACGGAGGTGGTGCTGGCCGATGTCGCCGAGGACGGCTCCTTCACCGGGGCCCGGGTGGTGCTGGGCGGGCCGGACGAGGCGGTCGCCCAGATCGAGTGGGCCGAGGACGGGGCGCTGCTCGCGGCCACGGACCGCACCGGCTGGTGGAACCTGCACCGTCTGGAGCCGGCGGCGGCGCGGACCGGTGGGGAGCCGGCAGCGGAGGAGGCCGGTGGGGAGGCGTCGGCGGAGGCCGGTGGGGAGGCATGGGGCCGGGCCGGGCGGCCGGTGGCGTTGTGCCCCCGGGAGGAGGAGTTCGCCGGGCCGCTGTGGAAGCTGGGCCACCGCTGGTTCGCCCCGCTGTCCGGCGGTCTGATCGCGGTGCTGCACGGCCGGGGCGCGGCGACCCTCGGCATCCTCGACCCACGGGCCGGTGAACCGGCCGATGTGCCGGGCGCCTGGACCGAATGGGAGCCCACGCTGGCGGTGAACGGCACCCGCGTGGTCGGCGTCGCGGCGAGCCCGCACAGCGGCCATGAGGTGGTCGAGCTGGACGTCTGCACCGGCCGCTCCCGGGTCATCGGCAGCGCCCACACCGACGCCGTGGACCCCGCGTACTACCCCAGGCCGCACCTCCGCACCTTCACCGGACCGGACGGCCGGGAGATCCACGCCCAGGTCTATCCACCGCACAACCCCGGCCACAGCGCACCGGACGGTGAGCTTCCGCCATATGTGATCTGGGCCCACGGCGGGCCCACCGGCCGCGCCCCGCTCGTACTCGACCTGGAGATCGCCTATTTCACCTCCCGCGGCATCGGCGTCGCCGAGGTCAACTACGGGGGTTCCACGGGCTATGGCCGCGCCTACCGCGAGCGGCTGCGCGAGCGGTGGGGCGTGGTCGACGTCGAGGACTGCGCCGCCGTCGCCGAGGCGCTCGCCGACGAGGGCGTCGCCGACCGCCACCGGCTGGCGATCCGCGGCGGCAGCGCGGGCGGCTGGACGGCGGCGGCCTCCCTCACCGCCACGGAGCTGTACGCCTGCGCCACCGTCAGCTACCCCATCCTCGACCTGGTCTCCTGGGCCACCGGCGGCACCCACGACTTCGAGTCGTGCTACACCGAATCGCTGGTCGGCCCGCTCGCGGAGGTGGAGGACCGCTACCGCGAGCGCTCCCCGCTGTACCGGGCCGACCGGATCAGCGCGCCCTTCCTGCTGCTCCAGGGGCTGGACGACACCATCTGCCCGCCGGAGCAGTGCGAGCGGTTCCTGGCGGCGGTCTCCGGCCGCGGCATACCGCACGCCTACCTCACCTTCGAGGGCGAGGGCCATGGCTTCCGCCGCGCCGATACGATGATCCGCGCCCTGGAGGCCGAGCTGTCGCTGTACATCCAGACCTTTGGACTGACCAGATCCGATGTGCCCACCCTGGAGCTGCTGAACCCAGCGGCCCCGAACTCCACTGGAGGAGCGAGTTGACACCCCCACCGGCCCCGCGCATCGTCGGCCGTGAGCCGCTGCCCGCCGCCGTCGCGGGCGCCTGGCCGAAGGGCGGTGAGCCCGAGACCTGGCTGCTCAGCGTCTCCGGGTACACCGCGACCATGGACGCGGGCGCGCCCGCCAGGATCCTGGACGCCGGGGAGCGGGAGCGGGCCGCGAAGTTCGTGCGGGCGGAGGACGGCGAGCGCTACACGGCGGCCCATATGGGGCTGCGCGAGCTGCTCGGCGCCTATCTGGGCCTGGCGCCGTCCGACGTTCCGTTCACCCGTGAGGCGTGCCCCGGCTGCGGCGGCCCGCACGGCCGTCCCGCCGTGTCCGGCACCCCGCTGCACTTCAACATGTCGCACGCCGGTGATCTGGTGCTCTACGCCTTCGCAGGCGTCCCGGTCGGCGTGGACGTGGAGAAGCTGCAGCCCGCCTCGGTGGTCGACCAGGTCGCCGAGAGCCTGCACCCGAAGGAGCGCGCCGAGCTGGACGCGCTGGCGCGGGCCGACCGGCCCGCCGCCTTCGCCCGCTGCTGGACCCGCAAGGAGGCGTACCTCAAGGGCCTCGGCACCGGGCTCTCCCGCGACCCGGCGGTCAACTACGTCGGCACCGGTCTCACCCCCGTGCCGGTCGGTCCCTGGACCATGACCGACATCCCGGTGGACGGGGCCGTCGCCGGCGGCTCCGGCTACGCGGCGGCCATGGCACTGCTGTCGTCATCGCCGCATGCCTGACGTCCGGTACGTCTCCGAGGGAACCCGGGCGGCCATCCGCCGCACCCGCCGCGAGGACGGTGCGGAGTTCATCCGGCGCGCCCGGGAGAGCGCGGCGTTCCACCGCCCCTGGCTCACCCTCCCCCAGACCGAGCGGGCCTATCAGCACTACATCGCCCAGCTGGAGCGCGAGGACCGCGAAGGCTTCCTGGTCTGCGTCCGGGACACCGGAGACATCGCCGGATTCATCAACATCAACAACATCGTGCGCGGCGCCTTCCAGTCCGGCGCGATCGGCTACGGGGCTTTTCCGCCCGCCGCCGGACAGGGCTATATGTCCGAGGGGCTCGGGCTCGTGCTGCGCCACGCCTTCGGGCCGCTGGGGCTGCACCGCGTCGAGGTCAACGTCCAGCCGGGCAACAAGGCGTCGATCGGGCTGGTGAAGCGCCATGGATTCCGGCTGGAGGGATTCTCCCCCGACTTCCTCTACATCGAGGGCGCCTGGCGCGACCACGAGCGCTGGGCCATGACCAGCGACATGCTGGACCAGCGGACCGCTGCCGGCTGACGGTCCTGCCCGACGGGGCACCACGATCGGGCCCAACCGGCTCTGTTCAGCGGGCCCGTGACGTTGTTCCATGGTCATCGGACGGTCGCCGCAGCCGAGGTGACCCAAGGCAGTCGGAGCGAGGCGGCCCGTGGCGACGAGCGTGCGACGTACCACCCTGACCCTTCCCACCGCCCCCGTCGGGCCGGACAACCCCCTGCCCGCGCTGCCCCCCCTCGACGAGGTGCACCGCGTGGACGACCGCGTCCGGGCCGCACTCCCCGCCGACATGGCCCGTCAGGTCGCCTACGCGCCCCTGCGGTCGGTGCTGCCGGTGCGGCTGCGCGACGGCTACGGCCGCGACCGCGCCCCCGCCGCACTCGACGCCCTCGTCCTCGAGAACGGCCATCTGCGGGCCACCGTGCTGCCCGGACTCGGCGGCCGTGTCCACTCACTGCTCCACAAGCCCGCCGACGGCTCCGCCGGCAGAGAGCTGCTGTACCGCAACCCGGTGCTCCAGCCCGCCGACTTCGCGCTGAACGGCGCCTGGTTCTCCGGCGGGATCGAGTGGAACATCGGCGCCACCGGCCACACCACCCTGTCCTGTGCACCCCTGCACGCCGCCCGCGTCCCCGCCCCCGACGCCGCCGACGGGGGCGCGATGGTGCGGCTGTGGGAGTGGGAACGGCTGCGCGACCTGCCCTTCCAGGTGGACCTGTGGCTGCCCGCCGACTCCGCGTTCCTCTATGTGGGCGTCAGGATCCGCAACCCCCACCACCACCCCGCGCCCGTCTACTGGTGGTCCAACATCGCCGTTCCCGAGGACGAGCGCACCCGCGTCCTCGCCCCCGCCGACGACGCCTGGCACTTCGGCTACGCCCGCACCCTCAGCAAGGTCCCGGTCCCGGAGTGGGACGGCGCCGACCGCACCTATCCGCTGCGCGGCGCCTACCCCGCCGACTACTTCTACGAGCTGCCCGAGGACGCCCGCCGCTGGATCGCCTCGCTCGACGCCGACGGCAGCGGCCTCGTCCAGACCTCGACCGATCTGCTGCGCGGCCGCAAGCTCTTCGTCTGGGGCGCCGGCCCCGGCGGCCGGCGCTGGCAGCGCTGGCTGACCGAGCCCGGCACCGGCGGCTACGCCGAGATCCAGGCCGGGCTCGCCCGCACCCAGCTGGAGCACATCCCGCTGGACGCGGGCCAGGAGTTCGCCTGGCTGGAGGCGTACGGACCGCTGACCGCCGATCCGGCCGCCGTGCACGGCGCTGACTGGACGGCCGCCCGCCGCGAGACCGAGGCCCGCCTGGAGGCGGCGCTGCCGCGCGCCGCCGTCGACGCGGCCTACGCCGCCTGGCGTCGTCACGCCGACGCGGAACCGGTGGAGCACCTGGCCACCGGCTCCGGCTGGGGCGCGCTGGAGACCGAGCGCGGCGGGTTCCAGCTGCCCGGTACGCCGTTCGACCCGGGCACGCTGGGGGCCGAGCAGGAACCCTGGCGCCGACTGCTGCGCACCGGCGCGCTGCCCGACTGGGAGCCGGGCCCCTCCCGGGCCGACCCCGGCGCCTCCCTGGTCGCGCCCGCCTGGCGCGACCTCCTCGAAGCGGCCCCCTCGACCGCCGCCGCCGAGTACCACCTGGGCGTCGCCCAGTGGCACGCGGGCGACCGCGCACAGGCCGAGCGCAGCTGGGAGCGGTCGCTGCGCTGGGCGGAGACGCCCTGGGCGCTGCGCTGCCTGGCCGTCGCCGACACCGCGTCGGGCCATCCGGCGCGTGCGGCGGAACGGCTGCTGCGCGCCGTCCGGCTGTTCCTCGCCCCGGACGCCGAACCGGGGCCCGAACGGGGCTCGGCGCTCGAGGCGGCGGGGGCTGGTGTGGGGTCGGTGTTCGAGGGGGCGGAGGCTGGTGTGGGGGTGGTGGCCGAGGCAGCGGGGGCGGGGGTGGTGGCCGAGGCAGCGGGGGCGGTGGCCGCCGTCTCGCTGGCCGCGCCGCCCGTCGCCGCCGACCCGGTCGCGCTGGAGGCCGCCGAGGCGGCGCTCGGCCGGGAGGCGATCACCGCGCTGCTCGCGGCCGACCGCGCCGACGACGCACGGGCGGTCCTCGACGCGCTGCGCCCCGCCATCCGGGCACGCGGCCGCTTCCGGCTGCTGCGCGCACAGGTGCTACTGGCCCAGGGGGACGCCCCGGCCGCCCGCGCCGTCTTCGACGAGGGCTTCGAGGTCTGCGATCTGCGCGAGGGCGACGAGGCGTTGAGCGACACCTGGTACGCGATCGTGGAGCGGCTGGCGGCGGGGCCCGGGGAGCC